>CAYMOV010000001.1:0-143767 GCA_964392085.1 uncultured bacterium
ATCCGGTCGAGGTGAATTTCAACAAACCCCTCGGATGGTCCGCGACCTTGGGGGTAGATTGGAAATTGCCGGGTTCAAACTCCATGGTCAACATCCCCATGGAGTACTTCGGCGAGACGCATCTTTGACCGATCGACAAAGGGCGGCACCCGTGAGGGTGTCCGCCCTTTTTTTATTTTGAAAAGGCCCTCGTGCGTAATAACCGCCGATTCATTGATCTGACCCATCCCCTTCACCCTGGCATCCCGACCTGGGAGGGATCCTGTGGGTTTCAGTTAGTGGGGAATGGGGCGGGCTCCAGGGACCCCGCGGCGCCATCTTTCAAGCTTCAATCGATCCGGATGGAGACGGGAGTCGGGACCCATTTGGATTCACCATCCCACTTATTCAGTTCCGGGATGACCGTGGAACTTTATCCTTTGGAACAACTCGTGGCGCCTTGCCGGGTATTGGATGTTTCAAGCAGGGCTGCGGAGGAATTTGTCCTGCAACCGGATGACCTCAAGGACTACGAGTCGGAATCGGGGGTCCTCGAGGCGGGATGCGTGGTCCTCATCCGGACCGGTTGGGACCGGTTCTGGGACCGCCCCGATCAATACCGGAATGGTTTGGTTTTCCCCTCGGTCTCCGGGGCCGCGGCGGAGGGTTTGTTGGAAAGAGGCGTGATCGGTCTGGGGATCGATACCCTTTCGCCCGACCGGGGTGATTCCGGCTATCCGGTCCACCACCTATTTCTGGGGGCTGGGAATTACCTATTGGAAAACGTCGCGAACCTGGCCCAAATGCCCACGAAGGGCGCGGAACTTTGGGCCCTCCCGTTGGCGATCCAAGGCGGATCGGAGGCGCCGGTTAGGTTGGTGGCATTGGCGCCCTGAGGCGTCCGGATGGCTTGAGGATCCAGAAAAAAGGCCGCTCCCAAATGGGAGCGGCCTTTTGATGTCCTGCTTTTATCGTTTAGGTGAATGATGTGCGGTCATTTGGGGTTTGACCGACAGGTCCACCGGCTGGGGGTAATCCGAGGGGATATCCGTCCGGGAGATATCCGTGAAACCGTACTTGGCCGCCAAATCACCCCGGACCCAAAGGCGCATGTTATAGCTCCCCAAGTCCGACCAAACCTTCCGGTAGAGGATCCAGTTGATCAGGTCGTCCCAATCCACCATGTCACCCCGTTTGGTTCCCAGAGGGATGAAATTGCCCCAGAACCAGTCGTTGAACAGGCCGAAATTGATCGGGGCGGAAGGGTAACCTTTCTTGAACCAACCGGGGACCCACCAGATCCGAAGCTTGTATTTGCGGTTCACGTAGCCGGCCTTGGTCAAAAGGTCGTAGTCCACGTTGTCCGACTCGGTGGCCGTCATGATGATGGGATTGTCCGCCGAGGTGACCGCGGTCGGGTGGCCCCGGAACTTAAAGTCCCTGAGGCTCCAGGCGAAAGGCCAGGAGCACTTGTCCTCGATGGTCATGGCGATGCCGCCTTGGAGTTTCCGATCGGCGTCCTGGCCGTTGTCGGGCGCCTGGTAATAGGGGCCGCCCGTCTCACCGTAGGAAATCAGGCGGCACCAGCGCTCCACCTCCAGCGTATCGGGCCCGGATTGGACGTACACCAGGGACTCCACGGGGTCCGCTTCCCGGTAAAAAGTCAGGCCCACGGCCGAGTGGAGGGAGTAGGTCGCCAGGATCCCGAACACCACGAATGCGAAGATCCTCCCGATCCGCCCCACCTGGGTGGAAGGCCTATTCTCCCAAAGGTCGCCGATGAAATAGGCGGTCAGCAGGAGGGCCGGAAGCAACGGGTGGAGGATAAGCCAGGGCATTTTCTCGCCGGCCCAGGAGAAGAGGACCAGGTGACCGACGTACCAGTAAGCCAGGAAGAGGGGCACATTCTTCTTCTTGAATACCCCGTACCAAACCATGGCGACGAAGCTGAAGAGGAAGGAAACCATTTCATTACCCGGCAACTGGAGGATGTAATAGTAGAGGGGCTCGTCGCCCCGTGCGACATCATGCTGCTGCCACCAATACTCCAATCCCCCGAAGGCGCCTTGGTAGAGGGCGTTGACGAAATAATGGATGCGGCTCAGGAAGGTGCCTTGGGTGGTGCCCACGGTGAAGAAAGTGGTGAAAAGCAGTGTGAAGACGATCGCGGCGATCGTCACCCCCCCCGTGATGGCCGGGGCCTCGTCCTGCATCCACAACCAGCCGAACCGGAGGATCAACGCGATCCAAGAGATGGCGAGGAGGAGCGACAGGACGTACCCGGAGCCTGCGTTCAACAGGGGGACCTTCACCACCAACATTGAAAGGATGAACCAACCGGTCAGGGCCACGATCTCCCACTTGACCTTGTCCATCTCGAGGTCAAAAACGGCTTGCCACATGGGGTTCTCAGCGCCGGATTTGAGGCCGTTCAACCAATGTACGATCAGGCGCCAGAGGGTGTAAAGGAACGCAGCGCCCACGAAAAGGCCCAAGAGGGCCAACCGGGTGTTGGAGTTCTCGGGGGTTTTCGCGATCGCCAACTGGCTGGCCAACCCCGCCATCGTCAGGCCCGCCGCCACGAACACCTCATTCCATGGCAGGAGTCGGATGAAAAGATAGGTGCCGATCGTGGCGATGGTGATGAAGATGGATTCCTTCGTGCAAAACGCGATTGCGAACCCGAGGGATGCCAACCAAAAGTCGAGGGGTTTATGGGTTTGGTAGTATTTCATAAGGAAGACGACCATCATGAAGGTCGCCCCGGCGATATAAGCGTCTTCCCGGGTAAATCGGTCGAAGTACATGAAACTGGGGGAGATGACGATCAAAAGCGTGGCGAGCAGGGAACCCGTCCGGCCGATCAAGCTGCCCATCATCATGGCCAGGATCACCGTGAGGAGGCCGAAGGTCGCGGCCAAGTAACGGCTGGAGGCGTCCGAAACCCCAAAGAGGTAATACATCAGGGCGTTTCCGTGGAATTGGAAGGGCCCATGCATCATGGGGTTGTATTCGTAATCCCCCTTTTCGTACAGTTGCCAGGAATAAAAAGAATGCATACTTTCGTCATGATGGTGGGGTTTGGCTCCCAGGTGGTCGAACCTTGTGAAGACGGTGACCAATAAGAGGACCGCGAAAATCGCCCAACGCCAGTTGAGGACCATCGCATCGGTGGACACGGGCGCATGGACACGATCCTTGACGGAGTCGGAAGGCTTTGGGGTTTTACCGCCCACCAATGATGGACTAGCCTTCGTGGGTTTTTCGGGCACGGCGGCCATTTTGGCTCCGCACTGCTCGCAGAAGTTGTTCGAAATGGGGTTTTTGGCGCCGCATTTCGCGCAGGATTTGCTCTCGGCCATGGACCTCTCCTGGTTTGGTGGATCTGAAGTTAGCGGAAAACTATTCGCCGATTAAACCGTGGCGGTCGCGACATCCCGTCAAACTCGGACCGGCCCATCATGATTCGTGAGGTGTCCCGATGGATGGATGGATGGAGGCCGGGTGGCAACGCCAACCCTTCAACCCCATCGTAACCTTGAAACGTTCTATCTCCCGACCCCCAAAATGAACGATTGGGCCGGTCCAAGGGGACCGTATGGGGGAAATGGAGCCATTAGTCAGAAGGCGCGGACAACTATATCGGCGCTTTCAGACCTTGTCAATTAACCGACAACACCTCCAAAGGTGCGGGTTGAACATTCAACTCTTTCGACCCAGTGACAAGGCATTCGTTCCAAACTGGATGAGGAAGCTTCACTGAATCTTTACGGTTCCAGTCCTAAAAACGTTGCAACCGAAAGGGATTCCTATGTTATATTCCCGCATGGATTTGGATGCCGCCTGCCATCCCGATCCAGCCCGCTTGACGGCGGACATTTCGGTCGGGGAGGACCCTACCAATGAAGTCGATGTTCAAAATGATCGCGCTATCCATCGCTGTTTCCTCGATGTTTGTCTCGCCCCGGTTCTCGCAGGCCGCGGCCCAAGGAGATTACACAAGTGAGGTTCTAGCCATCGGCGTGGGTGCCCGTGCCTTGGGGATGGGCGGGGCCTTTGTGGGCGCCGCTTCCGATTGTACGGCCGCCTATTGGAACCCGGCAGGCCTTTCCTTGATCGACAACGTGGAAATCGCCACGATCCACGCTACGAAATCCTCGATCCAGACTTACGACTTTTTCAACGTGGCGTTCAATACGGGGAAGAGCGGAAGCTACGCCATCAGTTATATTCGCCTCGCGGTGGACGACATCCCGGTCACTGGACCTTCAGGCCCAACGGTTCTTTCCACGACCTCCGATGTGGAACAAGTCGCGTTGCTTTCCGGCGGTTGGCGCGTCGCGAAAAAGCTGGCCCTCGGAGTCAGCCTGAAGTTCCTACGGACCGACGTTTTCACGGCGTCCGCCACGGGGTTCGGCGCTGACTTGGGCTTGATCTACAAGCCGGTCAAACAACTTGGGATCGGCTTGAGCTTCCGGGACTTCACCGGCGGATCCTATGTCCAATGGAAGAATACCCCGACCGACCCCCTCCAGAAGATCGCCCCCAGCTTCAAAATCGGGGCTTCCTACACGACTGAATTAGGGAAAAGGGTCCAAACCCCCGGGACGAAGATTCCTGTCAGCACCTTATCCGTGAATTTCGACGCGGATACCCTCTATATCAGCAAGGGGTTGAACACGTACCACTTCGGCGCCGAATATTGGTACCGGCAGTTCGTGGCCGTTCGGGGTGGGTTCGAAACGAACGGGTTCAAGTTTGACAAGGACTCCTTCGCCCCGGCCGTCGGGATCGGGGTTTGGGTCTACCTCTTTGAGATCGATTACGCGTTCGTGAACTACGAAATCTCGCCCACCCACTACTTGTCGACCATCACCCGTTTCTAAGAACAGTTAGAAGGCCCCTGCCGAAAGGCAGGGGCCTTTTTTTGGGCCTTCATTCATCGGGACGGGTTCCCAACACCGAGCCGTTTATGATATTAGGGAGGCACCCCATCATTTAAGCCGGTTTTAGGCGTTTCGGGAAACGGTTGAAAAAGGGGAAGCTGGTTAAAAAAGCTCAAATTCATTAAAAAAAACGTTACCCGTAATTTGGCATCCTATATAATGCCTTAGTTTCAATTGGAAACCCCTACCCCCTTTCTCTTCCAGGGTTTCGAAGTCCGTTTAAGTGTTGATTCCACCCATTCTCCTTCGAGGTACGGCATGAAGCGGATTTCCCTCTTGGCCGCCTGCATCTTGACCCTTCCCGGTTTAGCCCGGGCTTATTACGCCGAATTCGTCAAGCCCTCCGCTCCGCCTCCCGTCGCCGAACAACGCCAAGATGAATTGCGGCCGATGTTCCATAAATCAACAATTTTGGGCGGACAGATCATCGCCCTGAAGGGCTCCAAAAATTCGTATTACGCGGAAAACCACATTGACGTCGGCGTCTTGGCCGGCGTCAAGTCGGGGGACATCTTCGCGGTCTATGACCCATCCGGCGATCCGGTGGGGTTCATCCGGATCATCCAGCCGAATCGATATACCTCAACCTTTGATTTCGTGGAACTCACCATCCCCCCGTCGGAACACCTGATCGTCAAGAAAGTCCCCGCCTCGATCCAAGACAGCCTACCGGTGGGTTTGCGGGTGGAGCCCAAGCGCTTGGCCATGATCAAACATTCCGGGCCGAAACCTTCCTCGCCCGCCGTTCCGAGCGCTCCGGCGATTGGGTCTTCATCGAACGGTAATTTACCTCCCTTGCCCGGAAGCGAATCGAACGCCGCGTTGCCTCCTTTGCCGGGCTCAACGGATTCGGCCGCGTTACCTCCCTTGCCCGGTGCCGCCACCGACAACTCATTGCCTCCCTTGCCGGGTGCCGCCGGAAACGATAATTCATTGCCGCCTTTACCCGGCGCTTCGACCGACCAAACCCTTCCCCCTTTGCCGGGTTCCCCTGATTCGCAACCGGGTCTTCCTCCTTCGGGTGACTTGCCTCCGCTTCCCGGTTCGGAGCAATCCAAGGCCCCGATGCCGGAGTTGGCTTTGCCATCCTCCAAACCACCCCAGTCGATGGCGGATATCGGCGCCCTGCCTCCCCCGGATTTTCCGTCGGGGGGTCCTGATCTTCCGCCTTTGCCGGGATCCGAAATTGGTTCGGGGACTCCTTCGGGCGGTGATATGGCGGCCTTGCCTCCGCTTCCGGGAGGCGGCCTTTCAGCCAGTCCGGCTTTGCCGGGTGAGCCTTCCGCCTCTCTTCCACCACTTTCCGGAGGCGATACGGGTGCATTGCCTCCGCCGATGATGGAACAAGGGGCTTCCTTACCACCCTCGATGGACCTTCCCCCCGCGCCCGGTGAGCCGTTACCTCCCCCTTCAACGGGGGACTTAGCCATGCCGCCCTCGAAGGAACTCCCTCCCGCTCCTGGCGCGGAAACGAACGCTCCCGGTGCGATGGGCGACTTGGCGATGCCGTCTTCAATGGATATGCCCCCTGTGCCTGGCGAGGCGTTGCCTCCGCCTTCTTCGGGCGACTTGGCGATGCCGCCTGGGGTGGATTTGCCGCCCGCTCCCGGCTCTGCCATGCCTCCGGCTCCTTCGGGTGATTTGGCGATGCCGCCTTCGATGGATTTGCCCTCCGCACCGGGCGAGGCGTTGCCTCCGGCTCCTTCGGGTGATTTGGCGATGCCGCCTTCGATGGATTTGCCCTCCGCACCGGGCGAGGCGTTGCCTCCGCCTTCTTCGGGCGACTTGGCGATGCCGCCTGGGATGGATTTGCCGCCCGCTCCCGGCTCTGCCATGCCTCCGGCTCCTTCGGGTGATTTGGCGATGCCGCCTTCGATGGATTTGCCCTCCGCACCGGGCGAGGCGTTGCCTCCGCCTTCTTCGGGCGACTTGGCGATGCCGCCTGGGATGGATTTACCGCCCGCTCCTGGTTCGACGACGGCTCCGGCCCCCACGGGCGACTTGGCCATGCCTCCCGGGATGGATTTGCCCCCAGCCCCGGGAGCTGAGTTGGCTCCTCCGCCTATGAACGACTTGGCGGCGCCTCCCGCCGCCTTAGGCGCCACAGCCCCTCCTCAGTTGGATTTACCGGATCTTCCAGGTTCCACTCCATCGGTGCCTTCGCCGATGTCGGGGGATTTGACCATGCCCCCTCCTGCGTCGGATATGCCGTCCGTCCCTACCGAGTTGGGAATGGCGGCCCCTCCCGCCGAGGGGATTCCTGGAATGGATTTACCTCCCGCTCCGGGTGATCAAGCCTCGCTGCCCCCGGCCCCAGCAGTGGGTTTGGGAACGATTCCTTCGATCCCCTCGGGACTGGATTTGGCTCCGCCGAGTTCGTCGGATCTCGCGGGTATGCCTCCCGCGCCGGCGGGCGACTTGACCGCGCCGCCTGCCTTGCCTGGTTCGGATATGCCGCCTTTGGCGGGGGACCTCATGGCCCCGCCGCCCGCATCACTGGGGGCGCCGCCTCCCGCTGATTTGGCGTCCCTGCCGGGATCCGGTTCGTCGGTTCCGCCCCTGCCGAGTGATTTGATTTCGGCTCCCGGGGGCTCTGCCCCGGTACTCGACAAACCCCTGGATTTGCCCTCCCTTCCGAGCGATGTCCCGCTTCGGGGGGATTCGCTCCAGGATTTGCCGACGCTTCGGAGCGGTCGCCCGAAGGCTTGAGCGCCCGTCCACAAAAACCTTTCGCATCGGGCCCCGGTCTTCCCGGGGCCCGTTCTGTTTGAGGCCCCAGCGCGATGCCCATCCTAATCCGTTCCTGCCTCACTTCCTTGATCGCGCCCTTTTTCCTGGCGACGCTCTCGGTCCAGTTCTTCTTGAATCTCGCCTTTTACCTGCAGGAGTTTCTGGAGTACCTCTTGGTGAACCGGGTGGGTTGGTGGAACTCCTTCCGTCTTCTGTTGTTCATCCAACCCAGCTTCCTGGTCCTCACGCTCCCAGTGGCCTTCCTTTTCGCCCTGTTGCTGGTGATGGGACGGCTTTCCGCGGATCGGGAGTTGACGGCCCTGGAGTCCTGCGGGATATCCGGTTGGATGCTGTCGGGTCCGCTTTTGGCGGTGGGGCTGGTCTTCAGCGGGTTCATGGTCTATTTCATGGACCGGACCCTCCCCTGGGGAAACACCTCCTTCATCAAACTCCAATACGCCATCGTTTCCGAACAATCCGCCTTGGCCGTCAAGGAAAGGGTCTTCATCCGTGATTTCCCCGGGTACGAACTTTACGTGGGCCGCAAGGACGCCGGGGACAGGCTCCACAACGTCGAGGTGGCGTTGTTGGACTCGACCGGGAGCCCCGAACGGCTGATCCTGGCCGAGGAAGGGGCCATCCGACGCGATCCTAAAACCTATAATGTCCTCTTGGAGTTGAGGACAGGCATCCTCCAGCAGGTGGGATGGGACAAGATTAAGGACCTTCCCAAGGAGAAGTTCCTCAACATGAACTTCGAAACCTGTTCCATCGACCTGGATCTCCGCCGGGCGCGTTCGGGGTTGGTGGACACCAGCGGGGCCAATAATATCTCCGCCAAAAAACTTTATGAGCGGATCAAGCTTCGCGAATCCCGGGGGGAAAGACCCTTGGACGACGAGATCGGTCTCCAAAAGAAGTTCTCGATCCCCTTTTCGGCGTTGGCCTTCGCCCTCATTGGGGTCCCGATCGGCTACCGCAACCGGATGGGTTCCGTGGGCGGTGTGGTCCTCGCGATCCTCTTGATCCTGTGCTATTACCTGCTCCTGATGGGCGGTGAAATGCTGGCGCAGGACGGCCGGTTATCCCCGGCCTGGGCCATGTGGTCGCCGAATTTCCTGCTGGGTTCCATTGGGCTGGGCCTCTTATTTTGGGTCGTCCGAAGCCCGGTCCGTTCCTCGGCTGGGACTTTCGGGCGAAAAGGGTGACGCCGTGACGACCCATCTCGCCCGCCGAAGGATTGGGAATCCCCGGTCTACCCTTGGAATGCCTTTCGGGACATTCGCGACCCTCCTGCTCGTTTTCATTTTTGCCGCGCCGCGGGTTTCCGCTCAACCGGCCTTTGATTTAGGGTCGGGGGTGAAGTTGCAGGCCGACCGGGTCGAGTTTCTCCAGGACCAGGGCTTGATCCTCGCCCAGGGTAATGTGCACGTCCAACAGGAAGGAATCCATCTTTACGCCGACACCCTCCGGTTCGACCTGACATCGCAGCAATTGATCGCGGACGGCCACGTCACTTGGCAACAGGACGGCCAGGAGGTTCAAGCCTCCAAAATCACCTACAACCTCGGGACCCACCGCGGGCACGCCAACGAGGTGAGGACCACCACCCCCCCGTGGTATTTCACCGGTACGGACGTGGACCTGGAGCCGGGCTTGATCCGCTTGAGGAAGGCCCGTTTCACCACCTGCGATTACCCCACGGGATACGAGCATTACCACCTCAGCGCGGGGACGATCCTCATCCGTACCGGCAAAAGCCTGTCAGCCCGAAACGTCGTCCTTTATATGGGTAAGGTCCCGGTCTTTTACATCCCCTATTTCGCCAAGAACCTGAAGGATATCCGCGTCCCGTTCCAATTCGACACGGGCAGTTCCACCTATTTGGGGCGGTACGCGTTGATCACGGTCAACTATCTATTTAGCCCCACCAACTATGGTTCGGCTTACCTCGATTATTTCCAGAAAAAGGGCCTGGGTTTCGGGGTCCGACATGAGATCGAGTTGAACAAGAATTCCGTCCTCTCACTTTACGGTTACTGGGTCCGTGAGAAAGACACCCATCAAACCCGTTGGGAGGGCCGGGTGAGGAACCTTTGGGCGGTTTCCTCGAAACTCCAGGGCCGGGTGGAGCTGGATGTCCCGGGGGACGGACTCTTCAGCCGGGACTACTCGATCGCGAGACGGGACCCCTCGCTGGTCTCCTCATTCCGCCAGTACGACACGTCCATGACCTGGAACCCCCGGGGGTTCACCTTGGGTGTTCTCCTGCGCCGTCAAGAGACGGCCTCCTATACGTCGTTAACCCAGACTGTTTTCGATAAAAGCTACCTTGCCGCCCCCCAGGCCAACTTCAGCCTCTTCCCATTCACCATCCTGGGGTCGAAGGGTCCGAGGGCGGATTTGAGTTCGAATTTCACCCGACAATGGCTTTTGGCAAATGGGTACTACCAGCTGATCGGCTCCGCGGAGGGGGGAATCAGCCAAACCGTCAACCTGCGGAAGAGCCAGTCCCTTTATGGGCGGGTCGCACTCCAGGAGAATTACCTCAGTAAATCCGACCTGGGGGCCGATAACCATGGGGACCAACGCCATATGACCGGTCAGGCCACTTGGACATCCAGGTGGCAAACGTTCTTGACGACCACCTTCGGGTTTAACTTCGCCCGGGCATTGTCCCACCTTCTTCCCACAGAGACCCCCCACCATGGGGTCACCCAAAAGCAATTGACCGCGTCACTGGAATATAACGCCATGCCGTTATTCCTTTCCCGGACCTCCACGACCTATGATTTCCTGGCGCAAACGGACCACAACAACCAACGTTTTTCCCTCCTCCGGGAGGAGTTGACGGTGACGCCTTCCAAGACCTTCAACCTGGCCACGGTTGCGAACTTTTCCATCGTGGCGAAGGACCTGACGGACCTCAACCAGATCATGACCCTCCGGAGCCCCAAGGACATGTGGCGGATCAGCCTCTCGGCCAATTACGTCAACCCGGACGTCTCGTCCCAAGGGGTCACGGCCTCCGGATTGGACCGACAATTGAACATCACCACCGACATGTCCTTCGTCCTCTTCACCAATTACCGGTTGTCCGTGCTGGAATCCTATGATCTTGAGCGGGCGGTCTTCGTCAACCGGCAAGTGAGCCTTTATCGGGACCTCCACGATTGGGAGGCCCAGTTCAGCTATTCCCAGACGGAAGGGTCAGGCAGTCAAGTGTCATTCAGGTTGAACCTGAAGGCCTTCCCAGGAAGGCCCTTGACCGTCTCAAAGGAACAATTCGACCAATGGTCGGGGATGAGCAAGCAAAGCGCCGGTGAGTTGTCGCAAACAGCCGCCAGTGAGTTCCAATAGGGCCGTTGGGACCCACCCGAAAGGTGACGGGTCTTGCGGTTTCCGCCCGCTTCTTCCTATAGTGAAGGTTTCACTCCCAGCCCAAGAGGCCAAAATGCCGTTGGATAAGATCGTCGTGCGCGGCGCGCGCGAGCATAACCTGAAGAACGTAACGGTGGAGATCCCCCGGGACCGCTTGACCGTCCTCACGGGGGTCTCGGGGTCTGGGAAATCCTCCCTGGCTTTTGACACGCTCTATGCCGAGGGTCAACGGCGCTATGTGGAGTCCCTATCGGCTTACGCCCGGCAGTTCCTTGGACTCATGGAGAAACCCGACGTGGATTCGATCGAAGGCCTTTCACCGGCCATCGCCATCCAGCAAAAGGGGGGGAGCCGGAACCCTCGGTCGACCGTGGGCACCACCACAGAGATTTATGATTACCTCCGGCTCCTGTTCGCCCGCGCCGGTACGCCCCATTGTCCCCAATGCGGAGCCCCCATCACCCGGCAGACCCCCCAACAAATGTCCGACCGGATCTTGGGACTTCCGGCCGGGACGAAGATCCACCTTTTGGCCCCGTTGGTTTCCGGACGTAAAGGGGAATACAGGAAGTTGTTCGACCAGGCCCGGAAGGATGGGTTCGTCCGGGTCCGTGTGGACGGGAAAATCCAGGAGATCGGTGATGAGATCCCCTTGGACAAGAACCGGAAGCACGATATCGAGGTCGTGGTGGACCGACTCGTGGTGAAACCGGACCTCCAAAAGAGGCTCGCGGAATCCTTGGAGACCGCCCTCAAGCAGGGACAAGGGGTGATCAAAGTCCTGGTCCAGGGCCCCGGTTCCCGTGAGGATGAACTTCTTTTTTCCGAACGCTCGGCTTGCGTGGCTTGTGGGGTTTCCTTGGAGGAACCCGCCCCCCGGAACTTCTCGTTCAACAACCCCCACGGGGCCTGTCCCGCCTGCACGGGAATGGGTTTCAAGATGGAGGTGGATGAGTCCCTGATCATCGATCCCGAGAAGTCCATTCGGACCGGGGCCGTGGAACCCTACGCGAACCCCAAGGCCGCCTACTACCAGGGGCTCTTGGCAGGCATTTTGGGCCATTACAAATGTTCCCTCGATACGCCGTTCAAGAAACTCCCGCCGAACGTCCAAGAGGCCATCCTGAAGGGGACCACCGAGGAGATCGAGTTCCGGATCCAGAAGGGTAGCTACCAACATAAGTTCTTCGGGGGTTTTGAGGGGGTGGTGGCGAACCTGGAACGCCGGTTTCATGAGACCGATTCCGAATCGATCCGGGAGGAGATCGAGCGGTACATGGTGATGAAACCCTGCCGGGCCTGCAAGGGCGCCCGGTTAAAGCCGGAATCCCTGGCGGTGACGCTTGGCGGCAAGAACATCCTGGAGGCCACCCAATTCTCGGTGAAGGATTGTTTGTCCTTTTTCAACTCGCTCCAACTGGATACCCGAGGTCTGGCGGTCGCCGGGCCCATCTTGAAGGAGGTCCGGGCGCGCCTCGAGTTTCTGATGGATGTCGGCTTGGACTACTTGACGTTGGACCGTTTGACGGCTTCGCTCTCGGGTGGGGAGGCCCAACGGATCCACTTGGCGACCCAGATCGGGTCCGCCCTCATGGGGGTCATGTACATACTCGACGAACCTTCCATTGGCCTTCACCAGAGGGACAACGAACGGCTTTTGGCCACGCTCCGGCATCTCCGTGACATCGGCAACACCGTGGTGGTGGTGGAACACGACGAAGACACCATCGAAGCGGCGGACCATGTGGTGGACATGGGCCCGGGGGCCGGGATCCTGGGTGGGGAGGTCGTCGCGTCCGGCCCTCTCTCCAGCATCCTGGATTGCCCAGGTTCAATCACCGGGCAGTACCTTACGGGAGTCAGGAAGATCCCCGCCAACCACACACCCCGGAAAGGGAAGGGGCAGGAACTGGTGCTCCAGGGGGCCGTGAAAAACAACCTTAAGAACTTGACGGTCCGTTGGCCACTGGGCCAGTTGATTTGCGTGACGGGGGTGTCGGGTTCGGGCAAAAGCACCTTGGTGATGGAGACCCTTTATCCCGCGGTCATCCATTCCCTCTACCGTTTGAGGATCAAACCCGACGGGTTTGACCGGATCGAAGGGGTCCAGCACCTGGATAAGGTCATCGAGATCGACCAATCCGCCATCGGCCGGACCCCCCGGTCCAACGCCGCCACCTACACGGGCGTCTTTACGCTGGTCCGGGATCTTTTCGCCGCCTTGCCGGAGTCGCGGGCCCGGGGGTACAAGGACGGCCGGTTCAGCTTCAACGTCAAGGGGGGCCGCTGCGAGGCCTGCGAGGGGGACGGGGTCCTCAAGATCGAGATGCATTTCCTGCCGGACGTGTACGTGCCCTGTGAGTCCTGCAAGGGGAAACGCTATAACCGTGAGACTTTGGAGGTCAAATACCGGGACCGAAACATCGCGGAGGTTCTTGAGATGAGCGTGGACGAATCCCGGGACTTTTTCTCGGCGATTCCCAGGATTAAAAAGATCCTGGAGACCCTTTATGACGTGGGCCTGGGCTACCTGAAACTGGGCCAAAGCGCCACGACCCTCTCGGGGGGGGAGGCCCAAAGAATCAAACTTTCCACGGAACTAGCCCGCCGGTCCACGGGTCGAACCCTATACATCCTGGATGAGCCCACCACAGGCCTCCATTTTGCGGATGTCGACCATTTAATCACGATCTTGAACCGCTTGGTGGACGCGGGGAATACGGTCGTGGTCATCGAGCACAATTTGGATGTGATCAAGACCGCCGACCACGTCATCGACTTGGGCCCGGAGGGCGGCGCGGAGGGTGGAAGGATCTTGGCCGCGGGTTCGATGGTCGAACTGGCCGCCCGGCGGGATTCCCATACGGGACTGTTTTTGGCCGAAAAACTGCGAAAAGACCAGTCCCGGATGGGCCGAATCCCCGAAAAGAAGGAAGAAATCCGGCCAAAGCAGTCTAAAATACGTAAGGGGAAGATTTCCCCGGCGGTGAAGTTGGTTCGTTGACAGGGTTTTTGTCGCGGCTATAATTCAGTTGAATTTCTCAAGGCCAGGAGGCCGTCGTGAAAATCAAGCGTTGGTTGGGCAGAACCTCCCTCGTCCTTGGGATGTTATTGGTGGGTCGGGCCGTCCAGGCCGGTGACCCCGGCACGACCGGCGCCGTGGAATTGAAGATTCCAGTGGGTCCCCGCGCCATCGCCATGGGGGGGGCATTCGGAGCCGTGGCGGATGACGCCAACGCGATCTATTGGAACCCGGCGGGCCTTCGCCAATTGGGCGGGGTTCACCTGACGGCCCAGTACACCAACTTCATCGATACCATTAAATACAATTATATCGCGGCCGCCATGCCCATGAGCGGCGGCAAGTACGCCTTGGGGCTCGCGGTCAAGATGCTTTCCACGGGTTCCACCGCTGAAATCAACGCCTTGGGCAATGACACGGGAGCCTCCATCAGCGAAAACTATATGGACGTCAATCTGGCGGGCGCCTTCAAGATCAACTACAACATTGATTTCGGGGTCACCGTCAAATACATCTCCAAGAGCCTCAAGAGCAGCAATTCCCAGAGTTCCTCGACCTTCGCGGGGGATTTGGGACTCCTTTATCATACCCCGGTCAAGCATTTGGTGGCGGCCTTGGTTTTTCAAAACGTCGGGCCCAGCCTTAAGTTCAACGACGCGGCCGACCATCTTCCATTTAACGTCAAGGTCGGGACGGCTTATAAGCTCTTCAACAACAATTTTACCGTGGCTTTCGACATGAACTTCCCGAACGACAACAAGCCCGCGGCCAGTTTGGGCGGCGAATATTGGTACAAGGACCGTTTGGTGGGCCGGTTCGGCTACCAATACCAGGGGGCGTTGGACCAGAATGACTTGGGCGTGGGTGGCATGGCCGGGCTGTACATGGGCGCGGGCCTGAAGTTCAAGGCTATGGGGACCACCTTAGGATTGGATTACGCTTGGTCCACCTCGGGTTTCCTCGGGACCGTGAACCGTTTCGCCCTCAACGTTTATATCTAATTTAAACGGGATCTAACCGGAGGTACTTGGGCCAGGCCAAGGATTAGCCCGGTTGATGTCCAAATTGCTTGAAAGGGCCCTCTTGGGCCCTTTTCATCGGGTGGACGGCCTTTTGGGACGGCCTCCTCGCATTGACACCCCCCCCCCTTCCGCTATAATCCAAACACCAACTTCTACACAAACCATGAGGATTCCATGAGCTCCGAACAGGAAATTTTCGAAAAATACGGTCGGGTTTATAACGCTGGCGACATCATTTTCCGGGAGGGGGATGTCGGCGTCGAGATGTACATCCTCCAAAGCGGCAAGGTCAAGATCACCAAGGTCGTCAAGGGCGGCGAGGAGAAGACCCTTGTGATCCTTGGTCCCGGTGATTTCTTTGGTGAAATGGCGGTCATTGACAAGGAACCCCGTTCGGCCAACGCGGTCGCCATGGAGCCTTCACGCCTCATCTCTTTGGATGAGGAAGTCTTTGAGATGCACATGCAGACCAACCCTAAGATCGTCAAGAAAATCCTCAAGAACCTCACCTCCCGTCTCCGGGACGCGAATCAGCAGATCGCCAACCTCATGATCCGGGACGCGAACCGCCTGGTGGCGAATACCATCCTCCTGGTGGTCCATAAGCACGGCGATGCCGGCGCGGACGGCATCGTCATGAACATCGAGTTCACTACCCGTGAACTCGCCAAGATGTGCGGGGTCGACTTCGACAAAACCACCGAGATCGTCGACAAGATGGCCAAGGCCCGGGTC
Organism: uncultured bacterium; assembly: GCA_964392085.1. Lineage (GTDB taxonomy): Bacteria > Oederibacteriota > Muellerivitia > Muellerivitales > Muellerivitaceae > CAYMOV01. The sequence goes on from CAYMOV010000001.1 coordinate 15,816, forward strand.
CTTAAGCACGTCGGGGATAGTCTGGTGGTCACCAGCCTGGAAAGCCTTGAAAAATGGATCAAGTACCTCGAAATGAAGGAACAATTCGGCGAATAAGATCGGATCTGACCGCCCCCCGACCGGGGGGCGGTTTTTTTATTGGACCCCTTGCGCTTGTGAACTCCGGAATCCTTCGGTTAGAATGCGCCCGTTTCCAACCAACCTCAAGTGAACTCGACCCGACCGTGCAACTGACCCGAATCACCGGACCCATCCAAGATGACCTCGATCGAGTCGAGCGGACGATCGCGTCCTCACTCCGGACGGATAACCTCTTCATCCGCCAAATGGTTGAATACCTCGCCCATGGAAGCGGCAAACGCCTGCGGCCCGCTATGGCGATCCTATCCGCCAAAGCCTTTGGTGAAGTCGGCGAACCGGTCATCGCCTTAGCCGCTTCCATTGAGATGCTCCATGTCGCGACCCTCATCCATGATGACATCATCGATAACTCCCAGGTCCGCCGGAAACAAAAGACCCTCAATTTCAAGTGGGGAAACGAAATCTCGGTCTTGATGGGGGACTACGTTTTCGCATCCTCGTTTTATTTAATGGCCCAGAACCTTCCCAAGGACGTATTGGAGACCCTCTCCGACACCACGAACATCATTTGCCGGGGGGAAATCTCTGAAACCTTCCATCGTTTCAACCCGGATTTGACCGAGGACCAGTATTTCGAGGTGGTGCGGGAAAAGACCGCGAGCCTGATCGCCGCTGCCTGCCAAACCGGAGCCATGTTGGCGGGGGCCGACGGAAAGATCGTGGACGCTTTGTACCGGTTCGGCCTCGGCATCGGGATGGCTTTCCAGGTGATCGACGACGCGCTTGATTACGAGGGCCAAAAGGACTTGGTCGGGAAGCCCGTTTTGACCGATTTTAAGGAGGGCAAGTTGACCCTTCCGGTGCTCCACCTGATGAAGTCCTGCAAAACGGCGGAACAAAAGAAAATCCGCGCCTGGATCCTCAAGAAGGTGAAGTCCGCGGCGGACCTGAAGGGTCTCACGGGACTTTTGGCGAAATATGGCTCCGTGGAATATTCCAGGAGAAGGGCCGAAGGTTTCGCCACGGAAGCCACCCAAGCCTTAGCGGTGCTCAATGGGAATCCCCTGAAAAAAGACCTTCTTCAATTCGCCGAATTCTTCGTTCGTCGTGACTACTGACGGCGGTCAGGTTTTTCGCCGTCGCCTGTAACGCGTCTCGGCCTTTCAGGGAACCATCAAGCCGGGGCGTTTTTTAGCCCCGCGGTCTTGTATCCGTTTAGGCGTTCCACTATATTGTGCCGGCTTTCAAAGACACCCCACTAAAGGTAGTTCCCGCGTCCTTTTAAGGAGTCGCGTCATGTTGGAACAATACGGTTACGTCCTGGTTTTTCTTCTGGCGGGCTTTGTGTTCATCCTGGGGGCCTTCCTGACGGGCTGGGTTTTCAGCCCCAACGGTCTCCTGGGGTTGAAACACAAGTACCGGATGGAGATCCAGGAGGACACCTATGAGTGCGGTGTGGACAGCATCGGTTCCGCTTGGATCCGGTTCAACGTAAATTTCTACCTCTACGCCCTTCTCTTCGTCCTGTTCGACATTGAGACGGTTTTCCTCTACCCCTGGGCGGTTTCATTCCGTGCCTTGGGATGGCCGGGTTTCATTGAAGTCATCGTTTTCGTCTTGGTCCTGATGGGAGGCCTGGCCTACGCCTGGCGGAAAGGTGCCTTGAAATGGGAATGACCGGGATTTCAACTGAGGAGCTCCGGGTCCTGGAGGAGCAATCCAAGGTTCCCGGTTTGTGGACCTTGGAAAAGGCCGTGGAATTCATCTTTAAGTGGGCCCGTAAAAATTCCCTTTGGCCCCTGCAATTCGGCACCGCTTGCTGCGCCCTGGAGATGATGGCCACCGCCGCCGGACGGTATGACATGGCCCGTTTTGGGGCGGAGGTTTTTCGGGCTTCCCCCCGCCAGGCTGATTTGTTGATCGCCGCCGGGACCATCACGGAAAAGATGGGTTACGCCCTCAAGCGGCTCTACGAGCAGATGCCGAAGCCTAGTTGGGTCATCGCCATGGGAAGTTGCACCATCGCGGGCGGGCCTTATTATTACGATTCCTACACGGTCGTGAAGGGGATCGATTCCTTCATCCCGGTGGACGTTTACGTCCCTGGCTGCCCTCCCCGGCCCGAGTCGCTGATCCACGGCTTGATGGCCATCCAACGAAAAATCGAGGACGAGCCGATTTTCCGCCGCCGTCGGTCCGAATAAGCCGGGAAGATCGGAGAAACGAACCCATGAACCCCGAAGAACTGAAGTCTTCCTTGGAACGCGACTTCGCCGGCTCCCTGGCATCGGTGGCGGTGACGCCCCAAAAGGAAGTCCTGGCGGTCGTGAAGGCCGAATCCTACGTGGACTTCTGCCGGTCCCTCCGGGACCGGAAGGATTATGGCTTCGGCCACCTTTCCTGCCTGACAGCGGTGGATTACCCGGCGGCGAACAAGATCACCGTGGTCTGCCACTTTTGGTCCTACGAGCATCGGCACCAACTGACGGTCAAGTTGGATGTGGACCGTGGCCAGCCGAAAGCCCCGAGCTTGGACGGTTTGTGGAAAAGCGCCGATTGGTTCGAGAGGGAAGTGTTCGACCTTTATGGGGTGGTCTTCGAGGGGCACCCCAACCTGCGTCGAATCATGATGCCGGACGACTACAAAAAGTTCCCACTCCGCAAGGACTTCACCGATGACGGATTTATTGTTAAGCCAAATTAAGCTGGGTGACGAGTCCCCGTCGGGTACCGACGAGTACGTGGTCAACCTGGGGCCGCAGCACCCGGCCACCCACGGGGTGCTGCGGTTGGTCGTCAAACTGGACGGCGAATCGGTGATGGAAACCATCCCCGTGCTGGGCTACCTGCACCGGTCCATCGAGAAGATCTGCGAAAACAGGACCTTTCCCCAGGGCATCACCTACACGGACCGGGTGGATTACGCCTCCGCCATGACCGTCAATCTGGCCTGGAGCCTTGCCTCCGAGCGCCTCTTGGCCATCGAGGCCCCCGTCCGGGCCCAGTGGCTCCGCATGATTTTCACCGAACTCCAACGGATCGCCAGCCACCTCCTTTGGTTCGGCGCCTTTGGGGGCGATCTGGGGGCCTTTACGCCCTTTCTCTATGGTCTCCGGGAACGGGAACGGATCCTCGACCTCTTTGAGATGACCTGCGGCCAGCGACTGACCTACAACTACATCCGGATCGGCGGCGTCATGATCGACGTCCTCCCAGAATTCGTCCCGAAATGCCGGGCCTTCCTGGATTATTTCGAGCCCAAGATTGACGAGTACGAAAAGCTCATGACGTACAACCCGATCTTCCTGGAGCGTACGAAAGGGGTGGGGATCATTCCCGCCGAAACGGCCGTGAATTGGGGAATCTGCGGGCCTTCCCTCCGCGGGTCGGGAGTGACCTGCGACGTAAGGAAGCAGACTCCTTACCTTTTCTATGACCAGGTAAAGTGGGAAGAACCCTTGGAGTATGGGGCGGATTGTTGGAGCCGTTATAAAGTCAGGATGAACGAGCTTCGCCAGTGCGTTTCGATCATCCGGCAAAGCCTCGATCGCCTGGAACCCGGGCCCGTGGAAGCCAAGATGCCGCCGATCCTGAAGGCGCCCAAGGATTCTGAGGTTTATTTCAGGACCGAATCCTCCCGGGGTGAGATGGGCATCTACCTGGTAGGGGATGGGACCGCCAAACCTTGGAAGAGCAAGTTCCGAACGGCCTCCTTCAGCAACCTGGCGATCCTCGACAAGATCACCCGGGGATGGAAAGTGGCGGACATCATGGCGGTATTGGGAAGCCTCGACATGATCGTTCCGGAAGTGGATCGGTAAGTCGCGGCCCTTTGGTTGGGGGGGCGTTTCAAGTGGGTTTGGATTTCATCCGGTGGATCAGGAGCTAACACGTGAGCGGCGCTGACATCCTCATGACGGTCAAGGCACTCCTTCAACCCGTTTTCCAGGCGTTGGGGCTTTCCCCGACCCTGCAAACCGTGGTTTACGCGGCCCTCTCCGCGGCCGTGGTCTTCAACGTGGCGGCGGGATTGACCACTTTCCTGGTCTGGATGGAGCGGAAGGTCTCCGCCCACATGCAAAGCCGCATCGGACCCAAACGGGTCGGACCTTTCGGCCTGCTCCAAACCGTTGCGGACGCCATTAAGTTGACGATCAAGGAGGATGTCCGCCCAGCACATCGGGACAAGATCCCCTATTTTTTGGCCCCCATCATCGGTTTTGTGGCGGCTTTCATGGGTCTCGTGGTCATTCCCTTCGACAGGGGTTTCGTGGTCGAGGACCTCAACGTGGGTATCCTTTACGTGGTGGCCATCACCGGCTTCAGCGTGATCGGGATCTTGATGGCGGGTTGGAGTTCCAACAACAAGTTCTCGCTTTTGGGGGGGTTCCGTTCCGCGGCCCAGATCGTCAGCTATGAAGTCCCCCTGGTGCTGTCGGTCATCCCGGTCATCATGGTGACGGGGACCCTCAGCCTCCACCACGCGGTGGAATACCAGGCGGTCAACGGCTGGTGGTTCACGAGCCTCCGCTACGCGGTCCCCATGGCCGTCGCCTTCATGGTTTTCCTGACCTCCGCGACCGCTGAGGCCAACCGGGCCCCCTTTGATATTCCCGAGGCCGAATCGGAGTTGGTGGCCGGGTTTCACACGGAATATTCGGGCGTCAAGTGGGCCATGTTCTTCCTCGGGGAGTACATCGCCGTGGTGGTGTCGTCCTGCGTGGCGGTGTCACTCTTTTTGGGAGGTTGGCTTGCGCCCCCGGGGGTGGACGCGCTGTTTGGGATGATGCACCTACCCTTCCTGCCGGGCTACCTCTGGTTCCTCCTGAAGTTGCTAGTGATCATCTACTTCATCATGGCGTTTCGCTGGACGTTTCCCCGATTGCGGGTCGACCAACTGATGGACTTCGGCTGGAAAGTCCTGATCCCCATCGCGGTTTTAAACATCCTATTGACCGGCCTTTTGGTGTTGGGCGCCTGAAATCAGCCGGTTTGGAGAGGGGGAGAACATGCTGGGTGTTTTAGCCAAGTACGTGATGGACATCCTGAAGGGGTTCTGGAACCTGGTCCTTGGCCTTTCGGTCACGATCAAGTACTTTTTCCTGAAAACCAACACCTACCAATACCCGGATGAGCGCCTCCCCCTGCCGGAGCGCAGCCGAAGCATGATCAAGTTGATTTACGACGGCGAGAAGGACCAGTTCAACTGCGTGGCCTGCATGATGTGCGCCAAGGCCTGTCCCAACAGCTGCATCAAACTCGAGGGTGTGCGGGGCGCCGACGGCAAGCGCCGCGTCACGACGTTCCAATTGGACTTCTCGACCTGCATCTTCTGCGGGTATTGCGTCGAAGCCTGCGGGTTCGACGCCCTGACGTTCGTGTCGGAGGAATACGAGAATTCGGTTTACCACCGCGGGAGCCTCTTGCAGGACGAACAGGCCATGAAATGGGTCCGGCCGTCGCACCTGTCCCCCCCGAAGGAAGAAAAACCGGTCGTGGCGGTTCCGTCGGCCCCTTTAGGAGCGTCTTCGGTACCGCCGGCCCAGGGAGCGTCCGCCTGATGTCCAACGCGATCTTTTACGTCCTGTCAGCGATCGTCGTTTTGTCCGCCCTGATGGCGGTCACCCAGCGCAACCTTTACCATTGCTCGCTTTACCTGGTGCTGTCCCTTTTCGGGACCGCCGGCGTGTTCCTTTACCTGGGGCAGGAGTTCCTGGCCGCCGTCCAGATCCTCATTTACGTGGGGGCCGTCACGGTCCTCCTGATCTTCGGGATCATGCTGACCCGACAGGTGATGGACGCACGGGTGAAGACGATGAACAAGCAGGTAGGGATGGCCTTCGTGGTATCCGCGGGGATGGTCCTGGCCATGGTCAAGGCCTTCGGACACGGCGTCCCGAGGATGACTTCCTTGGGGAGGGGCCAAGGCGCCGGTTGGGGCGGTGATGTCGGTTCCCTGGGGTTGGCACTCTTGAGGCCCGACCAGGGGTTCGTCTTCGCCTTTGAACTGCTTTCCTTCCTCCTCCTTTCGGCCTTGGTGGGCGCCATCGTGGTGGCCCGAAAGGAGAACGACTGATGGACTCGGGCATTCCGATGGAACACTTCCTGGTTTTGGCCGCCCTTCTGTTTGGGATCGGCCTTTTCGGCGTCCTCGCCCGCAAGAACGCGATCGCGGTTCTGATGGGCATTGAGTTGATGCTGAACGCCGTCAACATCAATTTCCTGGCGTTCGCCCGGGAGTGGGGCGGCGGCATGGCGGGGACTGTTTTCGTGGTCTTTGTCATCGCCGTGGCTGCGGCCGAGGCGGCCGTCGCGCTGTCCATCATCATCGCCATCCACCGCCGGTTTAAGAGCGCCAACGTGGACGAAGTCGATCACCTGAAGAACTGACCGTGGACCCGTTACTCCTGGAGGATTCGAATGATTGAGTGGGCTTGGTGGATCCCGGTTTTGCCCGCGTTGTCCTTCGCGGTCATCCTTTTACTGACGAGGCGTTCCAAGGCGCTCTCGGCGGTCATCTCCATCCTGACGATGGCAGTCTGTTTCGCCATGTCCCTGGGGGTGCTTTTCGAGCTTTTCCAGATGGCCCCGGAAAACCGGAAACTCGTGGTGCCGGGCGGGGGGATCCCCTGGGTGGAAATCAAGCCGTTCCTCATCACCGTAGGGGCCTTGATCGACCCCTTAAGCGTCAACATGCTTTGTGTGGTGACCTTCATCTCCCTGCTGGTCCAGGTCTATTCGTTGGGCTATATGCGCGACGACGAACGGTTCTCGACGTTTTTCGCGTACCTCTCGCTCTTCTCGGCCTCCATGTTGACCTTGGTGGTCTCCCCCAACTATGTCCAGATTTTCATGGCTTGGGAACTGGTGGGCCTTTCGTCTTACCTGCTGATCGGCTTCTGGTACTTCAAGGACTCCGCGGCCAACGCCTGTAAAAAAGCCTTCATCGTCAATCGTTTTGCCGACCTCTTGTTCTTGATCGGGGTCATCACCATCGGGATGACCTTCCAAACCTTCGACTTCTCCCTTGTCGACGGCGTGGTCAAGCAAGGCCTCGCGAACGGCTCACTGAGCTCGGGGTTCGTGGCGGGCCTAGCCCTCCTGCTTTTCTCGGGAGCCATGGGGAAGAGCGGGCAATTCCCGTTCCACATCTGGCTGCCGGACGCCATGGAGGGGCCCACGCCGGTCTCGGCCCTGATCCACGCGGCCACCATGGTGACGGCGGGGGTCTATCTGATCGCCCGGACATTCACGTTGTTCACGGCGGACCCCCTTTCCATGACCGTGGTAGCCTACACGGGGGCCTTCACGGCGCTCTTCGCCGCCACGATCGCCCTCGCGCAGGACGACATCAAGCGGGTCCTGGCCTTTTCCACCCTGTCCCAACTCGGCTATATGGTTTTGGCCCTCGGGGTGGGTGGTTACACCGCCGGGATGTTCCACTTGACGACCCACGCCTTTTTCAAGGCCCTACTCTTCCTCGGGGCGGGAAGCGTGATCCACTCGGTCCATACCAACGATATCTGGGAAATGGGGGGCCTTTGGCCGAAGATGAAGGCCACGGGCTGGACGTTCCTCATCGCTTGCCTGGCCATCTCCGGGATCGCGCCCTTCGCGGGGTTCTGGTCCAAGGACGAGATCTTCGTGGCCGTGGAGCAAAGTCGGATCCCGGGACACGGGCTGCTCTTGACGGCGGCGGTTTTCACGGCTTTCCTCACGGCCTTCTACATGTTTCGGCTTTTCTTCGTGGTCTTCATGGGCCCCCGGAAAAAGGCGGCCCACGGGTCCACTGGAGGCGACTCCCATGGGGAACCCCATGAGTCGCCGCTCAACATGGTTTTGCCCCTCTCGATCCTCGGTTTTTTCTCGGTGGTGGCCGGGTTAGTCAACGCGCCCGGGATCAACGCCTACTCACGGTTCCTTTATTTCGGGTCGGAACCCGAGATCGGGGTGTTCCACTTCGGGTTGGCTGGCGTCTCCACCTTGGCGGCGGTCGCCGGGATCATCCTGGCGGGGGCTTTTTATTGGAAGCACCTCCTGTCGCCGGCCGCCTGGGCGGAAAAGCACAAGGGCCTTTACACCCTCCTGAAGAACAAGTACTACATCGACGAGATTTGGGCCTGGCTGGTGGAGAACGTGCTGTTCAAGCTGGCCACGGCGTTCGCTTGGTTCGATAAGCGGGTGGTGGACGGCGGGATGGTGGATGGGGCCGGTTGGGTGACCCGCCGGGTGGGGTCGATGGTCCGCAAGACCCAAACCGGCCAGGTCCAGCAGTACGCCTTAGTGGTTTTCGCGATGGTGGCCGTCCTTTACTTCGTACTCAGCTTCGGATTCTGAGGAACCCATGACCTCCCAAGCCATAAGCCTTCCCGATGAAAGCCGCGCGACCCTGTTGGCGGGATCCCTGATCCCGGGGTTGCTCGGTTATTTCCTTTTGCCCCGCCCCGAGGCGGGACAACTGGCCGTACCCCTGTTGTCGTTTTTCGTGGTCCTGCCCATGCTGGTCTCGTTCCTCATGATCGTGGCGCCGGGAAAGAGCTACCGGTGGCTGGGCCTCGCGGTGAGCGCCTTGACCGTCGGGATGTCGATCCGCCTTTTCGGCTTCTACGGGCAGGCCCCCGCGGGTTTTCAATTCACCGAACAGGTGCCTTGGCTCTCCAACCTCGGGATCAACTACATCGTGGCGGTGGACGGGATCAGCGTCCTGATGGTGATCTTGACCTCCGTGATCTATTTCACGGGAACCGTGACGTCCTGGAATATGGAGCCCCGCGGAAAGGAGTTTTTCGTCCTCTTCAACCTCCTGGTGGGCGGGGTTTTCGGGGTTTTCGTGAGCCTGGACCTCTTCTTCTTCTTCATGTTCTACGAACTTGCCGTCCTTCCCATGTACCTCCTCATCGGCATCTGGGGCTCGGGCCCGAAGGAATACGCGGCCATGAAGCTGACGCTGTACCTCCTGGCGGGCTCGGCCTTCATGTTGGTGGCCTTCATCGCCATGTATTTCGGCTCCGCGGTCCATACCTTTGACCTGCGGGTCCTCATGGACCCGGTGAGGACGGCCTTCAGCTTTGGGTTCCAGAAATTCTGGTTTCCCTTCCTTTTCGTCGGGTTCGGCGTGATCGGGGCCCTTTGGCCACTCCATACCTGGTCCCCGGACGGCCACTCGTCGGCGCCGACCTCGGTCTCCATGCTCCATGCCGGGGTCTTGATGAAACTAGGCGGTTTCGGGATCATCCGGGTCGCCCTCCCCTGCATGCCCGACGGGGCGCGATATTGGCTGCCGCTGTTCGCACTCCTGACCATCGTGAACATCCTTTATGGCTCGATCGCCGCCCTGAAACAGACGGACCTCAAGTTCGTCACGGCCTATTCCTCGGTGTCCCACTGCGGGTACGTTCTTTTCGGCATCTGCACGATGGATAAGATCGGCATCAACGGCGCCGTGATGCAGATGTTCTCCCACGGCATCATGACGGCCCTGTTCTTCTGCATGATCGGTTTCATCTACGGCCGAACCCATACCCGGGACATCCCGAAGCTGGGGGGCCTGTTGGCGGTTTTCCCCCTGGTGGGATCCCTTTACATCGCGACGGGCATGGCTTCGGTGGGCTTGCCGGGGATGTCCGGGTTCGTGGCGGAATTCATGATTCTAGTCGGGGCCTACCAGTCGGGATATCAGCATAACTTCGGGTACTTCAAGATCCTGTTCCCCATGGCCATCCTGGCGGTGGGGGTGACGGCCATTTATGTCCTTCGGGTGCTACAAAACGTGTTTTACGGCCCCGTGAAGGACCCCCACTACAAGGGTCTCCCACAAGCCCGGTTCATCGAGTATTTCCCGATGGCCCTGTTGATGGGGGTCATCCTGATGGTGGGCTTGTACCCTAAACCCTTCGTGGACCTCGTCAATACCGCGGTGGGACCCTTGATCGACCACGTGGGAGGCTTTAAGTGATCGCAACCGCCGCCTTTTCCGTCGAACTGATCCTCCTGGGGACCTCCCTCCTGGTCCTGGGCTGGGACCTTTTTCTGAAGGAAGGGTCCAAGAAGGATATCCTCTACATTCTCGCCTTCCTGGGGACGGGGGCCGCCACCCTCCTGGTGTACGACCGTTGTCCCTGGTCGACGGGCACGGCGTTCGCGGGTTTTCTCGTGACCGACTCCCTGGCCCTGTTTGGGAAGGGAATTATTCTCATCGCGACGCTCTATACTTTGGCCATGTTGGTCCGGTACTTGAAGAAAGCCGGCGAGCGATACGCGGCCGAGTTCATCGGGATACTGCTCATCGCGTCGGCCGGCGCCACCGCCCTTGCATCGTCCCGTGAGATCATCACGCTTTACATTTCCCTGGAGACTCTGACCATCTCGAGCTATCTCTTGGCGAGTTTCGCCAAGAAGGACGCCGCCAGCAATGAGGCCGGGATGAAGTACCTGTTGTTGGGGGCCTTTTCGACCGCCCTGCTCCTCTTCGGCTTCAGCTACCTTTATGGCTTGACTGGGACCACCATGATCGAGGAAATGGCCAGCCGCCTCCGGTTGATGCCCCCGGGGCCCTTGGGGGTTTTCGCCGTGATCCTGGTGGTGGCCGGATTGGCTTTCAAGATCGCCCTGGTTCCTTTCCACATGTGGGCCCCTGATGTCTATGAGGGGGCGCCGACCCCCGTCACGGCTTACCTGTCGGTGGCCTCCAAGACGGCGGGATTCATGGCCTTCATCCAGCTATTCGTCTTGGGACTGACAGTGCCGGGGTTGGAGGAGGTTTGGATGGGCCTCTTCGGGGTGTTGGCCGTCCTCACCATGGCGGTCGGGAACCTCGCCGCGATCCCCCAGACCAACATCAAGCGCATGATGGCCTTCTCATCCGTGGGGCAGGCCGGTTACATCATCCTGGGGATCTTGGCGGCGGATAAGCTGGGGATCACCGCGGTGCTTTATTACCTCTTCCTTTACGCTTTCACCAACTTTGGGATTTTCTACTCGATCCAGCTGGTTTCCCATAAGACCGGCAATGACCTCATCGAGGATTACGCCGGGTTGTCCCGCCGGCAACCCCTGATCGCCGCGACCTTCCTGGTCTGCCTGTTGTCCCTCGCGGGCGTCCCGCCCTTGGCTGGGTTCACGGGGAAGTGGTACCTCTTCTCCGCGGCGGTCCAGAGGGGTTATGTCATCCTGGTCTTCTTTGGCATCCTCTTCTCGGTCGTCTCGCTTTATTACTACCTGCAGGTGATCCGGAAGGCCTACATCACCGAGCCGAAGGACGCCTCCGAAATCCCAGTCCACCCCATGGAAAAGGCGATCCTGCTCTTCTCCATCGTGATGACCGTGGTGCTGGGCGCCTTCCCGGGCGCCTTCATGCGTTTGGCGGAAGCCGCGGCCTCCACCTTCCCGGCCCTCAACTAAACCGCCCGATGGGGGGCCCCCTTTTCCCGGTTTTCCTCGACCTGCGTGGGAAGCGCTGCCTGGTGGTCGGGGGGGGGAAGGTTGGGCTCCGTCGCGCGGGGAAGCTCCTGGCCGCAGGGGCTTGGGTCCGCCTGGTCGCCCCGGTCCTCGGTTCCAGTCCCCCAAAAACCTCCGCACGATTGACGGTTCACCGCAGGCCCTTTCGGCCCTCCGACCTGAAGGGAGTGCGGTTGGTATTCGCCTGCACGAATGATCCCCGGGTCAACGCGGCGGTCGTCCGACGGTCCCGTCGTTTGGGCCTCTGGGCCAACCGGGCCGACGCGAGGGATTCGGATTTCATCCTCCCGGCCGTGGCGACGAGACGGGGCGTGATGGCGGCCTTTTCAACCTTAGGGCGTTCGCCTTCGTTGGCGCGCCGTCTTCGGATAGAATGGTCCCGTCCCCAACGGCGGACCAAAGACTAAATACCCAGGGAGCGCCCCATGGCTTGGTCCGGCTGGATCCTTGTTTTAACCGCGGGTTTTTACCTGGGGGCGACCTGGTCCGCGATGGGTTATTTCCGTAATTGGAACCTGGCCCAGGACGTGGCGGCCGGACGGTTCTTGGCCATGGGCATCACGGCACATATCGTCTTCCTGGGGATCCGCTGGGTCCAGACCGGTTTCATTCCCCTCACGGCCTTTTCCGAGGTCCTCGCGGTTTTGGGCCTGTGCCTTTCCATCGGGTTGGCCTTGACTCGGATGCGGGTGCGCATCCCGGTGCTCTCCTCCCTGTTCCTTCCCCTGATCGTTCTTTTCACCCTGGCCTCCCTCGCGGCGGGTCCCACCCCCGGGCCGGAGATCCAGCCCCAATTTAAAACCACCCTCCTGGCCGTCCATATCCTTTGCAACCTGTTGGGTTATTCCTACTTCACCCTGGGGTTCTTCACGGGTTTGGCCTTCTACATCCAGGAAGGCCGGCTGAAGGAGCACAAGATCCAGGCTTGGACCTTCCATCTTCCTTCGCTTGAGACCATGGACGGATTGACGGTCCGGTTCACGGCCTGGGGATTCGTCTTCTGGACCTTCGGCATCGCCCTGGGGATCCTCAACGCGGTCAAGACCGAATCCAAACTGCCGGCCTACGACCCGAAAATCATCAGCGCCTGGTGTGTCTGGGGGCTTTACGCCCTGTACTTCGCCCTTCGCTGGGGCCTCCGCATGCGCGGCAAGAAGGCTTTGGCTTTGGCCGTGGCGGGATACCTCCTGTCCTTGTTCACCTTCTTCGGGGTCAAACTCCTCATGACGACCCACCACACCTTCGGATTGGGTTCATGAAGGACCGGTTCATTGTTTTCGGCCTGAACCATTCCACCACCCCGGTGGAGGTGCGCGAGAAATACGCGCTTCCGCCCGAAGAGGCGCGTTTGGTCGTCGAGTCGCTGAAACCGGACGCCGCCGAGGCCGTCTTCCTTTCCACCTGCAACCGGGTGGAGTTTTACCTTCGAACGGACCGGGCTGAGGAAGCCATCACCCGGGTGCGGACCGCCCTGAACGCCAAGCACAAACTCAAGGATTCCGACGCGGCCAAGTATTTTTACCGGCACGACGGGGTGGACGCATTCCGGCACCTGTTCCGTGTCGCCGGTTCCCTCGACTCGATGGTGGTGGGCGAGGCCCAGATCCTCGGGCAGGTGAAGGAAGCCTACCGGTCCGCGGTGGAAGCCGGGACCGCCGGGCCGTTCCTCAACGGAGTTTTCCAAAGGGCCTTCTCGGCCGCCAAACGGGTCCGCAGCCAGACCGACATCGCCCGGCTCCCGGTTTCCATCTCCTCGGTGGCCGTGGACCTGGCTCTCAAGATCTTCACCCGCTTGGATGAGCACCGGGCGCTGGTTTTGGGCGCCGGGGAAATGAGCGAGAACACCGCCAAGCACCTGGTGGCGGCTGGTGTGGGGAAGTTTTGGGTCGCCAACCGGACGGTCGAGAAGGCCCGCCTCCTGGCCCAGAACCTGGGAGGCCAAGCCATGAGCCTCGCGGAGGGCCTGGAGCGGCTCCATGAGGCTGATATCGTCATTTCTTCCGTGGGCGGGGATCAACCCACCCTCACGTCCGAGGTGGTCCGATCCGCCATGGCCAAGCGGCGGGGAAAGCCCCTGTTCCTCATCGACATCGGAGTCCCGCGAAACATCGAGCCCGAGGCCGGTCGGGTGGACTCGGTTTACCTCTTCAACATCGACGACCTGTCCCAGGTGGCCCAGGCCAACCGGGACGCCCGGTCCAAGGCGCTTTCCCAGGCCGAGACCGTCCTGGACCAGGAGATGCGGGAACTCCTGGCCTGGCTGAATAACCTGGCCCTGGTGCCCACCATCACGGGGCTGCGGGAAAGGATCGAGTCCCTCCGATCCCATGAATGGGAGGAATTCCTGAAGAAAAACCCGGACCTGGCCCCCAAGGACCTGGAAAGGTTGGAACGCCTGACCCGATCCATGGCCGCCAAAATGCTCCACGAGCCTACGGTGCGGTTGAAAGGCCTGGAGGACGAGTCGGACCGTTTTCTTTACGCCAAGGTGCTCAGGGAGCTATTCGGCCTGAACCCCCCGCCGGGGTCCGCGTCATGAGCGGTCCGATCCGCATCGGCACCCGCGGCAGCGCCCTGGCCCTGGCCCAGGCTGAGGTGGTACGCGCCCAAGTGGCGGCGTTGGTCCCCGACCGGGGCGCGGTCCTCGAGATCTACAAGACCTCCGGCGACCGGTTCTCCATTGACGCTCCCGAGGCACCCCCCGGGCCCCAGGACGTCCAAGGCCTGTTCACGAAGGAACTCGACGAAGCCTTGTTGTCGGGGAAGATCGAGGCCTGCATCCACAGCCTCAAGGACGTCCCCACGACCTTGACGCCGGGGATCGCCTTGGCGGCCGTCCTGGTCCGCGAGGATGTTCGCGACGCCGTGGTGGCTGCCAACGGCGGTTCCTTCCGGGACCTACCCAACGGCTCCCGCATCGGGACCAGTTCGCCACGCCGCACGGCGCTCCTCCGCAATTCCCGGCCCGACGTCACCGTGGCGCCTCTCCGGGGAAACCTCGATACCCGCCTCCGCAAGCTCCGGGAGGGCCATTACGACGCCATCCTGGTGGCCACGGCGGGCCTCAAACGATTGGGCCGGGGCTCCGAGGCGACCGGCTACCTCGATCCCCCGGAGTTCCTCCCCTCGCCGGCGCAAGGCGCCCTCGGGTTGACCGCCCGATCCCGCGATCCGGAGACCCTGAAAATCCTCTCGGCCCTCAACGACCCGGACACCCGCGCCTGTGTAGAGGCCGAACGCTCCTTCCTCCGGGCTCTCCGGGGCGGTTGTTCGGTCCCGGTGGGGGCCTACGCGAAACGCGAGGGCGACCGAATGACCCTCTGGGGCGTGGTGGCCTCCATGGACGGCAGTGAGGCGGTAAGGCGGTCCGTCGAGGGCGAACTGTCCCAAGCGGTCCGAATGGGCGAGGATTTGGCCGACTGGTGCCTTTCCCACGGAGCCGATGACATCCTGCGGACCGTCCGGAAGGACCGGTCGTGAAGCCGGGTCGTGTCTACCTGGTGGGCGCGGGTCCCGGGGATCCTGGTTTGTTGACCCGCCGAGGTGAACAGGTCCTGGCACGGGCCGACGTGGTGGTCTACGACGCCCTGGTCGGCAAACCCCTCCTCCGGTTGGCGCGGCCGGGCGCGCGGCTGGTTTCCCGGGCCCAATGGACCGGCCCGACGGGCCAAAGAAGGATCGAGCAGGCGCTGGTACGGGAGGCCCGGAAGGGCTTGACGGTCGTGCGGCTCAAGGGCGGGGACCCTTTCGTGTTTGGGCGCGGCGGGGAGGAGGCTGAGGCTTTGCTTAAGGCCAAGATCCCCTACGAAGTGGTGCCGGGCGTCACCTCAGCCATCGCGGTGCCGGCCTACGCCGGAATACCCGTAACCCATCGCGGCCACAACTCCTCCTTCACCGTAGTGACCGGCCATGAGGACCCGTTGAAACCCGGGTCCCGCATCGACTGGAGCCACCTCGCCAAGACCCAAGGAACCCTGGTGTTCCTGATGGGACTGAAAACCCTGGAGCTGGTCTGCGCCCGCCTGATCCGAGCAGGCATGGCCCCCGCCACCCCAGCGGCACTCATTGAAAAGGGAACGACCGCCCGGCAGCGCGTCTACTCAGGCACCCTCGCGACCCTTGCGGTGATCGTCCGGCGGGAAGGGGTCCAGCCCCCGGCCGTCTTGGTGGTGGGGGATGTGGTGGATCTGAGGAAGACACTCCGTTGGTGGGAAAAGAAGCCCCTCACGGGCCTCCGAATCCTGGTGACACGGGAACAGCCCGAGCATGATGTCACCCCCTTGCTGGAGGACGCCGGAGCCGAAGTGATCGGACTGCCCGCGATCGAGCTTCAGTACAGCCGACTCGGGGGGGAAACCTTCCTGAAGGACCCGGCCTCCTACGATTGGGTGGTACTGTCCAGCGCCCGGGGCGCGACTTGGTTCAAATTGCGAATGACGGAATCCGGCCTGGACGCGCGCCGACTTGCGAACACCCGTTTCGCCTGTGTGGGGGAAGCCACCGCGGGGGTCCTGGGCGTTTTTGGGATCCGGGCCGACTTGGTCCCCAAGAACTTCAGTCAGGAGGGCTTGGTCCGCTCTTTCTCCCGGACCGACCTTCGAGGCAAAAAGGTGCTCTTGGCCCGCGCCCAGGAAGCCCGTGACGTCCTACCCCAAGCGCTGAAAAAAATGGGCGCGAAAGTGGAACTCTGGGATCTTTATTCCACCGGGATCCCAAAGGATTCCCGGCAGGCGGCCCGTCGCCTCTTTGCCCAAGAGGGCGGGGCCGACGCGGTCCTGTTCGGTTCCTCCTTGGCGGTGAAGAACTTCTACGGCTTCTTCAACCCCGCGCAACGTAAGAAATGGTTGTCGGACCTGGTCGTGGCCTCGATCGGACCCGTGACCTCCAAGGCAGTTCGGGCCCAAGGGGGCCGGGTGGCGGTGGAACCCAAGAAATACACCTTCCCGGCCCTGGTGGATTCCCTGGTGGCCTGGGCCCAAAAGCGGAAAAAATCGTAATTAATAGGTCCCGATTGAAACCCGTCGTTGGGATTGACGGGGTTGGTTTTATAATGTCCTCACGAAACTTGGACTTGAGTCCGGGTGAATGGCCGAACGAAAGAGGGATTCCATGGCATTTCCTGTGACCCGACTGAGGCGACTTCGCCGAACCCCTCAATTGCGCGACTTGGTCCGAGAGACCCGACTCCACCCCTCGGATTTCATCCTGCCCCTCTTCATCGAGGAAGGACGGACCGCCCCCGTCGCCATTGGGTCCATGCCGGGGGTGCGACGCCATTCCATGGCCAGCCTCGTGCGGGAGGCCGAAATCGCAAAGCGGGCTGGTGTCCCCGGCGTCATCCTCTTCGGTATCCCCAAGCATAAGGATCCCCTGGCCAAGTCGGGTTATGCCAAAAACGGCGTGGTCCAACAGGCGGTGCGCCGCCTCAAGAAGGAAATCCCCGAATTGGTGGTCCTCACCGACGTCTGCGCCTGCGAATACACCAGCCACGGCCATTGCGGCATCCTGAAGGGCCAGGAGGTCCAGAACGACCCCACCCTCGCGCTCCTCGAGAAGATCGCCCTGTCCCACGCGGAAGCGGGGGTCGATCTGGTGGCCCCATCGGACATGATGGACGGGCGGGTGGGGGCGATCCGCAGGGCGTTGGATACCCACGGTTTCCAGGACCTGCCGATCCTGGCTTATTCCGCGAAGTTCGCCTCGGCGTTTTATGGCCCGTTCCGGGAGGCCGTCGACTCCACTCCGGCCTTTGGGGACCGCAAGAGCTACCAGATGGACGCGGCCAACCCGAGGGAAGCGATCAGGGAGATCGAGCAGGACCTCGCCGAAGGCGCGGACCTGGTGATGGTGAAGCCCGCCTTGACGGCACTCGACGTGATCACCCGGGCCAAGGAGCGGTTCAAGGTGCCGGTCTGGGCCTACCACGTCTCGGGCGAGTACGCCATGATCGAGGCCGCCCGCCAAAAGGGATGGCTCGACGGAGACCGGGCCCAGGCGGAAGCCCTGACCGCCATCAAGCGGGCGGGCGCCGACCGGATCCTGACCTATTGGGCGGTCCAAGCGGCGAAGTGGTTCAAGTAAAAACACGGATGGCGGTTGGCGTATAGCGGTTGGCCAAAACAACGAATCAACCTAAAGCATTAATCGGGGACAAAATGGCACGCGGACCGAAACCCTTCTCGCTGAAGCAATCCGAACGGCTTTTCGCCGAGGCCAAGAAGCACCTGGTGGGTGGGGTCAATAGCCCGGTCCGGGCCTTCCGGGGCGTGGGCGGCAACCCCATCGTCTTCTCGAGGGGGAAGGGGCCCTACCTGATCGACGTGGACGGAAACCGGTACCTCGACCTCGTCGGGTCCTGGGGTCCGTTGATCCTGGGCCACGTCCAGACCGAGGTGGCGAACAAAGTCCGCCGGACCCTCCGCAAGGGATTCACCTTCGGGGCACCCAACCCGCTGGAGGTGGATTTGGCCGTGGAGGTGAAAAAGGCTTATCCCACCATGGAGAAGGTCCGATTCGTATCCTCCGGGACCGAGGCGACCTTCAGCGCCATCCGCCTGGCCCGCGCCGCCACGAAACGCAAGCGGATCCTGAAGTTCGACGGCTGTTACCACGGCCACGGCGACAGCCTCTTGGTGGCCGCGGGCAGCGGTCCAGCCACCCTCGGACTGCCGGACTCCCCGGGGGTACCTGAGGAGATCGCCTCCCTGACCCTCAGCGTTCCTTACAATGATTTGGAAGCCGTCCGTTTGGCCTTCGCTCAATTCAAGGATATCGCGGCGGTCATCGTGGAACCCGTGGCGGGGAACATGGGGGTCGTCCCGCCGGTTCCGGGGTTCCTGGAAGGCCTCCGGGACATCACGAAGCAGAACGGCGCGCTCCTGATTTTCGACGAGGTCATGTGCGGATTCCGGGTGGCGATGGGCGGCGCCCAAGAGCTTTATCAGGTCCCGGCCGACCTCACCACGCTGGGCAAGGTGATCGGCGGCGGGTTCCCGGCCGCGGCCTATGGGGGCCGGTTGGACCTGATGTCGCTGGTTTCCCCCGAGGGACCGGTCTACCAGGCTGGCACCCTATCGGGCAACCCCGTGGCCATGGCGGCTGGTTTGGCGACCTTGAAGATCCTCCGCCGGACGAACGCCCATCAAGGACTCGAAGAAACAGGCGCTTTCCTGGAGGTGGGGATACGCAGGGCCCTGACCGCCACCCAAACCGATGCAGTCCTCCAAAGGGTGGGGAGCATGGCGACGCTTTTCTTCCAAAAGGGGCCCGTCCGGAACTACAAGGACGCCAAGAAGAGCGACCGCGACCGCTTCTCCCGGTTCTTCTGGGCCATGGCCAAACGGGGCGTGTACCTCCCACCGTCCCAATTTGAGGCCTGGTTCCTGAACACGGCGCTGAAGAAGGAACACCTGAAGCGGATCCTGAAGGCCTTCACGGAAAGCCTGTTGGAGTCGAAGGCCTAAGGGTCTGTTATAATCTTAACAGCGTCGTAACCCCACCCTTGGGGCGATTCGATTTCCAGGATGGTGCATGGGACGACCCCTCTTACCTACGATTTCCGGGACTCTCCTAGCGGGGTTTTTCCTGTTGTCCGTTCCCGGGTGGGGCGCGGATTTCATGGAAATCAACGTATTGCCTACCCCAAAATCGACGATCCCCAACGCCTCTACCGTCTCCAAGACCCCGACCCATCCAGCGACTGAAAAGGCGACGGTCGCCCCAACCCAGACCGCGGTTCCCGACCCCACCGCCGATCAGGCGACCGAGGAGCCCACGGTTTCATCAGTTCCCAATCTGACGGTGACGCCCACCCCGACCGGGACCCCCATCGCGTCGGATTTCGCCACACCTGTTACGTCCCCTTCACCGACCCCTGTCTTGGTCCCCACCCCCGATGTCGTGAAGGGACAGCTGAAGATGAAGGACCTCTACGCGGCCGGGATGAAGGCTTACCGATCCAAGGATTACGAGAAGTCGATCCGTTTCCTGAAGCAATCCTTGGATTACCACGACCCCTACACACCCAAATACTATTACGCCGAATCGAACGCCATGCTTGGCGTGATCTACCAATTCTATTTTATGGTGCCGGGCCATACCGCCTTGGCGCGTGATTATTACCAGGCCGCGTTGAAGATCGACCCGACCACCCAATCGGCGAAGTTGCATTTGAAGGAAGTCCAAGACGGGAGGGATTGATGAAGAAATCCATGCGAGTGTTGCTGGGATGCCTGCTGGTCTTGGGGGCGGTTTCATTCCCTAAGACGGTCTCCGCCCTCCCCAAAAAGCCCATTGCCTTCACCCTCCAAGGCATCTACATATCCCCCATGAAGCCTGAGGCGGTGGCCGATGTCCTCAGCGACGGATGGGCGATCTTCGCCATGCCGGAATTTCAGGCGAACCCCTTTCTGGGTCTCGGAGTTGGTTATGAATATGACCACTTTTACCGGCCGGGCCGGGGCAGTATGAGGGCGGCCGATATGTTCCTGGCGGGTCGCCTCCATATGCCTGGCCGCTCGGGCGACAACATCCCCTATTTCCTGGCAACTCTCGGCGTGAACGACCTTCCCAAGACGGGCGACCATTGGCGTGGGACCACCCGAGCCTCCATCGGGTTGGGCACCCGCCTGGGGGTCGTGCCTGGATTTTCCTTCGACTTGGGCGTCCACCAGCATTGGATGCTCCCCAGGCCCTACAATATGCAATACGTTGAAGTCAGGTGGGGGATTGCGATGGAATTCGGCGAGCCCGAACCCCAGCCGACTAAGAAACCTACCCAAGCCCCGAGTCCTTCCGCCACTACAACCGTAACTGTGGGCAGTCCCACGGCGACAACGACCGTTACCGCGACTCCGACGGCCACCACAACCCAGGGCATGCCGCCCGAGGTGCCAACCGCCACGGTGACCCCCACCGCGACCTCGAACGAGTTCTCCAAGAACCCTTTGCCGACCGAGGAGACCTTCAAGACCATGCGGGAGTGCTATGAAGTCGGGATCACCGCCTACCGCCTAAAAGAATTCGCGAAGGCCGCCAAATACTTCAAGAAGTCCCTGACCATCAACGACCCCAGCACCCCTTACTGGTACTACGCCGAGGCGAACGCCATGATGGGGGTCGTATACCAACGCTTCGGACGACTGCCTGACCATCTCCAGAAGGCTGAGTATTACTACCGGGCGGCCCTGAAGATCGACCCTGCCACCGAAACGGCCAAGAAGGGCCTTGTCTCCCTGGGCATCTCAACGGCGCCGGTCCACCATCGGGCGCCGGTCCATCATCGCGTGGCTCCCAAACCCGCCGCGACGCCGAGCGAATAGGCGTGCCCCAGGACGGCTTTGAGATTGTCTTCGAGGGGTCGTCCTTCGAAGCTTCGGTGGTGAGGGGGAAGCTGGAGTCCGAAGGACTCCACCCCCAGCTCTGGGACGACAACATCTCAAACCTCCTTCCCATGACCGCTGTTTCGCCTGGCCATTTCGGCGTGGTGAAGGTGGCGGTGCCATATTCCGAAGCGGATTCAGCCATTGATAAATTAAGCCGATTATAAAGAGAGCGCGGGGTTTTCCTTGGATGCATCCAGTCCAAACGAATTGGATTTCCAGAGTTATATAACCGTTTATAAGGGCGTCGAATTCGAGGCTGATTTAATACTGGGCCGAATAAACGCCGAGGGGCTACGTTGCGTTAAGTTTGAGGAACCCGGACTAATTAATCCGGGCAGAAGAACACTCAATACATTTTGTGTTTCCGTTCATCCAGACGATTGTCGTCAAGCGGAAGAGTTATTGGGTGATTCACTTGTACAACCGTTAACTCATCTATCCGACGGGATGGATGGTGAAAGTCGCAATTCCCCGATGTTCATTGTCGTTTATCTGGCGGGATTGTGCTTGGCGTTTTTATTATATTTTCTGGTGTTCAGCCGTTAGGTCAATTAACTGTTTGCCGGATCCGTTCAATCTTTGTGGCCTTGCCGGTCAAGGGTTCCACCGACACCACCACCCCCTGGAACCAGTAGGGAAGGTCCTCGGCCCCTTCGAAACGCGCCGGGGCGCTGGTGAGGAACCGTTTGATGGCGATCTCCTTCTTGACCCCGATGACCGAGGCGATGCAGCCCGTCATGCCGATGTCGGTCAAGTAGGCCGTGCCGCCCGGTAGGATCTCCTCGTCGGCGGTCATGACGTGGGTATGGGTGCCGGTCACGGAAGAAACGCGCCCGTCCAGGTACCAGCCCATGGCCCGCTTCTCGCTGGTGGCCTCCGCGTGCATATCCACCAGGATGACCTTGGCCCGCCCCCCGATCTCCGCCAGGGCCCTTTCCCCTGCCTTAAAAGGGCAATCCAGGGGGAAGTTCATCCCCACCCGTCCCATAAGGTTCATGACGGCCACCGGGGTTCCCTTGCAGTCGAAAACCCCCACGCCGGAACCTGGGTTCTCGGAAGGGTAGTTGTGGGGCCTGAGCAGGCGGGAGTCCTTGCCGATGATCTCGTGGACTTCCTTCTTGGCCCAAATGTGGTTTCCTGTGGTGACGACGTCCACCCCCTGGTCGATCAGGAAGCGGAACTGGTCGGGTTGGATCCCCACGACTCCTGCCATGTTCTCGCCGTTGGCCACGATGAAATCGATGGAATAGTCCGTCCTGATCTTCTTGAGGACTTGATGGACGGCGTGGCGTCCGGGCTTGCCGCAGATGTCGCCGATCAGGAGGATGTTCATGGGGTTCCCCGGGTTGGAGTAAAAGCGGGCCTATTTAAGACGGGATTGAACGTCTTTACAAGGCTTCAACGTGATTTTCGAACACCTGGTTCACGATGAAAAAGTGTGGATTTGGTTAAGTGAACCATTACTCCGGTCGCCAAAAACCATGCAACCCCATAGCGTATTTGAGATTAAACCTAACTTGGTGATCTTGAGTTTGGGGGTTTAACTTTTGTTTCAGTACCGAAGTTCTTTATGAACTTGGTGACCTTGGTGGTGAAAAAGTCTAGGGCTTTATTATGTGCCCGTCATTCTTCGTGTTCTTTGTAGTGAGGGGGCTTCTCCTTTTAAGCGCACATCCACAAACCCTCGTCGGTGAGGATCCAATGGACCTTTTGGTCCTTGGTCACCTGGGGCACCTCGTCCACCACCTGGAAGGCGTAGCCGATGCCGATCCGCTGGACCCCCGGACGGAACAGGGGGATGGATTGGTCGTAGAACCCCTTGCCGAACCCCACCCGGCCCCCCATGGGGTCGAAGGCCGTCCCCGGGACCAACACCAGGTCGATTTCCTTCTCGGACACGATGGGGGCCGTCGCGGGAGGTTCGGGGATCCCGAAAGCTCCAGGCGTCAATGCGGCGAGAGTTGGGACCTCACAGAAAACCATGGACTGGGGGTCCCTTTGGGTACGTGGAAGGACCAAGGACCTTCCGGATTCCAGCAGGGACCGGAGGAGCGGTTCGGTCGGGATCTCACCCCGGGCCCCGATGAAGCCCGCGACGGTCTTCACGGCGGCCAAATTCGGGAACTTCTGGAGGGAAGGCCAGAGTCCCTTGGCGGCTTCCTCGGCTTTGGAGGGGCTGACGGCCAACCGGCGGTTGATCATTTCACCGCGGAGTTGGACTTTCCGTTGTTCAGGGGTTGGAGTCATGGCGAAGGTCCTTGGCAGTGGTGGGTTCCAGTTGCTTCAGATGTTCGAGCCATGACTTAATCTTCGCTTCATATCCCAAGGTGGTCGGGACGTAATAAGTCCCGGCCCCCAACATGTAGTCTTGTTTCACGTAGTGATCCGGATGGTCGTGGGCGTATTCGTATCCCTGGCCGTGCCCGAGGGTCTTGGCCCCGGCGTAATGGCCGTCCTGGAGGTGAGGGGGAACCTCGACGGTTTTGCCTTTTTTGACGTCCTCGGTGGCCTTCTCCAACCCTATGTAGGAGGCGTTGCTCTTGGGGGCGCAGGCCAGGTACACCGTGGCTTGGGCCAGGGGGATCCGGCCCTCGGGAAGGCCCAAGAACTCAAAGGCCTGTTGGGCGGCCACGGCGATCGGCAGGGCCTGGGGATCGGCGTTGCCCACGTCCTCGCTGGCCAATATCACCAAGCGGCGGGCGATGAAGCGGGGGTCCTCGCCGGCGTAGAGCATCTTCGCCAGCCAAAAAAGGGCGGCGTCAGGATCGGAACCCCGGACGCTCTTGATGAAAGCCGAGATGGTGTCGTAATGCTGGTCGCCGGTGCCGTCATAGGCGATGGACCGGCGTTGGATGGATTCTTCCGCGACGGACAGGTCGAACAGGATGGTCCCATCCTCGCCGGGGGGCGTCGTGAGGGCCCCGACCTCCAGGGCGTTCAACAGCGTGCGGCCGTCGCCTGAACAGGACTTCACGAGGTGGCGCTTGGCCTCGGGCGTGAGGGTGATCCTCATTTGGCCCAAGCCCCGCTCCCCATCCGCCAGTGCACGGTCCAACAACAGCTCCAGGTGCTTGTCCTCCAGGGGCCGCAATTCACAGACCCTGGATCGCGAGAGGAGGGCGCTGTTGAGCGAGAAGAACGGGTTCTGGGTGGTGGCCCCGACCAGGAGGATGATGCCCTGTTCCATTGAGGGCAAGAGGGCGTCCTGTTGGCTCTTGTTGAAGTGGTGGATCTCGTCGAGGAAAAGGACGGTGGGTTTCCCGTAGAGGCGGCGGTTCTCGGCGGCCTCCTCCAGGACCCGGCGGACCTCGGCGACCCCCGAGGTGACGGCGTTGAGGGGCGTGAAGCGCCCCTGGGTCAATCGAGCCACGAGCCGGGCGAAGGCTGTCTTGCCGACTCCGGGGGGGCCGTAAAGGACGAGGGAGACGAAACGACGGGACTCCAGGAGCCGTCTGAGGAGTTTTCCGGGACCGGTCAGGTGCTCTTGGCCCACGTACTCGTCCAAGGTCCGGGGGGACATCCGGATGGCGAGGGGCCGGTTAGGGCTGTCTTGGGTCGCGTTCTCGAAAAGGTCCATAAAAAAATTGGCCACCGCCTGTGCCGGTTGGAAAGGTACTTTTTTGAGGCCTGACTATGTCAGGTGGGCGACCGCATGGCCGGTTCATCGACTCCCGCAGGAGCCACTCCCCGGAAATTAAAGCCGCCCGTTTAAAGTTATGGCTCAAAATTTCCCGCCCCAAGGTCGAGCACCGCAGAGGGCCGATGGATATTCTGGGGCGGTGCCCGAAAGGTGTCAAGTCGCTCCCTAACCGACAAAACCGTCGGGAGTCATGCGCTTGACAAATCATCCCGATTCGGGTTGTCAAGGGTCCGGGCCTCGGTGAAAATATCAGGATTCCAAGGGCCGTTGTACGGCCGGGGGATGGGGCAGATGCCCATGATGGTACGTACCTTTCGTTTGCCCGGTTGGGCGACCTTTCTCCTGGTCCTGGCCGCGTTGGCCCTGATCCCAGTGGCCCTGGTCCTGGCGGTTGGGGTGGGGGCCTTGGCGTTGGTGGGTGGCGTCGTCGGGGCCCTGGTAGGGCCCAAGCGACGCGAAATCCCGCCTCCCCACCGAATGGACCCAGGTCAAATACCCGAACATTCCGGACAGGTACTCGAAGCCGAATACGAGGTCAAAGATGAACTTTAAGCTGATCGACGCCCTCCGGGGCAAGGCCGATTCCACCGTGGGTCCCCTGCGGATCCGGGACGCCTTCGTCAGCAACCTGAAGTACCGGCTGGTCAAGGAAGCCCAGACCGCCACCGAATACGACCGTTACCTCAGCCTCGCCTACGCCCTTTGGGAACGCCTGGTGGAGAATTGGCTGGCCACGCAAAAGACCTACCACGAGAAGCGGGCCAAGCGGGTCTATTACCTTTCGCTCGAATTCCTCATGGGCCGAACCCTGGGGAACACCCTGATCAACCTGAGGGAATGGAACCACGCCACCCAGGCCCTGGACGAACTGGGCTTGAACCTTGAGGAGATCCGGGAGATCGAACCGGACGCGGGGTTGGGCAACGGCGGTTTGGGCCGCCTGGCGGCCTGCTTCATGGATTCCCTGGCCACCCTCGAGATCCCCGCCTACGGCTACGGCATCCGTTACGACTACGGCATCTTCCGGCAGAAGATCGTTCAGGGGAACCAGGTGGAGGAGCCCGACGAGTGGCTGGGCCGCACCAACCCCTGGGAAGTGGCCCGTCCGGAGTACACCTTCCGGGTGAAGTTCGGGGGCCGTTGCGCCAAACGGAAACACGCCGACGGCCGGGAGATCTGGGAATGGATCAGCGACGACGACGTCCTGGCGATGGCCTATGACACCCCGATCCCAGGGTACGGCCTCCGGACGGTCAACAACCTCCGGCTTTGGAGCGCGAAGGCCACCGAAGAGTTCGAGCTGGACTATTTCAACAAGGGCAACTATTTCGCGGCCACCTCCAAGAAGACCCAGACCGAAAGCATCTCCAAGGTCCTGTACCCCAACGACAACAGCCCCGAGGGACGGGAGCTCCGGCTTAAGCAGCAATACTTTTTCGTGTCCGCCTCACTGCAGGACATCATGCGCCGGTTCAAGCGCGAGCGAAGCAACCTGAGGGAACTGCCGGACGCCGTGGCCATGCAGTTGAACGACACCCACCCCTCGATCGCCGTGGCTGAACTTATGCGCATCCTGGTGGACGAGGAAGGTTTGGCTTGGGACGTGGCCTGGGACCTGACCCAACGCACCTTGGCCTACACCAACCATACCCTCCTTCCCGAGGCCCTCGAGAAGTGGCCCCGGGGCCTCTTTGAGAAGCTCCTTCCGAGGCACCTGATCCTCATCCAGGACATCAACGCCAAGTTCCTGAAGGATGTGGCGGCCAAGTACCCCGGGGACACCGATCGGATGCGCCGCATGTCCCTGTTCGAGGAAGGGCACGACCCCCATATCCGGATGGCGCACTTGGCCATTTTGGGGAGCCATTCCACCAACGGCGTTTCGGCGCTCCATAGCGACCTGTTGAAGAACTCCGTTTTGCCTGATTTCTACGCCATGTTCCCGGACCGTTTCAACAACAAGACCAACGGAATCACCCAGCGGCGCTGGCTCCTGAAGGCCAATTCGGGACTGGCCGCCCTCATCTCCTCCAAGATCGGGGAGGGTTGGATCACCGACCTTTCCCAGTTGTCGAAGCTGGTCAAGTACTCGGAGGACCCCGACTTCCTGTCCCAATGGCGGGCGATCAAGCGGGAAAACAAGGTCCGGTTGGCCAAGGTCATCGGCGACGAGTTGCGCCAGGTCGTGGACCCGGACTCCCTCTTCGACGTACAGGTCAAGCGTATCCACGAGTACAAGCGCCAACTCCTCTGCGCGCTCCATGTCCTGGCCCTCTACAACCGCATCAAGGCCGACCCGACGGTCCAGGTCACCCCCCGGACGGTGATGTTCGGCGGCAAGGCCGCCCCGGGTTATTTCAAGGCCAAGCTCATCATCAAGTTCATCGGCGCCCTGTCGGAGTTGATCAACAGCGACCCGGACATGAAGGGCAAGCTGACGGTCCTGTTCCTCCCCAATTATCGGGTGTCCCTCGCCGAGAAGATCATGCCGGCCAGCGACCTGTCCGAGCAGATCTCCACCGCGGGCAAGGAGGCCTCGGGGACGGGCAACATGAAGTTCGCCCTGAACGGCGCCCTCACCATCGGAACCCTGGACGGGGCCAACATCGAGATCCTTGACGAGGTGGGGAAGGACAACATCTTCATCTTCGGCCTCAAGACCGAGGAGGTCGGGGCGCTCCGAAACAAGGGCTACAACCCGAGGGATTACATCGAGCGTTCCCCTGAGCTCAAGGGCGTGATGAGCCTGATCTCCAGCGGCTTCCTGTCCGCCGACAACCCGGGTCTCTTCGCCCCCTTGGTGGACGACCTGTACAACCACGATGAATACATGTTGATGGCTGATTTTGACGCCTACGTGGATTGCCAGGACAAGGTGTCCGCGGCTTACCGCGACCAGGACCAATGGGCCAAGATGTCGGTGCTGAACGTGGCCCACATGGGATTTTTCTCCAGCGACCGGACCATCGCGGAATACTGCAAGGAAATCTGGGACGTCCACCCGATCCACATCGATTGAAACGGAAAAGCCCCGAATCAAAGCTGATTTGACCACGGAGGGCACGGGGTTCACGGAGTATTAATTTTAGCCAAGTCATCCTATCAACATGTGATTGGCTCCGTGACCTCCGCTTTCCCCGTGGTTCAAACGTTGTATTTCCGGAGTAGGAAATGGATCCCAGCAAACTGCCCTTGATCCTCGAACTCCTCCAGGACGATCCCGATGACCCCGTCCTCTTATTGAATGCCGGTAAGATCCTCCTCCAAACCCAACAGGCCGAGGAGGCCTTGATCCACCTCCGGAGGCTCGCCGAGAAGCACCCCACGAACATGGCGGTCTACCGCGAATTGGGCGCCGCCTTCCTCGCGAGGGGGGAGACCCGATCGGCGAGGCAGGCTTTTGAGATGGGACGTCAGGTCTCGCTGGCCGCCCGGGACCCCTCGGCCGCCTCGGAATATGAATCCCTGATCGGCCAATGCGTCTGACCCCGGGCAGGTCCATGGGCCTCGCGTTCGCAGGTGTCCTTTTGGGCCAAGCGGTCCTTATGGGCTCATCGACCGTTTGGACCCTGTTCCCCGGCATATTTTTATTTGCCGTCTCGGCTTATCTCCTTCACGGCCAAAGCACGGCCCCGGTACCGGCCCCACCCCGCTCGGTGGAGTTCATCGCATTCATCCTCCTGCTCATCGTTTCCCTGGCCGTCCACCTCAGCGCCCTCCAGCAACAACTCCCGCCTGGGCTCTTCCGAGACTTCGGGTTGACCGGCCTTTTAGCCCTGCGGGTCCTCCGGGAAGGATGGAACCCTTATGGGGTTTTCAATCCGACCTTGGTGGACTATCCCATCCTTTTCAGCCTCTTGGCCGGTTGGTTCAAATTCTTCCGCGCCGATGTTTTTAATCTCCTGCTTTTCTTCCTACTTGCCGATTGGATTGGCTTGGCCGCCTTCTTCTACGTCTTCCGTCGCCTGGCGGGCCCCACCCAAGGATTGGCTGCGATGCTTCTCTTCGCCTTCATGCGGTGGCACCTCATTTTGGGTTCCACGGGGCACCCCCACCCCGTGGCCCTTTCCCTGGTCGGAATTGGTTTGGCTTTTGTCTTGGCGGCTGAGGGGAAGCGTTGGCCCCTCGCCCTGTTGGGAGGGATATCCCTCGGTATGGCTCCCTGGATCTACCAAGGCGCGAAGGCCGTTCCGATCGGGCTCGCCTTGTGGTTGGGTTGGGAAACTTACCGGGACAGGGGATTCCTGAAGCGGAACCAAAAGAGGTTCTTGGCGGCCGGGATCGGGTTTCTCCTGGTGGCCGGGCCCATGACTATCCGGTGGGTCGGGGAAGGGATCGTCGTGAACCGGGAAGGCCAAGTGGCCCTGGATTGGACACATCAGACTGCGGGCTCGCTGTTGGCCCACGCCGGATCCTATCTTTTGATGTTCAACCGCCTGGGCGACGCCAATCCCATGGAAAGCATACCGGGAAAGCCCCTGATGGACGCCATCGGGGGAGCCGCCTTCGCCCTGGGGCTGGGCCTATGGCTTTTTGCGCCGAAAAGACGGATCGCCGCCTGCGGCTTAATCGGCCTATCGGTGGGGTGCCTTCCCGGATTGCTGTCGAAGGACGCGGCCCATGCTGGTCGGACCTTTGAGATGGCCCCCTGGGTCGCCTTGGCGGCATCCGAGGGTTGGATGGCCTTTTGGCGGTGGGCGCGGGAGCGCAAGGTTCGCCTGCGCCAACTGGCGCAGGGAGGGCTAGTCCTATTATTGCTTGTCAGTGCCTGGATGAATTGGCGCCAATGGCGATATGAATGGGCGGGTCAGCCAGGCCTATGGGACCTATTTGACGGCGCCGAGACGAAGTTGGGCAACGACGTCGCCCAATGTCCAGTCGGCATGGAGTTTCGGGTGTCCAACCAATTCCTCCATCACTTCACCTTCAAGTATCTCGCCTATGACCTCCTCAAGGACTGCAAGCCCCTCGATCCATCGGATTTCCTTAACCCGCCTGCTCCTGGTGCCCAAAGGGTCCGGTTCGTTTTGGATCCTGCCCAATCGGCCTATCGGGGCGTTTTATTGACGGAATTTCCGAAGGCGCTGGTCGAAAGCGTCAACAACCCCAAAGGCGAACCGATCGCGTATCAGATCGACGTGCCAAGCGGCGACTTCAAGCCTTTGAAAAAGGACTACTTCGGCCTTCGGGCCAGGTTCTTCCTCCGGACGCCCCAAGGGGACAGGTTGTTCTTGGACCGGGTGGACCGGGTGGTCAATTACACCAACGGGAACGACTTCCCGAGGCCGCCGGGGGAAGAAGGCGTTGTGGTGGTCCAATGGACCGGTTGGATCGACGCCCCAAAGACGGGGGACTACAGCCTGGGGGTGGACGCGACCGGGCCCTTCAAGTTGAAGGTGGACGGCAAAACCCAGGCAACTCCCGAAGGATTGGGGTTGATCCCTCTGCACATAATGAAAGGCAAGTATCTGTTTGAACTGGATTACTTGCCGAAAAGGGAGTGGACTGAAAAACTTAATCTGACCTTTGGAATTGTTGAACAAACTGGCATTGACGATTTAACGCTGATTGGGTTCGCCACAAAATAGGTTCAAGGAATATATTCAACAAATGAAACCACCAATCATCCTTGATGAAAATGGGAATTTAATGTTTTTTAAATCCTCAGATTCGGTTGAAGCCTACATCGAATTAATTGACGTAAAGAATAACGAGTATCAAGTCTACGATTCGGAGGGCAAAACATTGGACTTATTTGTTGAGCTCTATAAAAGGAAATGGTTGGGAATTACGCTCATGTCGTTTGAAATCGTTAAAATCAGGATGTCGACTTTAAATAACAACAGTCAAGAACAACTAAAACCAAAGATGCTGAAGCTTTTAAAAGACGGCAGCCGGGATGCCGAAAAACTTGATGCTCTATCTTTTAAGGAATTGGTTGATCGGTGCTTTGAAAATTACCCAGAAAAGTGACAGGTTCGTAAAAACTATTTAACGCGAAATAACATCAGGATTTATTCGTGGTCGCCATGGCGAATACTCAACGCACTTCCAAGACCTGATCGATCTTGTGGAGCAGCGACTCCAGTTGGTCCGGCGGGGGGAGGAACGACAGCTGGGGGACGTCCACCTTGGCGGCGGTCACCTGGTCGCGCTTGAGCTCCTCCTGGAGCGACCTGATGGAGGCGCGGGACCGGTCCATCTCGGCCTGGAGGTTCTCGACGGCGCGGCGGGCCGATTCCATTTCCTGCTGGTTCCGCTCATAGGAATTCTTCATCGTGGCGGTCTTGCCGTCGTCCACCCGGCCTTGAAGTTCCTGGACCCGGGCCTTCAGGCTGTTGACTTCAGACTGGGATGCCTCCACCTGCAGTTGGACGTCCTTCTGCTTCAGCTGGTTCTGCTCGGCGGCCTGGATACGCTCCTCAGCCCTTCGTTTAGCGGTCTCGGCCGCCTTCTGGGCTTCCTCAATCTCCATCTTGGACAGTTCCAGGTCGTCGCTGAGGCTCATGGCCTTCTTGGCGGCGGCCTCCAGGGCGGATTGGCCCTCGCGGCGGACGCCCTCCACTTCCTGTTCCTTCACGCGGATCTTTTCGGCGGCGTCCCGGCGGGCGCCCTCGACCTCGGCCTTGGCGGACTCGGCGGCCTTACGGGACTCCTCCAAGTGCTTCTGGGAGGAGTTGAGCTGGTCGCGGAGGGATTGCAGTTCACGCGAGGAGGATTGGGTCAAGGTCTCGCGTTCCTTTTTCAGATCTTCCCGCAGGGCCTGGAGTTCCTTCTCGGAGGATTGCTTCAACCCCTCCCGTTCCTTCTGGATCTCTTGGCGGACGGAAGCGAGTTCCTGGCGGGCGGTCTCGAGTGCCTTCTTGGTGTCGGCTGTATCCTGGTCGTGCTTCTGGAGGGTTTCCTTCAGCTCGAGGGAATGCTTGAGGGAGCCCTCGGAGGACTTGCGCATCTCCAGGAGGTTGCGCTCGGCCACCTCCAGGAGCTTCTGGGCCTCCTCCCGCGCCTTCTCGGCGCGGTGGTACTCGTCGGCGATGTTCATGGCGGCCAGGATGGCCACCTTGGCCGCGGGGGCCGAGGACTTCTTGCCGATCTCGTTCATCTTGCCGTCGACGTACTTGGACAGGTCCGTGATGTAGTGGGGGTCGGCGTCGCCCTTGAGGGTGTATTCGTTCCCGTAAATGTTCACGGTCACCGACTTCTTGTCGCTCATCGGGGCCTCTCCAGGGGATAGGTCACTTCGGGGTGGATTCCAGGTCGTCGACCAGCGGCTTCATCTTCTTCAGGTTGTCCCGAAGCTGCCGCAGGTCCTCCAGGGCTTCCATGTACTTCAGGCGCCAAACGTCGTCGTCGGGGGAATCCTGGGGGAGCGAAGGCTTTTGCCCGGTTTGGAGCTTCAACTTCTGGTTTTCCCGCATCAACTGCCCGTTGGAGGACCGGAGCTTCACCACGATGTCCAACAGGCGTTGGATGCGGTCTTCCAGGCCTTCCCAGGCGGCCTGGGGGGAGTTCGACGGGTTATCGGAGGGCAACGGCGTACCTCTTCTGGAGGGTATCCACGATCCGCTCAACCTGCTCAGCCACTTCAGCGTCGGTCAATGTCCGATCGGGCGACTGGAACGATAGGCGGTAGGCCAAGCTGCGGCGCCCCTCCGGCAGGTTCTTCCCGCGATACAGGTCGAAGAGGACCGTTTCCACCAGGCTCGGGCCCCCGGTCTCCCGGATCAGCGACTCGATCTCGGCGTTGGAGCGCTCATCCGGCACCACCAGCGCCAGGTCCCGACGCGCCTCCGGGAACTTGGGAAGCGGCGTCACCGTGACGCCCTTCCGGGCGGCGGCCCAACAGGCCTCGAGGTTGACCTCGACCGCGAAGCATTCCTGGGCGATATCATAGGCTTTCTTGACCTTGGGGTCGAGTTCGCCGCCCCAAGCCAAAAGGGTGTTCCCGGGGCCCAGGACCCGGAAAGAAACGCCCGTACGGTAAGGGAATCCTTCCTGGCCGTATTCCCAGGCCAGG
This sequence comes from uncultured bacterium, assembly GCA_964392085.1. Lineage (GTDB taxonomy): Bacteria > Oederibacteriota > Muellerivitia > Muellerivitales > Muellerivitaceae > CAYMOV01. The sequence goes on from CAYMOV010000001.1 coordinate 48,394, forward strand.
GCGGCACCGGGGGCAAGTTCCGCCAAGGCGTCGGCCGCCAGGCCCTTCAAATCGAAAAAGTCCACGTTGCGGGATGGGTTCTCCCAACCCGTCCCAGCCGCCGCGCCCGCCAGGACGGCCCCGACCTGGAGCCGTTCCGTCAAGGTTCCCCCCGGCTGGGGAAGGAAGGCTTTGTTGACCTCGAAAAAGGCGGCGCCGTCCTGCTGGAAAGATAGGTTGAGTTTGACGTTCGCCAAAAGCGAGGGAACCAGGGTCGGCCGCATCACCGCTTGGTCCTCGGCGATGGGGTTGACCAAGACGTGGGCGGACCGGAATGGATGGCCAGGGGGAAGCTTCAGGCGATCGGCGAAATCCGGCGGGAGGAACGAGGTGTTGACGGCTTCCGTCAGGCCGTGGCGCTGGAACGCGCGCCGGGCGGATCGCAGGGGCCGTTGGACCTCAGGGAGCTTCGAAGGGGACACCCGGATCGGGGGTGCGGTCAGGGGAAGGCGGTCGTACCCGTTCATCCGGGCCACTTCCTCGATCAGGTCGATTTCGGCGTTGAGGTCCACGCGCCAGGTCGGCAGGGTCACCTGGGCCGTATCGCCCTCGGGCAGGATCCGGCAGCCCAAGGCCGCCAGGAAGCCGTATTGCGCCTCGGCGGAAAGCTGGATCCCCAAAACCTTGTTGCAACGGGCCGGCCGGAACACCACCGTCTTGGGTTCCAAGGGGCCTGACTCGGATAGCACGATTCCCTTGAGGATTTCCCCTCCCGCCACCTGTTGAATCAGGGCGGCGGCCCTGTCCAAGGCTCGAAGCACTCCGGCGTGATCGATGCCACGCTCGAAACGGTAGGAGGAATCCGTCGAGATCCCCAGGCGACGGGCGGTGCGGCGGACCAAGCCCGGTTGGAACAGGGCGGCTTCCAGGAGGATGTTCTTGGTCCCGGCCGAAACCATGGATTGGGAACCGCCCATGACGCCCGCGAGGGCCACCGGTTTCCTCGAGTCGGCGATCACCAGGACGTCGGGGTTTAATTCCTTCTCGGTGCCGTCCAACAGGGGGATCCTTTCCCCGGACTTGGCCCGTCGGACAACGATCTGGTGGCCCTCCAGGAGGTCGAAATCGAAGGTGTGGAGCGGCTGACCCAGTTCGAAGAGGATGAAATTCGTGACGTCCACCACGTTGTTGATGGATTTTTGGCCGAGCCTCTCCAACTTTTCCTTCAGCCACCGGGGGGAAGGCCCGACTTGGATCCCCTCCAGGAGACGGCAGCTATAGAACGGGCAACCCGTCGGGTCCTCGACCCTCAGGCCGACTTTTAAGGAAGCCTCGGCACCGTTCTCAACCAGTTTCGGTTCGGCGGGGAACTTCGGTTCCAATTTCAGGAGGGCGCCCAGTTCACGGGCCAAACCGTAATGGCTGAGCAGGTCGGCCCGGTTGGGCGTCAGTTCCACCTCGAACAGGGTGTCGGGCAGGCCGAGATAGTCCTTCAGGTCGGCGCCAACGGGAGCGTCCTCGGGGAGCAGGTAGATGCCATCGGCGTCGGCCGCGAGACCCAATTCCTTGGCGGAACACATCATGCCGAAGGATTCCACCCCGCGGATCTTGGCCATCTCGAGTCTGTCCAAGCCCGGAAGGGAAGCTCCCACGAGGGCCAGGGGAACCTTCTGCCCCGGCGCGATGTTTTTCGCGCCGCAGACCACTTGGAGGGTTTCGGAACCGGTGGAAACTTTCGTCAAGGAAAGGCGGTCGGCTTGGGGGTGTTTCGCCACTTCCATCAGTTGGGCCACGATGACCTTCGAGAGGCCGGCTCCGGCTTCCTGGACGTTTCCCACTTCAATGCCGGCCGCCACGAGTTTCGGCAGGACTTCCTTGAAGGGCCCCTTCAGGGGAAGGTAATCGAGTATCCAGCGGGACGAGGCTTGCATGGGAACCTTGGGGGGCTTCGGCGGGTCTTTTCAGGTGAAAACGCCTAAAAAGTCCGAAACACCATGAATTTTCGTGAGTTTAAGGGAGCCCTACGGGGCTGTCAACGTTTCCGGCGTTGGAACAACCTTGGAAACGCCCTTTTTAAGGTGATTTTTGGGGAAGGCCGTCGTATAAATGCGCCTCTTGGTTTGCTGAAACCCAGCCAATCATTGGTTTTGTCTGGATGTCCGGTGAAAAGCCCTTGACCAGTGGGCTTTCATCCTAATGAACCCCTATTCCGATCTGCCCGGGATCACCGGCTGGGTCGGTTTTCCATCCTTCGACGAAAGGTGGTGATGGTTTTGGCGTTGTTTGAGTTGGACGTCAAGGCCTTGGACCGCAAATTCACCGAAGTGAGGGATTACCTTTGACCCCGCTCACTACGGACGGGAAATAGAGGAACTCGAGGCGAACACCACCCAAACCGGTTTCTGGGATAGGCCCCAGGAAGCCCGGGAAGTGACCTCCCGGTTGGCCCGGCTGAAGGATGATTACGCCCTCTACCAGAAATTCGAGAAGGACTACCAGGACCTACTGGCCTTTCATGAAGTCCTCAAGGACGGCCATGACGCCGCCCTGCTCGCCGAGTGCGAGGAGAACTTCCACCGATTCGAGGCGGAATTCCACGAGTTCGAGCTGAAGCGAAACTTCACGGGGAAGTACGACTTCAATAACGCCTACCTGTCGCTCCACCCGGGCGCCGGCGGGACCGAGAGCCAGGACTGGGCCGAGATGCTTCTTCGCATGTACCAGCGCTGGTGTGAGAACCACGGGTTCGAGGTCGAGACCCTCGATTACCAAGTGGCCGACGAGGCCGGGATCAAATCCGCCTCCCTCCTGGTCAAGGGACCCTACGCCTACGGGTACCTCAAGGTGGAGAAAGGGGTTCACCGTCTGGTTCGCATCTCCCCCTATGACGCAGCCAAACGACGCCATACCTCGTTTTCCTCGGTGGACGTCATGCCGGAAGTCGAGGACGTCGAGGTCGAGATCCGGGCGGACGACGTCAAGCTCGATACCTACCGCTCCGGTGGGAAAGGCGGCCAGAACGTCAACAAGGTCGAGACGGCCGTCCGCCTGACCCACATGCCCACCGGCATCATCGTGGCCTGCCAGATCGAACGGTCCCAGCAGAAGAACCGGGACCAAGCCATGAAGATGCTGAAGGCCAAGCTTTACCTCCATTTCCAGGCCCTGCACGACGCCGAATTGGCCCAAGTGGCCGGGAGCAAGAAGAAGATTGAGTGGGGAAGCCAAATACGGTCCTACGTCTTCCAGCCCTACCAAATGGTGAAGGACCACCGGACCGAAAAGGAAGTGGGGGACGTCCACCAGGTGATGAACGGGGAGATCGACCCCTTCATCGAGGCGGCCCTCAAGGCAAAATTGGTGGATTGAGGGTTGTGCCGGCTCCGCCAAGTGGGGACTAATTTTGATAAAATCCACGGGTTTGTGAAACAAAGGATGGACCGAGAAATGGAAGAAAAAGCCCTCAAACCCATCAGGGTTGTATTGGGATACGTCCAATATATTCTTCTGGCCGCCGGGGCCTGGTACGGCCTCCACGGCCAATGGTCCACGATGATCATCACCTTGGGCCTCAGCGCCCTGTGCCATCAGGTCCTGACCGCGCCCCCCGGACACCCTGACCGGCCAACGGAGCCCCTTCCGGCCTCCAGCCCGGTCCAGTGGGGATGGATCGCCGTGGCGCTCGTCGCCGTTTACTACGCGGCACCCCTCCTGCAGCAACCCGATTACAACTGGTTGATGGGGCTCCCCCTGTGGCTCTTGTCCGGCTGGGCCCTGTATCGAGCCTTTCCGGAGGGCCTTCCGGTCATGGATTCCCAGGACATCCCGGTCCGGCCCGTCCGGGGCCAGATGTCCGGGATCATCCTCGGTGTCCTCGTCCTCCTGACCTTCGCGGCCGTCAAAGTGGTTTTTTTCTTCAAGGGCACGAATGTCCCATTTCCCCTGGAGGCGGTGAAACCCGGGGTCTCGCTCATCTTTGGAACCGCGCTCGCGATAATGCTTTTGAGGTGGAAACGCCCGGAGGGCAAGCCGGCCCAGGCCCTTCCCCGTGAAGCCCTTTGGGTCGCCCTTCTGATCTTGGTCGCGGCGCTCCTTCGCTACCCTTTCATCCACCACCTCTTCGCGGGATTCCAGGGCGACGAAGCCAACGACGCCTTTGACGGCGTCAATGCCATGACGATGTCGAACGGCGTGGATTCCCCCTTTAAGACATCCTGGGGCGGTTCCCCCTCCATGCCGTATTTTTTCGCCGCGGAGTTCCTCAAGGTCTTCGGGATCAACCTCATCGGTTACCGCCTGTACACCCTGACGGCTTGTTTCATCTCGGTTTGGGTTTTCTTCAAGTGGGTCCGGTTCTATTTCAGCGCCAGGGCCTCCCTGGTGGCCTCCTTCCTGCTGGCCATCTCCTGGTGGCACCTATACAACTCCTTCGCGGTCTTCAACAACAACATCACCTTCCTGATGGAAGTGACGTCGTTCTATTTCCTGGAAAAGGCCCTCCGAAGCGGGCGCAAGGTCGATTTCTGGTGGACCGGGGTCTTTTTCGCGACCTCCGTTCAAACCTACATCTCCGGCCGTTTGGTCTCGGTCATGGGGTTCACGGCGGTCCTGGCCTGCGTCCTCATCGCCGGGCGCTGGACCTTCGTGAAGACCTATTGGAAGAACCTCCTTCTGGCCGCCCTGTCTTACCTGGTCTTCATTTCGCCCTTCCTCTGGTACATCCTCCATTTCCCCCGGGAATTCCTTGGTCGGGCCAAGTACCTGAACATTTTCACCGAAGTCCAACGTACCGGTGATCATTGGTTGCCCTTCAAGACCGGGGCCTTCACATTGCTGTCCCCGTTTTGGACGACTCCCAGCCCCGACCGGCGGTTCATGATCCCGGGGGATTCCATGGTGGACGGCTTTTCGGCCTTCCTCTTCCTGACGGGTTTGGTCCTGGCGTTTTTCACCCTTCGCCGTCGGGTCAGTTGGCTGGGTTTTTGCGGGTTATTCTTCGGCATGTTGACCAACGCCCTCGCGATCCAGGGTATGAATCCGGATACCGCCTACATCAACGCCATGCGCCTGTTCCTGGCGCTGCCCTTCATCCTTTTCCTCGCGGCTCGGGGAGCCGAATGGTACTTAGGGATGTTGGATTCCTACGGAAAAGCCGGCAAACTTTTGGTCCGCGTCTTCCTCATCGTGGGTTTTTCCATAGCGGGATATTACAACATCCACCTTTATTACTTTAGGCTCGAGGATCGGCCCTCGGATTGGTGCGCCGTGGGATACCACGAAGTGGAGTTGGGGAAGATCTACCAGAGGGACCTTCCTACCGCACATTTGATGATCGATTGCGACGCTTATAACGGTGTCGTCGATTTCTTCACGGGGCTTCGTCAGAAAAATTTCGACGTCATCACCGGAAACAAGGTGGACTTCCCGATCCTGTACCCGGTGACCCGCGACGTGGAGATCTTCATGCAGCCGAACAAGCTCAAGAACGTCCAGGACGACTGCCTCAAATGGTACCCCAAGGCGGTCTGGACGGATTACAAGAATCCCTGGGGGGAATTGTACGCCCGCAGTGTCCGGATCAGTCGAGAGGACATCCAGGCCCTTCAAAACGGAAAGACAGTCGGGGATCCCCTCCCCTGACCCAATCGGACGCTGGGGCGTCCCGGAGAAACATGAACGAACCTAACGATTTCCTGCAAGTCCGCCTGGAGAAGCTCAAGGCGATCCGTGAGAAGGGGATCAACCCCTATCCCTCCCGATTCGACGTGACCCACCGTTCCGCCGACCTCCTGCAGGCCCATTCGGGCCTGGAGGCCGGGCAGTCCCGCGAGCCCGAGAAGGTCTCCGTGGCGGGGCGGGTCATGACCCTCCGCGCCCACGGCAAGAGCACCTTCGCGCACCTCCAGGATTCCCTCGGGAAGATCCAGGTCTACCTCAAGCTGGACGCGGTCGGGGCCGAAGCCTACGCGACCTTCGGCTTGGTGGAGATGGGCGACTGGATCGGGGTGACCGGTTATCCCTTCAAGACCCGGACCGGCGAGGTCACGATCCACGTGGAGACCTATACGATCCTCTCCAAGGCGCTCCATCCCCTGCCGGAGAAATGGCACGGCTTGACGGACGTCGAGGCCCGATACCGGCACCGCTACGTGGACCTGATCGTGAACCCGGATGTCCGCAGGACCTTTGAGACCCGGTCCAAGGTGGTCTCGGCCATCCGCCGTTTGATGGACAGCCTGTCGTTCCTGGAAGTCGAAACCCCCATGATGCACCCGATCCCGGGCGGGGCGGCCGCCAAACCCTTCACGACGCACCACAACGCCTTGGACATGGACCTTTTCCTTCGGGTGGCACCCGAGCTTTACCTGAAACGCCTGCTCGTGGGCGGTCTCGAACGGGTTTACGAGATCAACCGCAACTTCCGGAACGAGGGCGTCAGCACCAAACACAACCCGGAGTTCACCATGTTGGAGGCCTACCAGGCCTTCGGAGATTGCGGCACGGTGATGGATTTGACCGAGAAAATCATAGCGGCCGCCGCCGAGGGCGCCGGCAAGGACCTGCGCATGACCATCGGCGGGTTGGAGGTTGATTTCACGCCGCCCTTCAAACGGATCCCGCTCCTCCAGGCCCTGAAGGAGATCGGCGGCGTCGACTACGACGCCATCTCGATCGAGGAACTCCGGAACCGCGTGAAGGAATCGCCCGCCAACGTGAAACACCTCGAGTCCCTGGCCAAGGCCGAATTGGCCTACCTGCTGTTCGGCGAACTGGTGGAATCCAAGCTGACGGACCCGGTCTTCATCACGGACTTCCCGGTGGAGGTTTCGCCGCTCTCCAAATCCAAACCCTCCAACCCCGCGCTGACCGAAAGGTTCGAACTGTTCGTCCTGGGGCGGGAGATCGCCAATGGTTTCTCGGAGTTGAACGATCCGGTCGACCAGCGCCGCCGTTTCGAGAAGCAGGTCGAATTGCGCAAGGCCGGTGACGAGGAGGGCATGTTCCTCGACGAGGACTATATCCTGGCCTTGTCCTACGGCATGCCGCCCGCGGGCGGCGTGGGCATCGGCATCGACCGCCTGCTGATGCTCTTGACGGACAGCCCCTCGATCCGTGACGTCATCCTGTTCCCGCTGATGCGTCCCCGCGCCGACGAGGAACGGATGGTTTTCGAATGACCCGGTCCCGGGGGATCCGACCTTGAACATGCCTTTTGAGCTGTCCCTGGCCCTCCGCTACATGCGGTCCAAGCGCAAAAGGTCCGCCGTCTCCATCCTGACCTGGCTGTCCGTGGGCGGAGTGGCCATCGGGGTCATGGCCCTGATGGTGGTCCTCTCGGTCATGAACGGGTTCGACAACGACCTCAAGACCAAGATCGTGGGGCTCAACGCCCATATCCTCATCATGCCCCACCTCCAACAGCCCTTCGACGACTACGCCAAGGTGGTGGAGAGGGTGAAAACCCTGCCCCATGTCATCGCCGTGGGACCTTATGTGGACGGACAGGCTTTGGCCAAGTCCACGGAACGGTCCCTCGGCATCGCGGTTTGGGGCGTCGACCCGGACTCCCCCCAAGCCATCGCCGACCTGGACAAGTACTTGTTTGAGGCCAAAGCCGTAGACCTCAAGCCCGAGATGGCGGGTAAGAACGGACGCCCTGAGAGGATCTTTCTGGGCCGGGAATTGGCCCGGCGGATGGGGGTCGGACTGGGTGACGACCTGATTCTTTTCCTCCCGATCCTCCAACAAACGCCCCTGGGGATGATGCCGACCTCCAAGAAGTTCCAGATCGTGGGGATCTTCTCCACGGGGATGTACGACTACGACGCCTCCTTCGCCTACGTGGCCCTGGACCAGGCCAAGGCCATGTACAACCTGGGGGAAGGGGCCACTGGGGTTGCGGTCAAGGTCGACGATGTGGATCGCGCTCCGGAGGTGGCCCGACGGATCCGGGAGGAACTCAAGGGCCGCTACCAGGTCCAGGACTGGCTCCAGATGAACCGGAACCTCTTTGTGGCCCTTGAGACCGAGAAGATGGTCATGGCGGTGATCCTCTCGCTCATCGTCCTGGTGGCGGCCCTCAACATCGTGAATCCCCTGACCATGGTGGTGATCGAGAAAACGAAGGAAATCGGGATCCTGAAGGCCATGGGGGCCGCGGACCGCAGCATTGCCTCCATTTTCATCATGCAGGGACTCTTCATCGGGGTATTGGGCACGATTCTCGGGGCGGCCCTGGGATTCGGCATCTGCGAAATCATCAAGCAAGTCCCCATCCCCATGCCGGGGGGGGGGAGCGTCTATTACATCGACCGGTTGCCGGTGATGGTGGATCCCGTGCTGTCCTACGTGCTGATTCCCCTGGGTTCCATCCTGCTTTGCTTCGTGGCCACCCTTTTCCCGGCGCGTCAGGCCGCGAAATTGGAACCGGTCGAGGCGATCCGGTACGAATAGATACGTAATGAGGAAAGCTGGATTCGGAATGAGGAATTGGAAGTCCAGCCTTACATTCCGCGTTTCGCATTCCTAGTTCCTCATTGCCGGAGGTTTTCGTGGAGCTTTTCAAGCTACAGAACGTCTCGAAGAGCTTCGAGATGGACGGCCAGCAGGTCCAGGCCCTCAAGGGGGTTTCCCTGGGCTTGGACGCCGGGGACATGACCGTCATCCTGGGCCCTTCGGGCTCTGGAAAAAGCACGCTCCTCACCCTCTTGGGGGGGCTCAGCCGGCCCTCGGACGGTCAGGTGTCCTACCGGGGGCAATCCCTCTACAAGATGCCAGGCGCCGAGTTGGCCGCCATCCGAAACAAGTCCTTCGGCTTTGTCTTCCAATTCCACCATCTGATGCCGGAATTGACCGCCCTGGAAAACGTCCAATTGCCTTCCCGGATCCTCCGTTTGCCCCCGGAGGAGTGTCGGGAGCGCGCCAGGTCCCTTTTGGAACTGGTCGGGTTGAAGGACCGCATGGACCACAAGCCCGGCGAGATGTCCGGCGGGGAACAACAGCGCGTGGCGGTGGCCCGGGCCCTGGTGAACCAACCGGAAGTCGTCCTGGCCGACGAACCCACCGGCAACCTGGACTTGAAGACCGCCGAGGGAATCCATGACCTCCTTTGGGATGCCTGCCAGAAGGACGGCCGCACCTTGATCGTGGTCACCCATTTCGAGCCCTTGGCCAAGCGCGCGGACCAGGTCATCACCCTCAACGGCGGGCTGCTGACAAAAAAACGGGGATAAACCCGGTACCCGTATCAATCCGCGGAGCGGAACATGTTGTGTCAAAAGTGCAACCAACGTCCCGCCACGGTGTTCATCACCCAAACCGTGAACCAAAAGACGTCCCAGGTCCACCTCTGCGAGCTTTGCGCGGGGGAACAGGCCACGCTGGGGGGCGGCCAACCCTTTACCTTGACGCTCGATCCCTCGGCGCTGTTGAAGGACTTTTTCACGAATTCCTTCCCGGGCTTCGAGCCGGGTCCCGGCGCCCCCGACACCGATCCGCTCTCGTCCAGGAAGCCGGCGGCGGAATCCGAGGCGGAGTGCCAGGTCTGTGCCTACCCCTTTTCCCAATTCAAGCGGACGGGCCGTCTCGGATGCCCCGCTTGCTACGGCTCCTTCGCCGCCCTCTTGGCGCCGGTCCTGGCGAGTGTCCATGGGGGGGGCCACCACGTGGCGGAGCCGACGTCGGTGGACCTCTCCCGCCCGGAGAATTCCCCAGTCGATCCACACTCCACGAATCCCAATGAAGATCCACGTTTGTCCGAACTGCGCCGACGCCTCCAGGAGGCGGTGGCGGAGGAGCGGTTCGAGGAGGCCGTGGAACTGCGGGACGAAATCAAAAACATCAAAAACGGGTCCTGAATCTCAGGCATTAAGCCTTATGTTTGGAATCGGAGAAATCAAAACTTAGAACTTGTGTGGAGGTTGTTGGAGTGTTTGAAGAGATGCTTTCGTCACGGGACGACTGGTTCCTGAAGCCGGGTCCCCAATGGGAAGTGGCGGTCTCCAGCCGGGTCCGCTTCGCCCGTAATCTTGATGGCCGCCGTTTCCCGAACCACTCCGGGGCCCAGGAACAACGGGAAGCCGTCGAAGCCCTCGAAATGGCCTTTGCCTCCCTCCCGGGGGAAAACCTCCAGGTGGTCCCCCTGAAGGAAGTCGGGCCCCTGGACCGCCAATTCCTCGTGGAACGGCGGTTGATCTCGGTCGAATTGGCCGCGGGGTTGGGCGAGAGGGGAGCCGTCTTCAACCCCTCCGAAGGGGTGGGCGCCCTCCTGAACGAGGAGGACCACCTTCGGCTCCAGGTCTTCAAGTCCGGCTTGAACCTCCAGGAGGCTCTCCGCCGGATCCGGTCCTTGGAGGAACCCCTCGCGGGGATCCTTTCCTTCGCGAAGGATCCGGTCTTGGGTTACCTCACGGCTTGCCCGACCAACCTTGGTTGGGGCCTGAGGGCCAGCGTCATGCTGCACCTCCCGGCTTTGGTCTACACGAACCAGATCCTGAAGGTCCTGGAGGGGGTCAACCAGGTCGGGCTGGTCGTCCGGGGTCTCCAGGGTGAATCCACAAGGGTCCAAAGCGCCTTCTTCCAAGTCTCAAACCAATCGTCCCTCGGGAAACGGCCCGCCGAGATCGTGGAGCACGTGGAACGGGTCGCCCGCCAACTCATCGAGGTGGAATGGCAGGCCCGGAAGACCGTTTTTTCCCAGGAAGGGATGGCGGCCCAGGACCGGATCTGCCGGACCCTGGGCGTCCTGAAATCCGCGAAGTTGATGGTGTTGGAGGAGGCCTTGGACTCCCTTTCGGCCCTGCGGGTGGGCGTGGAAGGACGGATCATCCGGGACCTTTCCTTGGCGGACCTCAACCGTTTCCTCCTCGCGGTTCAACCCGCCCACTTGGCGAAGGCCGCCGGCCAAGAACTGGGGCCTGAGGATCAATTGGTCCATCGGGCGACCTATTTACGCCAAGCTTTACGGCAAACGGAGCCCGCCTAAAGACCTCTCAACGGACCCGTCTCCACCCGCCCAAGACGGTTATTCTTTCGGGGACTCTTGCCTCCCGGAGGGACCTTTCTTATAGATAACCCCAGAGTAATAAAGGTAAAATCGCCTTCTCACGGCTTTTCACCCGTTTGGGTGGACAGCCGGAAGCGGGTCCCGGCCCCCAGGCCAAGGAGCATTTCATGTTCGAGCGATTCACGGAGCGGGCCAAAAAGGTCATCAACCCCCTGGCCAAAGAGGAATCCCGCCGCCTCAACCATAACTTCATCGGTACCGAACACCTGCTTCTGGGTCTCATCCGCGAAGGCGGGGGCGTCGCCGTCGCGGTGCTCGAATCCCTCGGCGTGGACCTGGAAAGCGTCCGCATTGAGGTGGAGAACCAGACCACCCCCTCCTCCGATACCTTGACGATCGGTGACCCCCAATTCACGCCATCGGCCAAGAAGGTCCTGGAGTTGGCGGCCGAGGAGTCCCAAAAACTCGGGCACAATTACATCGGCACCGAACACCTCCTCCTGGGCCTGATCCAGGAAGGGGAGGGTGTCGCGGCCCGGTCCCTCGAGAACCTTGGCATCACCTATGAGAAGTCCCGGGACATGGTCATCAACCTCCTCGGGGGCACCTTCCCGAAATTCTCGAAGCAATCGAAGAAGACCAAGACCCCCGCCCTCGACGCCTTCGGCCGGGACCTTACGCAATTGGCCCGGGACGGAAAGCTGGACCCGGTCATCGGCCGCGACGACGAGATCGAGCGCGTCATCCAGATCCTCTCCCGCCGGACCAAGAATAACCCGGTCCTGATCGGGGAACCGGGGGTGGGCAAGACCGCCATCGCCGAGGGCCTCGCCCAACGCATCCGGGAAGGCAACGTCCCTGAGATCCTATTGGACAAGCGGATCGTCACCCTGGACCTGGCCGCCCTGGTGGCCGGCACGAAATACCGGGGGGAGTTCGAGGAGCGCCTGAAGGCGGTCATCAATGAGATCCGGACGTCCGGAAAAGTGGTGATGTTCATCGATGAACTTCACACCCTGGTGGGGGCCGGCGCCGCGGAAGGCGCCATCGACGCCTCGAACATGTTGAAGCCCGCCTTGGCGCGCGGTGAACTCCAATGCATCGGCGCCACGACCCTCAATGAGTACCGCAAATACATCGAGAAGGACGGCGCGCTTGAGCGCCGCTTCCAGATGGTGGTGGTGGACGAGCCCACGGTCGAGGAGACGGTCCAGATCATGAAGGGCCTCCGGGACCGCTACGAGGCCCACCACCGGGTCCGGTTCACCGACGACGCCCTTGAGGCGGCCGCCACCTTGTCGCACCGCTACATCACCGGGCGGTTCCTGCCGGACAAGGCCATCGACCTCGTCGACGAGGCCGGAAGCCGGACCCGCCTGCGACTCACCACCATGCCGACCGAGCTCCGGACCCTTGAGAAGGAAATCGAAAGGGTCAAGCAGGAAAAGGAGGAGGCCATCAAGACCCAGGAATTCGAGCGGGCCGCCGACCTCCGGGACCGGATCAAGAAGATGCGCCAGAAGCTGATGGAAGAGAAGGAAAAGTGGGAGACCCAGAAATCAAAGGCCGAGGCCGTGGTCACCTGGGAAGACATCGCTTACGTGGCCTCCAAATGGACCGGCATCCCCATGATCCGTTTGAACGAGAAGGAATCCGAGAAGCTATTGCGCATGGAGGAGGGCCTCCACAAGCGCGTGGTGGGCCAGGACGAAGCCATCGGGTCCATTTCCAAGGCCATCCGACGCAGCCGTGCCGGTGTCGGTAACCCCAAGAAGCCCATCGGTAGTTTCATGTTCATGGGCCCCACCGGGGTGGGGAAGACCGAGTTGGCCCGCGCCTTGGCGGAGTTCCTCTTCGACAACGAGGACGCGCTGCTCCGCTTCGATATGAGCGAGTACATGGAGAAATTCAACGTTTCGCGGCTGGCGGGCGCTCCGCCGGGTTACGTGGGCCACGACGAGGGGGGCCAGTTGACCGAGAAGGTCCGGCGCCGCCCCTACAGCGTGGTGCTTTTCGACGAGATCGAGAAGGCCCATCCCGAGGTGTACAACCTCCTGCTCCAGATCCTGGAGGACGGGCGCTTGACCGACAGCATGGGCCGGGTCGTGGACTTCCGGAATACGGTCATCATCATGACCTCCAACCTGGGGGCCCGGGAGATCGGCAACTCCAAGAGCATGGGATTCCAGCCCGACAACGAGTCGGTCTCCTTCGACAGCATGAAGACCAAGATCCACCAGGAACTCAAGAAGAGCTTCAATCCCGAGTTCCTCAACCGGGTCGACGACATCCTCATCTTCCATCCTTTGGAGAGGAAGCACATCGAGGAGATCGTGGATATCCAGCTCAAGGACGTCCAAAAACGGCTGCAGGCTAAGGACATCATCGTGACGTTGGACGATTCGGCCAGGACCTTCCTCATTGAGAAGGGGTTTGACCGGGTTTACGGGGCGCGGCAGTTGAGGCGCACCATCCAGAAGTACGTCGAGGACGCCCTAGCCGAGGAGCTCTTGAGGGGAAAACTGAAGGACCACCAGCAGGTGAAGGTCCACGCCGCGGGTGACAAGCTGGAGTTCGAGCCGGCCACCAACACGGAAAGCGCCACACCCGCTTAATATCCGCTGAATTGAACGTTCGGCCAACCCCCCGGGAAGCCCAGTAGGCTTCCCGGGGTTTTTTCTTGTCGGGCCGCCCCGGGATGGAACCGGGAACGGGGGAGGACCGTCCTATCCTTTGGAGCCATTTCGCATGTTGAAGCCCGTTCATTCCTGGACCCGACGCATCGTCTTCCTCCTCGCGGGGGTGGGCATGGTCGGTTTGGGGGGGTACTTGTGGCTTCAATTTTCATTCCTCAACGGCGGCATCAAAAGGGACGCCGAGAAGGCCTTGGCATCCGCCCTGAAGGGGACCGTCTCGATCGGTTCGGTTTACGCCGATTGGAGGACCCAGGTGGTTTTCGACCGGGTCGAGTTTTCGGTCCCCGGAAATCCCTGGGAGGCGCGGGTGAAGGTTCCCCGGGTTTCCCTGGCCCTGAGCTACAGCGACCTCATCCTCCGGAAACGCCCCCTGGTGGAATGTCTCCGCCGAATCACCTTCGACTCGCCTCAGGTGACCCTCGTCAAATCCTCCGGCCCAACGGCCGTTTCCACGCCCGGCTCCACGGCGACTCCGGTCCCTGAAAACCTGCCCCTGCCCATCCTCCCGGCGGGACAGGTTTTTTTAAATGGCGGGGAATTTTTCATCCAACGGAACGGGCCCGCCTTGCCGGTCCTTACGGGTTTGGATCTTCAGGTGACCCGCCAATCGTCCGGTTGGGACTTGAAGGGGTCCTTTCATCCCCCCGCCAAGGGCGCCGGAGGTTGGGCGAAACTCACGGGAAGGATCCTTCCGGAAAGCGGCGAGGTCCACGGTCGGCTGGAAACGAAGGATTGGCCCCTCACCACCCTCTCGCCCCTGCTCCAGGAATGGGCGGGTTTGATCCCCCAATCGGGATGGATCGACGGGGATATCCCGTTCCGGATCCGGGGAGGGGCTGCCCCCACCTACCAAGCACGTCTTCTTTTAAGGGATGGGGCCTTGCGGCCGGAGCGTTCCCAGGGCCCGGCCTTGACGGGTATCCAGGCTGTAGCCGGCGTCCGACCCGACGAGGTGCGCCTGCTCCGACCGGCGGAGTTCAAGACCGGGACGACCCAATGGACGTTGGCGGGCGTCATCCCCCTCAACGGGCAACCTGTTTCGCTGGACGCCTTCACGGACCATCTTCACTTGTCGGATTTGGTCCACGAGATCCTTCAGCAGCCCAAATTGGAGGCCGAGGGGGCTGGTCGGGCCCATTTCTCAGTCGCCGGGGCCTTGTCCCAACCGGATCTCCGGGGGGAGGTCCATATGGGGGCGGGACAGGTCGGCCCCTGGAAAATCGAATCCCTGGATATGAAGGCCCTGTATAAGGACGGTATCCTTCAATTGGAGAAGGCCGAGGGGAAACTTTATGACGGTACCCTCAGCGCATCCGCCCATTGGAACCCCTCCGCCGGACCGGACGGCCCCCTGGCCGCGAAAGTGTCACTGAAGAAAATCAGGACCCAACCCCTGGCCGAGCTTTTGGGCCTCAAGGATTGGGAGGGCCGGAACGATTTGGACGTGGAACTTTCCGGGTCCTGGGCCAAACCCATCTTCCAAGCCCACAACATCTTGACCATCCACCGGGAAATCCAAGGTAAGAGCCGCGATTACCTCTTCAAGAATTCCGTCAAACTCTCCGATAACCGTTTGTCGGTCTCGACGTCCATCAACGGGGATACTAAGTTCGAGTCCGAATGGGCCGACGTGGGCGATGCCTGGGAGCTTCGGACGCTTCATTTAAGCTACGGCAACCAATCGAACCGCCTCAAGGGCCAGGGCCGCTGGCCCAAGAACCCGGGGAACCCCCTCGCGGTCAATTTCGAGGGGACCGACCTCGACCTGGCCCGGATCCCGTTCCTCCAAGACCAATTCCCGGACGTGGCCGGAAAGATCCACCTGCAGGGGCAGGTCACGGGCACCCGGAAATCCCCCGTGGTCCATCTCCTGATGTCCTCGCCGGCGCTTCGGCTCGGCAAGAGGGCCCCCGATCCCATGAAGTTCGAGATGACCTGGACCCCCCAAACCCTCCATCTGAACCGACTGGAATGGGGAAGCCTCCTGAAGGCAGATGGGACGCTTGGATTGGGGGAGAAAGGGGCGATCGACGCGAGGGTGGAGGCGAAAAAGGTGCCTTTGTCCCTGCTCGCGGGGCTCCTGGCCCCCGCCTCGGAAAGCTCCACCAAATGGGACGGTTCACTGACGGGCTCCTTGAAGTTGGAGGGGACCACGGATTCCCCTCTCCTGGAGGGACATGCCCGTTTAGAGGACTTCCGGGCGGGGCCCTTCGCGGCTGATTCCGTCGAGGCGAAGCTCAAGATCGAGAGTGACCGGATCCGGATCGTGTCCTTAACCGCCCTCCAGTCCAACCCCCTGGGAAGGCTGGACGCCGTCGGATACCTCCAGGTGGGAGCCTCCCCCTCCCGAAGTGAACTAAAGGTCGACTTGAAGAATTTCCGTTTGGCGGGAGGTCCGCCCCTGGAAGGCCGGTTGTCCTGGTCCGCCCAGACGGAGGACAATTGGTCAAAATCCTGGAACGGTAAACTCACGGCCCCTGAACTGAAATGGAACGCCTCCTCACCGGTCAAGCCTGGGTGGGCCTTTCCAGCCCTGGAAACCGCCTTGGTCTGGAAGGACGGCCTGCTGACCGCCGATCTCAAGGTGGGCTCGGAGATCAAGGGGATGGTATGGCTGGATCGATCCACGGAAACGACCATCCTGGAAACCCAACTACACATCGGCCCGATGGACCTTTCGGCCAAGGGTTGGTGGAACGATTTCCTCCCGGAGGGCTGGAAGCCGGAGGGCCTCCTCCAGGGTTTGGTGGAGATCCCCCGGGGTCCGATCGACCAGCCGAAAATCCAGGGAAACCTCACGTTACGGAAGGGCCAAATCCACGGCTACCATTACGACCAAGTCGATTTCACGTTCACCGGGGACCGGGAAAAATTGAGCCCCAAAATCGCGTTGGTCCAAGGGTCGGCCCATTACGAATTGGCGGGTTCAATCGCCTCCCCCCAGGGCTTTTGGAAACCCGAGGCCCAAGTCGCCTTGGAGGGACCCTTCCAAGATGAAACCTTCGGAAACCTCCTCACGCTCTTGGGGGTGGACACCCACGGAAAACGGGTGGAAGGGTCGGTTTCCGGGAGCTTCCAGGTCGCCGGCACATTGGGGAACCCCCGATTCTCCCTGACCGGCCAAGGCGAAAACATCCGGATCGACCAGTTCCTGGTGCCGGAGGCCGATTTGAACCTCTCGGCGGAGAATGGGGCCCTGATTTTGGGACGGAGCCGTCTTTCCACCGAGGGTGGGGAAGCCGTCTTTCAACAGGGAAGGATCGCGCCGGACCCGGACCACCCGGGCGCCTGGAGCGTCAGCTTTGACGGGGAGGCCCACAACCTCCCCCTCTCGGCCTTCAAACTCAACGGCCGGCTATCGGCGAACGGCACCCTGGTTCCCGATCCCAAGCCCGGCGAGTCCACTTTCAGCGGCAAGGTATCCTTTTTGGACGACCGACCGGACTCCCCGGGCGAAGTGTCCACGCACCTCGACTACCGCGCCGGGGTCTTCCGGTTCCAACCGTCGGGAGGGACCGGGAAATTGGTGGGGGTAGTCGACCTGTCCCAAAAAGGAAGGCTGGTCTTCAAGGACCTCCGATTCACGCACCTGACCAGTTCCGTCTCGGTGGACGGGGTCTTGGACGAAAAGGGCCCATGCCAACTGACCAGCGATGCCCAGGGCATCCGCCTCGACAGCCTGGGAAAATGGCTGAATCCCCATTTCCCGCTCTCCGGGACGGGGAATTACCACCTGCTCGTCGACGGCACCTTGGACGACCCCATCCTCAACGCGTCCTTCAACCTCACGGCCGGGAAACTCTACCGCCTGCCCTTCAACCTGTTGGACGGGACCCTCTCAATCCGGAAGAACATCCTGCACCTGGGGACGCCCGAGAACCCGATCGAATTGCGCCGCGCCGGGTCGTTCGCCTTCACCCTTTACGGGGACATTCCCGTCGCCTTGACCGCCGAAAGCCGGAAAAGGATCCAAAACGAGGAAATGGACGTCACGGCGGCCATGCCCCAGGGGGACTTGGGCCTGCTTTTGTTGGCGGGATTCGCCAAATCCGCCGAGGGCCCGCTCGATTTCTCCGCCCACGTCACGGGGACCCTGGATCGGCCGGTGGTGAACGCCGACCTGGACTTCAAGGGCGGCCATCTCGCGCCCAAGATCATCGCCGAGTCCCTGGACGACCTTCGGGGGCGGATCAAGGTACGGAACAACCTGGTGGTGATCGAGGACCTGAACTGCCGGATCGGTCAGGGGCGCGTGTTCATCTGGACGCCCGTCGCGGAGGACTCCAAGATGGTCCTGGACGGTTTCACCCCCAGGTACTACGACCTCCGGGTCCGGACCGTCACCGAAAGGGGTGTTCTCCTCAACATCCCGGCCATCATGCGGCCGGGGGAATGGGGCGAGGTCCAGTTTTATGGAAGCCGGAGGGAGGATCCCCTGTTGATCGTGGGTCCGGCCAACGATTCCCACGTCATCGGGACGGCCCTTTTGGACAGCGGCCATTACACCTTCCCACCGGTGGTGGCCAAGAGCGAGTCCGGCGAGGAGATCACCTATAAGGAACTGGCCAACGTCAATTTCGAGTTGAACCTCGTCTCGGGGCGCGATTGCTGGTACTCCAACGATTTCAACACGAACTACCTGGAACTGAAGGTGAACCCCGGCGACAAGATCTTCATCGGCGGGAAGGACTCCAACCGGAGAGGTGACCGGGCGGGCATCCAAAGTCGGGGATCGGCCGGAAGCCGGGAAGGCTGGCTCCGTTACCTGAACCGGGAATTCAAGATCCAACAGGCCAGCATGCACATCCCCAAGGGCGAGATGCCGATCCTCCAGGGGAGGGCCACGGACAAGCTGAAGGATGTCGACATCATCACGCCGGGCGGCTCCCGGAAATCCGACGTGGATCTCTGGGTGGATTTCAATGGGCCCATCGGAGGCGTCGACTTCAAGCTTGATTCGAATCCGCGATTCGCCTCCGGAAACGACGAGGCGGCCAACCAGCAACTCCTCCTCTCTTACATCTTGTTCGGGCGGGACATGACCGGGTACACCCGTGAGGACCTCAAATCCACCTACGAGCAGCAGGTGGGCCAGCAGGCGGAGAACGCCGTTTTGGAGGCCCTGGACCGGGTTTCCTCCGTGGAATTGAGCCGCCGGGTCCGGCGCCTCACCCGGGGACTGGGCGGCATCGAGATCAACGTCCGCTCCAACCTCATCCAGGAAGCCGCCGGGAGGAATTCCGGGAACAGTTCGGGCGGCTCGGGACTTCCGGGGGGCGGTTCCCCGGTCGACCCTTCCGGCAACAGCGCCGCCACCACGAGCCGGTCCCTCGCCAGCGTGGAGCTGAAGAAATATCTCGACCAGCGGATGGCCGTGGTCTCGAACTTCGGACTCCGAAAGGACGACCTGACCGACCGGGCCTCGTTCCAGAAGCAGTTGGGCCTGGATTATGACCTGTCCAAGGAACTGAGCCTCAACACCCGGGTCGGGGACAATGACGATGGCCGTCCCGAAGAGAGGGTCGGCTTCTCCTTCAGGACCTCCATCCCGGACATCAAAAGGGGCCGGAAGGACGATAAGGACCCGCCCAAGTTGGAGCGGTTCGACCTCTACCCGCTGGGTCCGGGGACCCTCCAGGTCCTCTGGACGACCGACGAGGTCTCCAAGGCAGAACTCCGGGTGATGGGGGACGACAACCAGGTCCTCCGGATCCTCAAGCCCGACAAGAGTTTCGAGTATTATCACGAGGTGGTCCTCGATGGGTTGGAACCGGATACCGACTACTGGGTCCAACTGACGGTGAGGGACCTCAGCGGCAACTCATCCCTCAGCCCCAAGAAGAACGTTTCCACCCCACCTTCCTGAGCGGTTCCTGGGAAGCGCCCTAGGGCGACCCGACCCGTTTCACGCCGGTCGAACGGTGCCGGGTCGCCTCCATTTCATTGCGGACCCCCAGGGGCCGTGTTAGAATTTGCGCCCTTTAAAACCGGAGGAACAATGCCCAGCCTCAAACACACCGCCGCCCTGGTCTTCACCCTCGCCTTGGCGCTTTTCCCCATTTCCGTTCCGGCGCAGAGCCCCGACGCCGGGAACGCCCGCATCACCGACATCAAGGTCGAAGGCCTCGTGACGGTGTCCAAGGTCGTGGTCGTGTCCCGGATGGGCTCCCGGATCGGTCAACCGCTGTCCCTTCGACGGGTACGGGAGGACATCCATACCCTGTTCGAGTCGGGGGATTTCGACGACGTCGCCATCCAGGCGGAACCCGTGGCGAAGCACCCGGACCAGGTGACCCTGGTGGTGGAAGTGAAGGAGCGACCGCGCGTCCACGCCATCCTCTTCGAGGGGAACACCAAGAAGAAGAACAAGAAGCTCCTCGAGAAAATGAAGACCACCCCCAAAACAGCCCTGGACCCCGCCCAGCTTTCCAAGGACATCGAGGAAGTCCGGAAGCTTTACCACGAGGACGGGTATTCCCAGGTCCAAGTGGATTCCAAGACCGTTCCCTCGGGAGGCTCGGGCCATATCGACCTGGTCCTCACGGTCCACGAGGGCCAACTCGTCAAGATCCACAGCATCATCCTGGAGGGAGTCCACGCCTTTCCCGAGAAAAAAATCCGTGGGAAGATGAAGGATACCAAGGAAGGAAAGAAGTACCGGCCCGAGCGCTTGGACGACGACTTGAAGCTGATCGAGGATTTCTACCATAACGAGGGTTACCTTCGGGCTTCCGTCCTTAGCCACAGCACCGCGGAAGCGGCCGGCGGGGCCGAAGTTGACCTGACCTTGAAGATCCGGGAAGGGGTCCCCTATAGCCTTTCGGGAATCACCTTTGAGGGAAACTCCGTGGTTTCAGGGGCCGAGATGCAGAAGGCCTCCGGCCTGGAAAAGGGGAAAACCCTTTCCCAGAAGGACCTGGACGACGCCACGCAGAAGATGCGGACCCTTTACCTCGACAAGGGCTACATCTATTGCCAGCTGGACCCCCAATTGGATTATGACGACGAGCTCAAGTCCGCAGCGATCAAGGTCAAGGTGGTCGAGGGACAGATCGCCTACATCCAGGAAATCAAGATCGCCGGAAATTACAAGACCCGGGATTACGTCATCCGCCGTGAACTCATCATGAAGGCGGGGGAGAAGTTCGAGGCCTCCAAGATCCGGGCGGCCACCATGGCCCTCTACAACCTGGGGTTCTTCGAGGAAGTCAACCCCGAGGTGGAACCGGGCGACAAGCCCGGGCAGGCCATCCTCGTTTTTCGGGTCAAGGAACGGAAGACCGGGTCCATCGGATTGGGCGGCGGCTACTCCTCCGTGGACAAGTTCGTCGGGAACATCAAGTTCGAGGAAGCCAACCTGTTCGGACGCGGCCAGAAATTCAGCATCGAGTGGGAAATCGGCCTGCGGGGCGTCACCAGTTATAACGTGGGCTTCACCGAGCCTTGGCTTTTCGGGACCAAGACCTCGCTTTCCACGAGCGTTTACAACACCACCCAAATCCTGGATTACTACACCGAACGCCGGCGGGGTGGGTCCGTGGGTTTCGGCCGCCGCTTGACCCGGAAATGGAGCGTCTTCACCACCTATATGTTCGAGAAGGTGACCATCTCGGACGTGTCGGCGGCCTATTCGGACCCTACGCTGCCGACCTATATTCCCACCAGCGTGAACTCGACCTCCAGCGTCACCCCTCGGATCGTCTATGACAGCCGGGACAACTATTTCGATCCCCGGACTGGGATGCGCCATTCCACCTCGGTGGAGTTCGCGGGAGGCCCCTTCGGCGCCAACAACAATTTCGTGAAGCTGACCCAGGACAGCAGCGGGTTCCTTCCCTTATTTTGGAAGTTCGTCATCGGCGAACACGTGAAGTTGGGCCTGGCCAACGGCTACAACTACCGGGACAAGTACACCGACGTGCCGATCTACGACAAGTTCTACTGCGGCGGCACCGACACCGTCCGGGGCTACCCCGAGCGGAGCATCGGGCCGAACGGCGGGGCCAGCGGCGGGAACGTGCTTTACGTCTGGAACAACGAGCTGAAATACCCGATCGCGGGGCCCCTGCGGGGCGTCCTTTTCTTCGACGTGGGTGGGCTCTGGAGCGGCCTCAAGTACATCCAGAATGACCTGCAGTACGGTTACGGCGCCGGGATCCGCCTGACGATCCCCGGGACCGTCATGGCCATCCGACTGGATTATGGGTTCCCGCTCAATTCGGACATCTCCTCCGCCAGTAAGAACGGGAAACTGCACTTCAACCTAGGGGACATTTTCTAAAAGGAAATGGGGAATGAGGCGTTCGGAATCGGGAATGATGGCGGGTTAAGCCTCGGCTATCTTCCTTTTGAAATTCCGGCCTTAATCCCTCATTTCTAATCCCGCATTCGGCATTGTCCGTCGTTATAATTCCGTCCATGCGCATCCTCCTCACCAACGACGACGGGATCGACGCCCCGGGGCTCCGGGCCCTCTATGAGGGACTTCGGGGGCTGGGGGAGATTTCCGTCTCGGCGCCCGACCGGCAATACAGCGCCGCCAGCCATTCCATCTCAATCCACCGCCCCTTTAAGGTCCGTCGAGGGGCCTGGCGAGACGTTCCGAACTCCTTCGCGGTCTCATCCTCCCCGGCGGATTGCGTCCGCCTCGCGGTCCTCAAGCTGCTCCCCGCCCCTCCCGACCTGGTCGTGTCGGGGATCAACCAGGGCGCCAATTACGGGACCCTCGTCCTCTATTCGGGAACCGTGGCGGCAGCCGCCGAAGGCGTGATCCTCGGGATCCCCGCGATGGCGGTGTCGGTGGCGAGCCACACCTTCCAGGATTTCAGGGCCGCGGCTTCCGCAGCCGCGCGCCTGGCGGTCCAAATCCGGGAACGGGGGCTTCCCGAGGGGACGCTTTTGAACCTGAGTGTGCCCCCCCTTCCACCCGATAAGATCCGAGGAACGGTTTTGGCCCACCAAGGGAAGTTCCGCCATATCGACGACTTGGAGCCCCACGCGGAGTTGAAGGACCACTACGGGTATGTCGTCGACAGCCCGAGCCACCCCGAGACCGAGCACCCGGATTCGGACGTGGAACGGGTCCGGACGGGTTTCATCGCGGTCACGCCGATCCACCTGGACCTGACCGACAGGGTCCATTGGGACCGTTTCAAGGACTGGCCCTGGGAGACACCTCCATGAACGGGATCCAAGCCGGCGCGAGGATCGCCGTGGGGTCCCTTCCCCACGCGGACGCGTTGGCCGCGGTTCGGACCCAGTGCCAAGCTTTCCCCGAGGTTCCCGCTTGGCCCCAGATGCCCAAACGGTCCGTCCGGGAACGCATCACCCTCCAAGGGCTATCCGGGCTTCCGGGACTTCATTTCAAACAGGACGGCACCGCGAACTGGTCCCCCCCGTCGGGCGGCTGGGACCTCCTCTCGGTGAAGCTGATCGAGTCCCGAAAAGCGGGGAACTTAAATTCCGCCGCCCTCACCCCGGACGACGCGGCCGGGTTTTTCTCCTTCCTGAAGGAAGGTCCTTCCCATTTCAAACCGGAGCTCCAAGCCGTGAAGGGCCAGTGCGCGGGACCGGTCACCCTGGGTATGGCCCTCCGAAGTCCAGAGGGTAAGCCTTGCCTCCAGGACCGGGGCGCCATGGAAGCCCTGGTGGAGTACCTGACGAATCACGCCCTCTGGCAGGTCCGGACCCTTTCCACCCTGGGAAAACCCGTGGTGATGTTCCTGGATGAGCCTTCCCGGGGGGGATGGGATCCCGTCGGGGCCGGTTTGGACCCGGAAACGGTCCAAGGCTGGTACAACCGGATCCTGGAGCCCCTCCAGGAGGAAGGCGTCCTCACGGGCCTCCACGCCTGTGGAAAGGGCCCCTACGCCTGGGCCCTCCGTTCCTGCGCCGAGATCTTCCATTTCGACAGTCACCGGTACATGGACCCGTTCCTGGTGGAGTCCGACGACGTGGCGGCTTTCCTGGGCCAGGGTGGATGGTTGTCCTTCGGGATGGTTCCGACCGCGATGAGCCACGGGGTTTTTCCTGAAGCCGCCGGATTGGTCGACCGTTGGATGCGCTTCGCCCACGATTTGTCCCGGCAGGGCGTTCCCGCCGAGACGTTGGGGGCGCAATCCGCCTTTTCGACTTCCTGCGGATTGGGGGGCGGATCCCTGTCGGTGGCCGAGGAAGCCTCCCGTTGCCTCGCGGGGTTCTCCTCGCTTTGGAAAGTCACTTCCCGAATCGGGTTCCCGAAATGAACGGCGCCCGACTGAGCATCCTTTTCGCTTCGGCCCTGCTTTGGGGATGCGCGCCACGGATCAACCGCCCGCTCCCCAAGGCGCCCATCCCTGCCCTGAACCACCTGGAGATCCTGGGCCTCCAAAAACCCCCGGATTTGGTCCAGGACCCAGACTCGGGCAATTGGCTGCAGCCGGAGGTCCTGGGCGCCTACCAATCCCTCCAAGCCGCGGCCTCCCAAGCCGGTTGGCGTCTGGTCATCGTCTCGGGTTACCGGTCCTTCGCCGCCCAGCGGGCGATCTGGAACCGGAAAGTCCGCGCCTATCGGGTCACCCGGGGCTTGGATCCCGGCGGCAACATCGAGCGGGTGATGAAATATACCTCGATCCCCGGCATCTCCCGCCACCATTGGGGAACCGACCTGGACCTGGGGGAATGGACCATCCACCCCGCGGTCACGGTGCCGATGGACAGCGGACCCAGCCGGATGAGGCGTTTTTACGACTGGTTGGATCTCCACGCGCCCGACTATGGTTTTTGCCGGGCCTACCGGGGAGGCTCGGGCGCCATCCAGGATGAGCCCTGGCATTGGTCCTTTGTCCGATTGGCGGCGGCCTACGCCATGGAATTCCAGGGGATCCGCGACTTCGACGAGCTCCAAAACCGCCAAGTGGAGGGTTCGGAATGGATCGAGACCCATTTCCTCGAGATCAAGCGCCTGCAAATCGATTCCGTGGACCCGGAATGCAATGGGGAAGGGGAACCTTTCGCCGGGAAGTCCCGTCGGGCGATGCCCAACCCTCCCTCGGACGGCCCGCTCCCGGTTGAGGGGGATCATTGACTTGCGCCCCGCCGAATCTTAGGATTAATCGCAGGAAGGTGTCCCATGAAGGAACGAGTGGAAGCGGTTTTGAACCAATTGCGGCCCATGTTGCAGGCCGATGGCGGCAATATTGAGTTGGTGGGGATCACCGCCGAAGGGGTCGTCCAAGTCCGGCTCCAAGGCGCATGCCATTCCTGTCCCTCGGCGATCATGACCCTGAAACAAGGCGTGGAACGGCTGGTCCGGGAACAAGTGCCCGAAGTCATTGAAGTGGTGGCGGTTTAACAGGGTGCTGAATAAGTGTTTTGAAACCCAGTCATCAGCCATGTGGTTCGAGCGAACCGCTGTAAATCCCCCGGTTTTTAGGGGGAAGATTCGCGAGCAAGACATGAAAAAGTCTCTTCAGTTCGACTTTTTCACCAACCTGATAAGCCGAAATTGGCCGATCGGACCCCAAGAATCCCCATCCTTCCGTTGAAGCTTTTCCTGCGTTTCCTTATACTGCCTTCACCTCTCTTCGCCCACCTGACGCCCCCTTGAGGGGCGTTGTTTTTTTTAACAACCGACTCTTCCAATCCCTGGTCAAGTGCCAGCCCGTTTCAAACCGAAACAGGGTGTCGGATTTGTCTTATTATCGCCAGGGTCGAAAACGCAATGGGTGGGGGACGTGGGTTGGGGTGGTACCAGCCGTGATGGGACCTCGGCCGGATGACCGGGGAATTGGGGACGTCCAACAACGCGATTTTTAAATGGAGGTTTTCTTGATCGCCCGCTACCAACTCCCCGAGATGGGGTCCTTGTGGAATGAGGAAGCGAAATTCGGGGCTTGGCTCCAGGTGGAGCTGGCGGCCTGCGAGGCATGGGCCCGGTTGGGCCGGATCCCCCAAAAAGACCTCGCGATTATCCTCAAGCGGGCCAAGTTCTCCCTCAAGCGCATCGAGGCCATTGAGCAGGTCACCAACCATGACCTGATCGCCTTCCTCACCAGCGTATCCGAGTACGTGGGGCCCACCTCCCGACACATCCATCTCGGCATGACCTCCACCGACGTCGTGGACACGGCGCAGTCCCTCCAGCTGGTGGCTTCCTGCGACCTGATCCGGGACCAACTCCTCGACCTCCGGAAGATCCTGAAGCGCCTCGCCAAGGAACACCGGTACAGCCTCATGATGGGCCGGACCCACGGGGTACACGCCGAGCCCGTCACCTTCGGGCTCAAGATGGCCCTGTGGTTCGACGAGGTGGGGCGACACCTGGAACGCCTCCGGTTGGCCCGCAAGGATGTGGCGGTGGGGAAGATTTCCGGGGCCGTGGGAACCTTCGCCAACATCGACCCGCGGGTCGAGAGCCTGGTCTGCAAGCGGCTGGGGTTGAAGCCGGCTCCCGTCTCCACCCAGACCCTCCAACGCGACCGGCACGCCTTTTTCCTCTCGGTGCTCCAGGGCATCGGGAATTCCCTCGAGAAGTTCTCCACCGAGATCCGGAACCTCCAAAGGACCGAGATCCTGGAGGTGGAGGAATTCTTCGCGAAGGGCCAGAAGGGATCCTCCGCCATGCCCCACAAGCGGAACCCCCTGACCTGCGAGCGGGTGGCGGGCTTGGCCCGGGTGCTCCGCGGGTACGCCTTGGCGGCCCAGGAGAACGTGGCCCTTTGGCACGAGCGGGACATCACCCACTCGGGGGCCGA
Source organism: uncultured bacterium (assembly GCA_964392085.1). Taxonomy (GTDB): domain Bacteria; phylum Oederibacteriota; class Muellerivitia; order Muellerivitales; family Muellerivitaceae; genus CAYMOV01. Next base: position 74,808 of record CAYMOV010000001.1, read on the forward strand.
ACGGATCATCCTGCCGGACGCTTGCATCCTCACGCACTACATGCTCGCCAAGTTCATCGGCATCATGGACCGCCTCAACGTCTATCCCAAGCGCATGCTCCGCAACATGGAGCTCACCCGGGGACTGCTGTTCTCCCAACGGGTGCTGTTGGCCCTGGTGGATTCGGGCCTGACCCGCGAGAAGTCCTACGCGATCGTCCAGCGGAGCGCCATGCGGGCCTGGGAAGAGGAACTGGATTTTCGGGAGCTCATCCGCCAGGACCCCGCGGTCCAGGCGCGGGTCGATTCCCGCGTCCTGGAGAAGTGCTTCGACGTGTCCCATCACCTGAAGAACGTGGATTTCATCCTCCGCCGCGCGGGAGTGCTTTGATCAATGAGCGATGCTGAATTAGGGATGCTGTAGGTGGCCATTCCTAATGACGGATTCCTCATTCCTAATTTTGTTTAGGGAGTCGAAAATGAGCTGGCACGCCAACGTTTACGTGACTTTGAAGCCCTCGGTCCTGGATCCCCAGGGGGCCACGGTGCAGCGCGCCCTGTCCCAAATGGGCTATCCGGCGGTGACCGGCGTCCGGATGGGGAAGTTCACCGAGATGGAAATGGACGACAAGCTGTCCGAGGCCGAGGCGAAGAAGCAGGTCAACGAAATCTGCGACAAGCTCCTGGCCAACCCCAACATCGAGACCTACCGGTTCACCCTGGAGAAGAAATAAAGATGAAATTCTCCGTCACCGTCTTCCCGGGCTCCAACTGCGACCACGACTGCGAAACCGTCCTCCGGGACGTGATGAAGCAACCCGTCGAGATGATCTGGCACAAGGACACCGACCTGAAGAAGCCCGATTGCGTGGTGGTTCCGGGGGGCTTCTCCTACGGGGATTACCTCCGGACCGGCGCCATCGCCCGTTTCAGCCCCGTCATGCGCTCGGTGGCGGATTTCGCGGCCCAAGGCGGGTTGGTGATCGGCATCTGCAACGGTTTCCAGATCCTTTGCGAGGCGGGCCTCCTGCCGGGGGCCCTGATCCGAAACCGCGGCCTCCAGTTCATCTGCCAGAATGTCTGGCTCCGGGTCGAGGACAACCGCACCCTCTTCACGAACGCCTGTGAAAAGGGCCAAGTCCTCAAGATCCCCATCGCCCACGGCGAGGGCAATTACTTCATCGAGCCCGCCGGCCTGGAGAGGATCGAGGGTGAGGGGCAGGTCGTTGTGCGCTATTGCTCCCCCCAGGGGGCGGTTAACGACGCCTCCAACCCGAACGGCTCCCTCCACAACATCGCGGGGATCCGGAACGCCCGGGGCAACGTCTTCGGCCTGATGCCCCACCCCGACCGGTCCGGCGAGGAACCCCTGGGTTCCGCCGACGGCGTGCTGATCTGGAAATCCATCCTGAACTCACTGGCGGTGGCGAAATGACCCCCTTGCTCCCCGAAGTCACCGACGCGATCGTCAAGGAACACGGCCTCAAGCCCGACGAATACGCCCGCATCCTGGAGATCCTGGGGCGGAAACCCAACCTCAACGAGCTGGGCGTCTACTCCGTCATGTGGTCCGAGCATTGCGGCTACAAGCATTCCAGGTCCCTCCTGAAGGGCCTGCCCACCAAGGGCGACAAGGTGCTCCAGGGACCCGGTGAAAACGCCGGGATCCTCGATATCGGGGACGGATGGGCCGTGGCCTTCAAGGTGGAGAGCCACAACCATCCCTCGGCCATCGAGCCCTACCAAGGCGCGGCCACCGGCGTCGGCGGCATCCTACGGGACATCTTCACGATGGGCGCCCGCCCGGTCGCCTCCCTGAACTCCCTCCGGTTCGGCAGCCTGGAGGACCCCACGGTCAAACGGCTTTTCTCGGGGGTCGTGAAGGGCATCGCCGACTACGGCAATTGCATGGGCATCCCCACGGTGGCCGGGGAGGTGGTCTTCGACGACTGTTACGCCGGCAACTGCCTGGTCAACGCCATGAGCGTCGGCCTTTGCCGACACGAGCACATCATCCGGGGCAAGGCCACCGGCGTGGGCAACGCGGTCATCTATATCGGTTCGACGACCGGGCGGGACGGCATCCACGGGGCGACCTTCGCCTCCACGGAGATCACCGACGCCACCACCGAGAAGCGGAGCGCGGTCCAGGTGGCCGACCCCTTCATGGAAAAACTTTTGATGGAAGCCACCCTCGAACTGATCCATAACGACCTCCTGGTCGGCATCCAGGACATGGGGGCCGCCGGGTTGACCTGCAGCACCTGTGAGATGGCCAGCCGGGGCGGGGCCGGCATCGAGATCGACGTCACCAAGGTGCCCCAGCGCGAGAACGGCATGTCGCCCTATGAGATCCTCCTGTCCGAGTCCCAGGAGCGCATGTTGCTGGTGGCCAAGCCGGGCTGTGAGCGGAAGGTGCACGACGTCCTGGCCAAATGGGACCTGCACGCCGCCACCATCGGCACCGTCACCGACACCGGGAAGATGGTCGTGAAGGAGGCCGGGAAGGTCGTGGTGGAGGTCCCGGCGGAATCCTTGACCGACGCGCCCGTCTACCATCCCTCCAAGTCCGAGCCGGCATCCTTCAAAACGCACCGTACCTTCGACGAATCCAAGGTTGCCGTGCCGGGCGACCTCAACGGCGTCCTGCTACGGCTCCTGGACGACCCCACCATCGCCTCCAAGCGTTGGGTTTACCGGCAGTACGACCACATGGTCCGGACCAACAGCCTCATCCGGCCCGGCTCCGACGCGGCAGTGCTCCGGGTGAAGGGGACGGACCGGGGCTTGGCGATGGCCATCGACTGTATCGGCGCGCTTTGCGCCCTGGACCCTTACGAGGGAGCCAAGGCCGCGGTCTGCGAGGCTGCCCGAAACGTGTCCTGTTCCGGCGCGACGCCCATCGGCGTGACCGACTGCCTGAACTTCGGCAACCCGGAGAAGCCCGAGGTCTATTGGACCTTCGAGCGGGTCATCGCCGGGCTCGGCGACGCCTGCCGGGCCCTCGGGGTGCCCATCACGGGCGGAAACGTTTCCTTCTACAACGAGAACCCCACGGGCGCCGTGGACCCCACGCCGGTCATCGGCATGATGGGGCTTTTCGAGGACGTCTCCAAGCGGGCCACCCAATGGTTCAAGGCCGAGGGCGACGCCGTGTATCTCCTGGGTTCGCTCCAAGATTCCATCGGTGCCAGCCATTACCTGCGGGTCGTCCATGGCTTGAAGACCGGTAAGGTGGCTGAGGTGAAGCTGGACCTCGAGGTCTCGGTCCAAAAGGCCGTCCGGGTTTTAATCCAGGACGGGCTCGCCCAAAGCGCCCATGACTGCTCGGACGGCGGGTTCGCGGTGGCCCTGGCCGAATGCTGTTTCACGGGCCAGACCCATGAGGCCACCAGCCTGGGGGTCCAAGCCTCGCTTCCGGGCGAGGGCCGGGTCGATGGCCGCCTGTTCGGCGAAACCGCCAGCCGGGTGATCGTCTCCTGCAAGCCGGGGGACGCCGCCAAGTTGGAGGAAAAGGCCCGGGCGCTCGGGGTGCCGGTGGCCAAGATCGGGACCGTGGGCGGCGACCGGATCGCGGTGAAGGGTTACTTGGATATCCCAGTCGAGAAGGCCTCCGAAGCCTTCTTTGGGGCCATTGAAAAGAGGATGTCGTAGGCGGAACATGAACAGGCAATCGCGGATGGCGGAGTGCGATTGGCGGATGGCAAAGTAAACGACCAAGTAGTGGATGGCATGGGAAGTGGTCGCGGTCGGCGGTTTTCGGTTGGCTTGGGCCATCCGCTATCCGCCATCCGCCAACAGCGGTCGAGGGGGATTCGTGGATATTCGAAACGATAGTTCTTTCGACCTGGAGGACCGGTTACTGGCCCTCGAACCCGACGACAAGCCCCACGACCAATGCGGGGTCTTCGGCGTCTGGGGCCACGCGGAGGCCGCGAAGATCACCTACCTGGGGATCCACGCGCTCCAACACCGGGGCCAGGAATCGGCCGGCATCTGCACCCTCTACAACAACCACATCCATACCCATAAGCGCATGGGTCTGGTGGCCGACATCTTCGACGAGGCCGTCCTCAAGACCCTTCCCGGAACCACCGCCATCGGGCACGTCCGCTATTCGACCACCGGCTCCTCCCAGCTCCGCAACGCCCAGCCCATCTCGGTGGAATACTCCCGGGGAAGCTTGGCCATCGCCCACAACGGCAACCTGGTGAACTCCCGCCGCATCCGGGATGAGCTCGAGGCGCACGGCTCGATCTTCCTGACCACGGTCGACTCCGAGGTCATCGTCCACCTCATGGCCAAGTCGGTCCACTCGGAGGACATGGAACACGCCCTCATCGACGCCTTGAAGGAGATCCGGGGCGCCTATTCACTGGTCCTTCTGACCGACGAGGGCTTGGTGGCGGTCCGCGACCCGAACGGTTTCCGTCCCCTCTGCCTGGGACGCCTCGGCGAGTCCTGGGTCGTGGCCAGCGAGACCTGCGCCTTCGACATCATCGACGCCAAGTATGAGCGCGACGTGGAACCGGGCGAGATCCTCATCATCAACGAGAAGGGCGTCAAATCGATCAAGCCCTTCCAGTCGGCCCCCGCGGCCCAATGCATCTTCGAGTACATCTACTTCTCCCGCCCCGACTCCCGCATCTACGCCACCAGCGTCCAGAAGGTCCGCAAGCAGTTGGGCCGCATCCTGGCCGTGGAGCACCCGGTCGACGCCGACCTGGTGGTGCCGGTGCCGGACTCCTCCAACATGGCCGCCACGGGTTACGCCGAGAAATCGGGCATCCCCTACGAGCTCGGGTTGATCCGCAACCACTACGTGGGCCGGACCTTCATCGAGCCCGACCAGACCATCCGGGACTTCGGGGCGCGGCTCAAGTACAACGCCGTGAGGGAATCCATGGAGGGAAAGCGCATCATCCTCATCGACGACTCCATCGTCCGTGGCACCACCATGCGGAAGATCGTGAAGATGATCCGCAACGTGGGCGCCAAGGAGATCCACCTGCGCATCACCTCGCCGCCGATCATCTCGCCCTGCTTCTACGGCATGGATTTCCCGAGCCGGAAGGAACTGATCGCGGCCACCCATACCCTGGAGGAGATCACCAAGTACCTCCGGGTGGACAGCCTGAACTACCTGTCGGTGGAGGGCATGATGAAGGCCGTGGAGGGCACCCCCCAGGGCCATTGCGCCGCCTGCTTCACCGCGAAGTACCCGGTGGCCTTCGACGAGGAGACCGAGAAGTACTCGCTGGAAGGCAAGCCCACGAAGTGCTGAATGAATTGAGGCGCCGAATTGGCCGCTGAAGATCAACTGGCTAAGGCGATCGAAAAGCTGTTCAAGCCTAGAACCGGAGCCGGGGCCCGGGGGGCCGCCGGTTCCAAAACCGATTCAGGGGAGACCGTGATGGTGAACTACGTCTCGATGCTGGTGTTCGTATTAGTGGGTCTCGTGGGGATCGTTTTGGGCATCGGGGTGGCCCAGGCCAACCCGGTCGCCGCCGGGATCTTCGGTTTCGTCTGGTTCCTGGCCGACCTGATCCTGGCTTCAGGCATCAAGATGGCCGTCCAGTGGGAAAAGGCCGTCATCTTCCGTTTGGGCAAATACAGCGGGATCAAGGGCCCGGGCCTTTTCTTCATCATCCCCGTGGTGGAGCAGGCCCGTTTCATCGACACCCGTGTCTTGACCATGGACATCCCGACCCAGCAGGTCATCACCAAGGACAACGTGCCGGTGAAGATCAACGGCGTCCTCTTTTTCCAGGTCGACAACGTGGCCGACGCCATCATCAAGGTGCAGGACTACCGCTACGCCATCTCGCAGTACGCCCAGACGAGCCTCCGGGACGTGATCGGCCAGATGACGCTTGACCAGCTTTTGGGTGAGCGGGAGGAGATCGGGAAGGCCATCGAGAAGAACGTCGAGGACGACACGAAGGACTGGGGCCTGGAGGTCAAGGGCATCCGGATCCAGGACATCGATATGCCCGAGGACCTCAAGAAAATGATGTCCCGCCAGGCCTCCGCCGAGCGCGAAAAGCGCGCCACCATCACCAAGGCCGAGGGCGACCGCGACGCCGCCACGAACCTGGCGGCCGCCGCCAAGACCATGGCGGAATCGCCGGGAGCCATGCAGCTCCGCACGCTCCAGACCATCGACGGGCTCGGCCCCACGGCCTCCAACACCGTGGTTCTGGCGGTCCCCATCGACATCATGGACGCGGTCCGCAACTTCAGCGCCTCACTGACGGTGAAGGATAAGAAGAGCTAGGACAATAATATTCACCGCGGGGAAAGAATGACGAACGGGGAACGGGACAACGGGCTTGGGCGGGCCTTCGGGTTGGCGAAGGGGCTATCGGCCTTCTTCACCGTCACGCCGTTCCTTTACGCGGGGGTCGTCGAATATCTTTCCTGGAACCAGGCGCCCTTTAATGGGTTCGTCCCAGGGTTCAACCTCGCGCTATTCCTGCCCCTCCTCTCCGTGGTCGGACTGACGGAAGTCGCGCTTTCCTGGTGGATGCCCGGCCGGATCCTTTCGGGCAAGGTCCCCACCTCACCCACGGGTCCTCAGGCCGCATGGTCGGGTTCGGTCCAACGGCTTTTCCAGGCGAACCTGGTGGCCTTCTCCATCCTCGAGTCCATCGCCGTTTATGGGCTCATGCTTTTTCTCGTGGGCGGGCACCCTTGGCACTTCTACGCCTTCGCTTCCGTGTCGCTCATTTTGATGCTCATCCGATTTCCGCGTAAGGCCCTTTGGGACGAGGCCTTGGCCGGGATGACGGAAAACAATCGAGGGGTCCAACCGTGAAACAGGTCACCTACGCCGACTCAGGCGTCGACATCGAGAAGGGCAACGAGTCGGTCCGGCGAATCAAGGGACTCGTGAAGAAAACCTTCAACTCCTCCGTGCTCTCGGACATCGGCCTCTTCGGCGGGCTCTTCGAGTTCAACGCCTCCCAGTGGAGAAAGCCCGTCCTGGTCTCCTCGACCGACGGTGTCGGCACCAAGACCCAGGTCGGCGTGGCCATGAAACGCTACGCGGGGCTCGGCCGGGACATCGTGGGCCATTCCATCGACGACATCCTGGTTCAGGGGGCCAAGCCCCTTTTCTTCCTCGATTACCTGGCCGCCGGTAAGCTCGACGTGTCCGTGGTGGAACAGATCGTGGGGGGCATGGCCGACGAGTGCGTGAAAGGCGGCGTGGTATTGATCGGCGGGGAAACCGCCGAGATGCCTTCCGTGTACAAGGAAGGGGACTACGACATCGCGGGCACCATCGTGGGCGTCGTGGAGAAGGACAAGATCATCCGGGGCCAGAACGTGAAGCCGGGCGACGTCGCCATCGGCCTGCCCTCGATCTCCCTCCATACCAACGGATATTCCCTGGCCCGGAAGCTGGTCACCGAGGTCTGCGGGCTGAAATACACCGATATCGTCCCAGAGGTGGACTCCCAGACGCCCATCGGGGAAGTCCTCCTGATCCCCCACAAGAGTTACTTTTCGGAGATCTACCCCGTCCTCGACCAGGTGGAGATCAAGGCCATGGCCCACATCACGGGCGGAGGCCTCATCGACAACCCGCCTCGGGTGTTGCCCGAGGGGTGCCGCATCCGCTTCAAGCGGGGAAGCTGGAAGAATCTCCCGATCTGCGAGTGGATGGTGAAGAAAGCCAACTTGGACGAGTTCGAAGCCTACCGGTCCATGAACATGGGGCTCGGCATGGTGTTGCTGGTGGCCAAGGAAAACGTCGACAAGGCCCTGGCGGAGCTGAAGAAGAACGGCGCCGCGCCCACGATCGTGGGAGAAGTGGTGGACGGGCAAAAAGGCGTCGAGTTTGTTTAAATTGAAACAACACCGGAAACAGTTCACCACAATGGTCGCGATGGACGCAATGGCCCCAATGGTGAAAGCCAAACCTTCAAGAAGGATAAACATTTCATTTAGCTAAGCTCGCTGATATTCATTGGGACCATTGTGGGCATTGTGGTGAAATGTTTTCATTTGGGATGCAAGTAAGCGCCCGAAACCAAGACCGACGATGGGGGATTGATTGGAAACCCGGGACACATTCCCCTTCTCCTGGCTTTGGGCCCCAATCCTCGGCCTGGGCCTTCTCCTCCCGGTCCTGGCGGGGTCGGACCCCAAGGAAGCCGGGATCCAGATCGGGTTCTACCTCCTCCTCTTCACTTATTCCCTTCGCCTGTTTGAGACCAAGAAATACCGCGGAACCACCCAGGACGTCCTATTCCTCTTGGTGGTCCTTTATACCGGCCTCACGGTCTTTTGGTCCTCCGTCCCGGACGTCGCGGTCGAGCACCTCAAACGCTTCCTCCCAGGTTGGGGCTTTTACCTCCTCCTCCGCCAGGGAGGGGGAGAGGCCCAGGAGAAAACCCTGTGGCGGACCCTGACCATCGGCACGGGCATCCTGGTCCTTTACGGCCTCCTCCAGAAATTCGGGATTGAATTCATCCCCGACTACGTGAAATGGCGCTCGGATTTCGCCCCTTTTGCGACTTTCGGCTACCCCGACCTTTGGGCGACATTCCTCGTCCTGGCCTGGCCTTTCCTGCTCTTCTCCAACCGTTGGGACGATTTAAAAAACGGCGCCGAATGGCGGACCCTCTTGGCGGGGGCCATGGCCCTTGGGATATTCCTGACGCAGAGCACCGCCGGGGCCTTCGGTTTGGCGGCCCAAACGCTCCTGGGCATCCTCTGGGTCCGGAGGAAATCCCGCGGGCAAATCACTTCGCCCGCTAAGGCCGTGGGAATCCTCGCCATCCTCCTTTTCCTCGGGGTCGCTTGGGGCGTCCGCCAGACCCATGATTTCCACGACCGCGCTTTGGTTTGGAAGGCGGCGGGCCAGATGTTCTGGGACGCGCCCCTGGTGGGTTGGGGGGCCAACCATTTTCCGGTCCATTTCAGGGCCTACCAACCGGATGCCTTGGCCGAAAAGATCGCCGCCGAGCCTGACTTCGCCAAACGGGTCCATAACGACTTGTTGGAAACCGCCGTGGAACTTGGCCTCGCGGGCCTGGTCCTGATCGCTTGGTTCTGGGGACGACTGGTCCGCAAGACCTGGGAATCGCCGGACTTGGGATTCCTGGGGCCTTGGCCTGGGTTCCTGGCCCTCGCCGGGGCGGGAACCGCCTCCCTGTTTTCGGAGGCCTTCAGGCTTCCGGGTGTCACGGCCTTCATCTGGGCCGGGGCCGCATGGTGGGCCAACCGGTGTGATCCGGCGCCTGAACGGGTGGGGAAGGCGCCGATCGCCAGGACCCTCGGACTCCTCTTGGCCTTCGCCGCCGCCGGGCGCTCCTACCAGGTGGCCCGGACCGCCTACACCGAAATGTTCGTTCCGGTCCCCAATACCTTCATGGATAACCTACCGGCGGACCTGCCCGGGCGCGCGGCCCAACTGGAGAAGTTGATCCTGGACAACAAGGGGAAGCCCGACGAATGGACCTATCGCCATGAGATGGGCAACGTCTTCACCAAGATGGGTCGCCTCCAGGACGCCGAGAACCAGTTCCGCGAGGCCATCCTCCTGAACCCCCAGTCCGACTCCTCCTACGTGAACCTGGGGAACGTGTATGTCATGGAATCCAAGGAGGACGCCAAGCTCCTCGAGTCCGCCATCTACTGCTACCAGCACGTGCTCCAAGTCCATCCCGAGGACCTGGAGGCGCGGTTCAACCTGGCCTACGCCTATTTCCTCGGGAAGCGGATGTCCGACGCCCTCCGGGAACTGGATGAGGTGCTGAAACGCCAACCCAGCCATCCCAAGGCGCTTCAACTTAAAAGGATCATCGTTCCATGAACGTAAATTCCCCGGAGGGCGATGCGCCGGCCATGGCCCCGGCTGGGACGAACCTTCGGTTGTCCGGTTGGCGTTTGTCCCTCGACCGGAGCCCGGTCTTTTTGGGGGTGATGCTCCTGTTCCTGGTCCCATTCCTGACCCGGGACAACGGGACCGATCCGCTCCTCCCCAAACTATTCCTCTTTAAGTTCACCGTCTTCGCCCTGGCTTGGGTCTGGGCCCTCCAGGCGGCCCTGGGTGGTCGATGGACCATGGTCCGGATCCCGGCTTGGAGGCCCCTGGCCCTGCTCTTGGGCTGGCTGCTCCTGGACTGCTTCCTGTCGCCCTATACGCTTTCGAGCCGGGGCCACCTGCTCCAAGCCCTGCTCCCTTTCCTCTGGTTCGCCTTGGCCTCGGTCCTCTACCGGGAGGTCTGGAGGATCGAGAACCTGTTGATTGTCTTCCTCGCGGGGGCCTTCGGCTGTTCCCTTTGGGCCATCAGCCAGAAGTTCGGCTGGGTGGGGGACGGTTGGGACGGCGTCGTGGCCCATCAATTCAACGGGCGGGTCGTGGGCGGGCTCGGCAACCCCAATTTCCTGGCGGGTTATCTCCTGGCCGCCTGGCCTTTCGCCTTGGCCCTTTTCCTCCGGGCTAAAAGCGCTTGGGGCCGGTCTTGGTGGGGTTTGTCCTTGGTGGCCATGCTGACGGCCCTGTTCTGGACGGGCAGCCGATCGGGGTGGTTGGGATTGGCGGTGGGCACCTTTGTCTTTCTCGTGACGCTCCTTCCCAAGGACAAGGGGTTCCAGCCGTCAGCCGTGAAGGCGGCCGCCTTATTCGGCTTGGTCATCCTTTGCGCCAGTTTTTTCGCCATAAGGACCGGACGATTGGGTGACCTCGCGGGAGCCTCCGACGGCGCGGGCGCCTTCAGGTTCCAGGTTTGGCGGGGAACCTGGAATATGATCCGGGAACGTCCACTGACGGGATGGGGACCCGGCGCCTTTGAGGCCGCCTTCCCGGATTTCGCGCCCCCCGCCCTTGTCCTGGGACAGACCCAGCGGAATTACGTGGTGGATCACGCCCACAACGTCGTCCTGGAATGGACCGCCGAGACGGGCTTGATCGGCCTGGGCCTGTTGGTTTGGTTCTGGGCGGCCGTCTTGTTACCCTGGTGGAAACTTTACCGGGGCAACGCCATCGTCCGTCCCCTGGTCGCGGGCGCCTTCGCCGCCTTCGCGGGAGTCCTGGTCTCCAACCTCTTGGACGTCAACCACGCCTACGCCGGAACCCAAGTCCCGATCCTGTTCCTGGCCACCCTTCCCACGGCGCTTTCACAAAGGTTCCACCAGTTGGAGGGCTTTCCCATCCGGGTCCGGACGGTCCCATTGGGCCGCGGAGCCCCCCTCGCCGTCCTATCCACCTTCCTCTTGGGATCCCTCTTCGCCTGGCAGGTCCAAACAGGGGTCAAACGGCAGTTGGGGGACGTCCTCTTGGCGAAGGCCCTGAAGGCCTCCGAGGCCCGGGATTGGGACAACGCCATGCCCCTTTACCGCCAATCCTTGAAGCAGGATCCCGATCGGTTGGAAACGCATTATTTCCTTGGGACCGCCCTCTTGGACCGGGCCCAGGGCCCGAACGACCTTCTGGACGCCGAAGGGGAATTGAAGACCGTCGCCCTGAGGGAACCGAACTTCGCCTTGACCCGATTCAAGCTTTGGCGGGCGGTGGACCAGTTAGGCCGGAAGGACGATGCCGAACGCCAGATCGTCCAGGCGGTTCGGAAGGACCCCTACCTGGTCCTCCAAGTCCCGGAGTTCGAAATGGCCCGGGCCCTGGGGAAGGCGGGCCGAGAAGGCGAAGCGCTCAAGCTTTACGACCGCCTCGCCCTCCGGTTTCCCGGCGCATTCCCGATCCTCTTGGATCGGGGCAACGTCCTGATGCTCCTCAACCGATCCGCCGAGGCCCGGGACTCGCTGGAAACCGCGTTGTACCTCTGGCCCGATTCCGTTGACGCTCTCCTGAACCTGGGGTATGTTGCCCTCGAACAGGGCCTGCCGATGGACGCCCGCCAAAGCCTGGAGCACCTTCAACGCCTCGTCCCCACCGACCCCCGGGTGGTCCAGCTCAGCCAAGCCATCCAAACCTTCAAGGGAGGCCGTTGATGCCCTCGACGAACATCGCGGTATTCGCCTCCGGCGGCGGATCGAACCTCCAGGCGCTCCTGGACGCGCAGGCGGCCCTGGCCTTCAACGGCCGGATCGCCCTGGTCTTCTCGAACCAACCGGCGGCCCCGGCCCTCGAAAAGGCCCGGGCCCGGAAGATCGAGACTTTCTGCATCCCCAGCTCCGGTTTCGCCGGAAGCCGCGAGCAATACGACCAGATGGTCCTCGACCGCCTGAAATCCCTGGGCATCCAGTTGGTCTGCCTGGCGGGGTACATGCGGATCCTGACCCCCGTCCTCACCCAGGCCTTTTACCTCCGGATGATGAACGTTCACCCGGCCCTCCTGCCCAAGTACGGCGGCCCCGGCTTCTACGGGCACCATGTCCATGAGGCCGTCCTCAAGTCCGGAGAGGGGGAATCCGGCGCCACCGTCCATTTCGTCGAGGCGGGGGTCGACGAGGGGCCGATCATCCTCCAACGAAGGGTTCCCGTCCTGCCGGGGGACGACAAGGAAAGCCTCTCCAAACGGGTCTTGGAAGTGGAACATGAGCTGTACCCTGAGGCCGTGAAACTTTTTTGCGCGGGACGCCTCAAGGTGTCCGGCCGCACGGTGGAGATCCTCCCAGAGTAAGACCCTATTCACCACAGGGGCCACGTCCCGGGCACCTGTAAAACTTCAATGACCGCGGGACAGGGGCACAGAGCCGAAAATTGTTGAAGTCATAAACCCAGGGACTCTGAGTCACTGTGGTGAAAACTCTTGGAGGGCGTCATGGAACCGGGATGGGTCAAGGTCAAGCGGGCGTTGTTGAGCGTGTCGGACAAGGCGGGCCTGATCGAGTTCGCGAAGGCCCTTTCGGCCCAGGGCGTGGAGCTCATTTCCACCGGGGGCACCTGCAAGGCCCTCCGGGACGCCGGGCTCGCCGTGAAGGACATCTCCGAGGTCACGGGGTTCCCCGAGATGCTCGACGGACGCGTGAAGACACTCCATCCCGTGGTCCATGGCGGCCTCTTGGCGGTCCGGGACAACCCCGAGCACATGGCCACGATCGAGAAGCACGGCATCCGGCCCATCGACCTGGTCTGCATCAACCTCTATCCCTTCGAGGCGACGGTGTCCAAACCGGGAGTCCAACTCCACGAGGCCATCGAGAACATCGACATCGGCGGCCCCTCCATGATCCGGTCCGCCTCCAAGAACTACCGGTCGGTGACCGTGGTGACCTCGCCCGCGCGCTACGCCCAAGTGCTGGAGGAGATGAAGGGGCATGACGGCGCCACCAGCCTGGAACTCCGCCAGGAACTCTGCGTGGAGGCCTTCGGCCACACGGCCCGGTACGATTCCATGATCTCCAACTGGATGCACCCGCGCCTGTCGAAGAAGGAATGGCCCGAGTCGGTCACCTTCTCCGGCCTCAAGGTCCAGGAGATGCGGTACGGGGAGAACCCCCACCAGAAGGCCGCCTTTTACCGCGAGCGGTCCACGGCCCAGGTCTGCCTGGCCGACGCGAAACAGCTCCAAGGCAAGGAGCTTTCCTACAACAACATCATGGACGCAGACGCCTCGGTGGTCCTGGTGAAGGAATTCGACGAGCCGGCCGCCGTCATCGTCAAGCACACCAACCCCTGCGGAACCGCCCTGGGGTCCGACATCCGGGACGCCTTCGTGAAGGCCCATGAGGCCGACCCCCAGTCGGCTTTCGGTGGCATCGTGGCCCTCAACCGGCCCGTCGACGAGGCCCTGGCCAAGGTCATCCTGGAGAAACTCAGCTTCTTCGAGATCCTGATCGCGCCTTCCTACGACGCGGCAGCGCTCAAGCTCTTCGAGTCCCGCAAGAACCTCCGGGTCATGTCCCTGGAGGGATTGGGGACGAAACACGAAACCATGTTGGGCTGGTCCGTCCGGCGGGTGGAGGGCGGGTTCCTGGTCCAGGAATTCGACCAGAAACCCGACGACTCCGCGTCCTGGAAGACCGTCACCGGGAAGCAGCCGGAAGCCCGCCTGGCACGAGACATGGCCTTCGGCTGGAAGCTGGTGAAGCACGTGAAATCCAACGCCATCGTCTTGGTCAAGGACGGCGTCTCCATCGGCGTGGGGGCCGGCCAGATGAACCGGGTGGGGTCCCTGGCCATCGCCATCCAACAGGCGGGGGACAAGGCGAAGGGTTCCGTCATGGCCTCCGACGCCCTCCTGCCCTTCCGGGACAGCGTGGACGCCTGCGCCAAGGCCGGCATCGCCGCCATCATCCAGACCGGCGGGTCCGTCAGGGACGCCGAGACGATCGCGGCCGCCAACGAGCACGGGTTGCCGATGATCTTCACCGCGGCGCGTCACTTCAAGCACTAATTAAGACTGCCGTTGGCCGTTAGCCGCTAGCCGTTGGCCAAGACGGAAAGTACTTAAAACCAAGTTCTGGTCTTCCTTGTTGTCCCTGGGTTAAAAAATGTTTTAGGACGTCGTGACGATGAACATCCTGGTGGTGGGGAGCGGGGGACGGGAACACGCCATCTGCCTGGCGCTGGCCAAGTCCCCCCGGAAACCTAAACTCTTCTGCGCCCCGGGCAACGCGGGGATCGAGGGGATCGCCGAGCTGGTCCCCATCGGCGCCGAGGACGTCCCGAAGCTCTTCGCCTGGGTCCGGGACCATCAACCCGACCTGGTGGTGGTGGGTCCCGAGGTTCCCCTCGCACTCGGCCTCACCGATGAGATGGAAGCCCTCGGCGTCCTGGTTTTCGGGCCCTCCAAAGCCGCGGCCCAGGTCGAGTCCAGCAAGGACTTCACCAAACAACTCCTGTTCGACAACCACATCCCGACCGCGCGATCCAAGACCTTCACCGACGAGTCCAAAGCCCTCGAATATTTGAAAACCCACGGGGCCCCGGTGGTGGTGAAGGCCGACGGCTTGGCCGCCGGGAAGGGCGTGACGGTCTGCCTTAAGTTGGAGGAAGCCCTCCAAGCCGTCCGAGAGGCCATGACCGGAAAGGTGTTCGGGGAGGCGGGAAACCGCGTGGTGATCGAGGACTTCCTCGAAGGTGAGGAGGCCTCCTTATTGGCGTTCGTGGACGGTCGGACTCTGGTGCCCATGGTGAGCGCCCAAGACCATAAACGCGCCTTGGAGGGCGACCTGGGGCCCAATACGGGGGGCATGGGGGCCTACTCGCCCGCCCCGGTGGTCACCCCGGCGATGGAACAGGTCATCCTCGACAAGATCCTCAAGCCCACCCTGGAAGGCCTCCGGAAGAAGGGGATCCCCTATAAGGGGGTTTTGTACGCCGGCCTCATGATCACGAAGGACGGCCCCCAGGTCATCGAATACAACTGCCGGTTCGGCGACCCCGAGACCCAGGTGATCCTGCCGAGGCTCAAGACCGACCTCGTGGAGGTCTTCCTTGCCTGCGCCAAAGGAAAGTTGGCGGACCTGAAAATCGAGTGGGATCCCCGGCCCTCGGCCACCGTGGTCATGGCCTCCCAGGGCTATCCCGGTTCCTATGTCAAGGGCAAGGTCCTCTCCGGCCTGGAGGCGGCCTCCCGGTTGGACGACACCTATGTCTACCACTCCGGGACCGTCCGGAAGGACGGTCAAACCGTCACATCGGGGGGACGGGTCTTGAGCGTGACGGGGGTCGGGAAGGACATCCGGCAGGCCCTGGAACGGGCCTACGCGGGGGTCTCCCTGATTTCATTCGAGGGGTCCCATCACCGCCGGGATATCGGTTGGCGCGCCTTGGCCCGGGGCTGAAAAGAACCGCTTCCAAGTTTGGAACAAAACCCCGGTTGGATCGTCCATTCAGGTGGAAATCCGTGACGGAACCCCTTGGAATCCGCCGTTGAAATACCGAAAATAGGATAAAATCAGCTTCAGCGCGCCAAAAGACGAGTCTTCCCCCGGGCCTCCAGGGCCTTGGGACTGAATTGGAAGGGACCCGACCCAACGGGGAAGGCCCCTTTCGGAAACCATCGGCGGAAAAGCCATGACCTTAGACACCCAAGCGTTCGCCAATACCCAGGCCCACCTGGAGGAGGTGGCGGCCACCCTGAAGCGCGGCGGCATCGCCATCCTTCCCACCGATACGGTGTATGACTTGGGCTGTTCCATCAAGCACCCCGAGACGATCCAGCGGATCTTCCGCATGAAGGAAAGGCCCACCGACCAGTCCCTCCCGATGCTGGTGTCCCGGCCCGAAGTGGCCATGGAAATCGCCGATTTCCGCGACCAGGACCTGGACACCCTCAAGAAGATCTGGCCGGGCCCCTGGACCCTGATCACCAAATCCCGCGTGGCCCTCGCGCCCGGCCTCAAGAGCCCCTTGGACGGCACGGTCGCCCTCCGTTGTCCCGACCATGGGTTGGCCCTCGAGATCCTCCGGAAGTCCGGGGATACCCTCGCGGTCTCAAGCGCCAATTTCTCGGGGTCCGTCAGCCCGATCCGTTTCGACGAGATCCCCGACGACCTCCTGGCGAAGGTGGACAACGCCATCGACGCGGGTCCCTGCCCCTTGGGCGGGGAGACCGCCATCGCGAGGATCGAAGGCAAAAGGGTCCGGATCATCCGGTCCGGCTGCGTCTCGAAGGAAGAAGTTGCCCGGGTCGAAGCCCTCTTGGTCCAGATGATCCAAGCCTGACAGGGACGGCCCAAGGCCGGATCGCCTGTTCCCGTCCCGAAGGGGACGGACCGCGCTAAGTTCCATCCGGAGGTTTGATTGGGGAAGAAGGTCGTTTTCGTCTGCACGGGCAACACCTGCAGGAGCCCCATGGCGGCCGCTCTCCTTCAAAACGCCGCGGCGAAGGCCGGCTCGGACCTGCAAGTCCAATCCGCGGGGTTGGCGGCCTTTCCCGGGGTGCCTTACAGCCCGGAGGCCGTCGAGGCCCTGAAGGAACGGGGGATCGACCTGTCCGGCGGGACCAGCCAGCCCCTTTCCAAAACCCTCGTGATGGAATCGGACCTGCTGCTGACCATGACCGCCCAACACCGGGACGCCATCCTCCGCAAGATCCCGGCCTTGGAAGGCAAGGTGTTCCAGGTCGGCGATTACGCCGGGTCCAACCCGGGGGACATCGAGGATCCCGTGGGACAGACCTTGGAGGCCTATCGTCAGGTGCGGGACCGCCTGGAGGCCTTGATGGAAGCCGTGATCGCCCGATTGAAAGCCTGAATCGCGTAAATCCAACCCGAAGGACTTGAAAAGATGAAAATCGCCGTTGGATCCGATCACGCGGCCTTCGGGCTCAAGCAGAAGATCGTGGACCGGTTGAAAAACCAGGGATACCAGGTCGAGGACTTCGGCACCCATACGGCTGAATCCTGCGATTATCCCCCGATCGCCGCGGCCGTCGGCCGGGCGGTGGCCGGTCACCAAGCGGACCGTGGAGTCCTCCTTTGCGGCACCGGCATCGGCATGTCCATCGCGGCCAACAAAATCCCCGGTGTCCGTGCGGCCCTGGTCTACAGCGTGAGGACCGCCGAGGGCACCCGGGACCATAACGACACGAACGTCCTGGTGCTGGCCGGACGGGAGTTCCCGGATGATGAAAACCTGAAGATGCTGGACGCTTGGATGAAGACGCCCTTTTCGGGCGATGAACGGCATCTCCGGAGGCTGGCGCAGATCACGGCCCTGGAGACGGGAGGCGCCTCATGAAAATCCGATCCGCGATCGCCTGGGTGGCCGTGACGGCCGTCCTGTTCGGTTGTTCCTTGTCCCCCCAACAAAAGGAAGCCCGCGCCAAAACCCTCAAACTGGCCATGGACCAGTTCATCGGTGGGGTCGTGGCGGGTAATTTCGCTTCGGCCTACCACCAAACCACGGGTTTCGATAACGCCACCGCCTTCACGGCCCATTTGAAGCAACCATGGGATGAACGGACGACATTGGCCACGGGAACCGTCTCCTCCATGGCTTGGGCCGGGGACGACGCGGCCCGGGTGAAGGTGATCTGGACCTTCGTGTCGGGAGCCCAACAAAGCCATTCCGCCGAGACCATGATTTGGGTTTGGAAGGGCGGGAAGTGGCTTTATAAGGGCCGATCGCTTCAATAAAATCCGGAATCACAGACCCTCACAGATGCACAATGATCCAACGGATTGATTTTCCTAAATTGGTTTTATCCATATGAACCTGTCCCGCCTTTATTCCATGATAGGGAGCGCGGGATGGGTGCATCTGTGGTTTCAATCGCCGAGGGCGCTGTTTCCCCAAATAAAAAAGCCCCCCACGTTTCCGTGAGGGGCTTTTTGTTTAAACCGATTATGCCGTGGCGGCGGCGGCGGCCGGCTTGGTCTTCTTGACCGACATGCGCTTGGTGACCTTGCCGGAGCGCAGGCAACGGGTGCAGACCAACAAGCGGACCGGTTTGCCGTCCACCATGGCCTTGATGGGCCGAAGGTTGGCCATCTGGCGGCGGTGGTTGATGCCGGTGGTGTGGAGACCGATCCCGCCCTGTTTCTTCGGTTTCCCGTGGCGGATGATCCTGCGGGCCATGATGGGCCCCTTGGCACAGACGTCGCAGACTTGAGCCATGACGAAACTCCTCTTGCGTTGACCGAGCCTAGGCTCGGAAGGCGGAATTATAGGCCCTACGGCCCAAAAAACAAATGTTTTTTGGGCCCTGGACCCGGCCCCCGGGGGCTTCCAGCTCGGCTTCGGGGGTAAAGTCGGCAAGGGACGGGCTTTTGGGCCATCCCAAGGCCGCCATAAGTCCTCGGCCTTGTCCACCGCCTGGTCCCGACTGAAGCCTAACCCAAGAAGGCTGTTAAAATAGGCGCCCATGTCCACCCTACCCGATCCCCTGAAAACCCTCATAGGCCCCTTCAAAGCCGAGACCCAGAGGGGTTTCGACAACCGATCGGTCTCCGGGGGTCTCGACCGCTACGTCCTCCAACAATTGGACTTGGTCCTTTCACGATTAAAGGCCGACAAGGGGTCTGCCTTCGAGTACCGGAATTTCCTCAACCAGCTCCGGGTGGACTTCGGCCAATACCTGACCCTCGTTCCCGACGGCCGCAGGGTCCTGATTGAAAAGGCCCATACCGGTCTCCACTTTTGGGCCGTGCAAAACATCCCCTCGACCTCCCCCGAACCGACAAACGCCCCCGACCGGCGCGCCGCCCTGGATTTCGTGCCTAGGTCCAAGCAAGCCGCCTTCCGCAGGTTGGGGATATCGACCCTCGACGAGCTCCTTCGCTATACCCCGAAATGGGTCGTGGACAAGACCCTGATTTCCCCCTTGGCCCAGATCCCCGTGGGTACGGACCCGCCATTCCTCCTCGCCCGGATCAACGGCGTCTCGGTCAACCAACACGGCCCCCGGTCGTCCCTCAAGGTCATCCTGCAGGATGCGAGCGGTCACCTGACCTGGACCTGGTTCAACCGTCCCTTCCTCAAGCGAGAAATGTTGGTGGGACGTTGGGTGTTGCTTCACGACCGGCCGGACGGGTCCCGGTTCGGCCAATCCCTTATCGGTAAGAACGGGTCCCATGAGTTTTTACAGGACGGGGACATCGAAAAACTCCAGGCCGGGCATCCCCTGGTCCTTTATCCCACCACCCCCACCCTCACCCAGGATTTTTGGCGGGTCACCCTCGCCCAGGCCCTGGAGGCGGGTGGCGGTGCCCAGGGCGATTTCCGGCCCCCCCAAGTCGGGATCCCCACCCAGGGGGAGGCTCTCGAGAAGATCCACCGGCCCGCCACCCTGGACGAATACGAGAAAGCCCGCCAACGACTGGCCCTGGATGACCTTTTCATCCTCCAGCTTTTCCTCCTCCTCAAGCGGCGGGCCCTGGAAAAAACCGCCAAGGGCCGGGAGTACGCCTTCGAGGGGGACCGCATCCTCAAGTTCCGCAAGGCCATCCCCTACAGCCTGACCACCGCCCAGCGGCGGGTGATCCAGGAGATCCGGAAGGACCTCGGGAAGACCCATCCCATGAACCGGCTCCTCCAGGGCGACGTGGGAAGCGGCAAGACCGTGGTGGCGGCCATCGCCATGCTTTACGCGGCGGACTCGGGCGTCCAAAGCGCCCTCATGGCCCCCACCGAAATATTGGCCCAACAGCATTACGACACCCTGGTGAAGTTGGTGGGGCCCGTGGGCCTGCGGGTCACCCTGATCGGCGGCGGCCAAAAGGCCGCGGAGCGGCGCAAGGCCCTGGCGGAATTGTCCTCGGGTCAAGTGGACGTCGCGGTTGGGACCCACGCCCTGATCGAGGACGCCGTGAAGTTCCACCGCCTGGGACTGGTGGTACTGGATGAGCGCCACAAGTTCGGGGTGCTCCAGCGGGCGGCCCTGGAACAAAAGGGCAACCATCCGGACGCACTCATGATGACCGCCACGCCGTTCCCCCGGGCCTTGGTCCTGACCGAATACGGCGACACGGACCTCTCGATCCTGGATGAGAAGCCCAAGGGGAGAAAGCCCATCACCACGGTCTGGCGGAGCGAAGCTAAGAAGGAAGAGGCTTATGCCTTCGTCCGGGAGCGGGTCCTTAAGGGCGAACAGGCCTTTTTGGTCTACCCGGCCGTGGAGGAATCCAAGACTTTCCTCAAGTCCGCCGTGCAGATGCACCGGCTGTTCCAGGCCCAGGTCTTCCACGGGTTCCGGGTGGGGCTCCTGCACGGGCGCATGAAGAAGGACGAGAAGAACGCCGTCATGGACGCCTTCCGGAGGAAGGACATCCAGATCCTGGTCTCCACCACGGTGGTGGAGGTCGGGGTGGACATCCCCAACGCCACGGTCATGGTGGTGGAGCACGCCGAACGGTTCGGACTGGCCCAACTGCACCAATTGCGGGGCCGGGTGGGTCGCGGCGAGGCGGGATCCTTCTGCTTCCTCCTCACCTCGGACCGCCTGACCGGGGAGGGGGTGTCGCGGATCAAGACCATGACCGCCACCGATGACGGGTTCAAGTTGGCGGAGATGGACCTGAAACTCCGTGGGCCCGGGGACCTTTTCGGCACCGCCCAAGCGGGGAAGCGGGAGGGTGGGATCGTGGACCTCAAGCGCGACGGGGAGCTGGTGGAGAAGGCGAGGCAGGAGGCCGCGGGGCTGGTCGGGGACGACCCCGACCTTCGGAAGCCCGGCAACCAGGCGGTCCGCCAGGCCTTCCTCCGCCGCTACCACGGCGAACTCGACCTGGTTTCGATTTCGTGACGAACACATCAAAAACGATTGAAACCACGGATGCACACAACCCGCGCTCAAATAAAGGTTCAATGAACGCATGATCGTCCCGATCTCCATATCACGGAATAAGGGCGGGACAAATTCACACAGATACTGATTTTGGAATGGAACTTATTTCTATTTTGTTTAAATAGTCTGATCTGAGTGCATCTGTGTGGATTTGTGGCTGATTGGGTTTAGGTTCTTGTCTTTGGCCGCTCCCAACCGATAAAATCAACCTATGAGAATCATCGCGGGAAAGTACAAGAGCCGGGCGGTCAAGCCGCCCAAGAGCGGCGGGGTCCGTCCCACCTCCGACAAGGTGAAAGGGGCCCTCTTCAACATCCTGGAGCCCTGGACCGATACCCATGTCCTCGACCTCTACTCGGGGACAGGCAACCTGGGCATCGAGGCCCTCAGCCGGGGCGCCGTCGAGGTGTACTTCGTCGACCACGAGCCCCTGAACCTCAAACTTATCCGCGAGAACCTGGCCGAGTTGGGTCTCAAGGAAGGCCTTGGACCGCCGCACCTCAAGCTCCTACTCCAGGAAGTCGCCCAGGCTTTTTACCAGCTCCATAAGGACGCCAAGACCTTCGATGTCATCCTGGCGGACCCGCCCTATGAGCCAGGAGCCGCCAAGATCGTCCAGAACCTCTTGAAACAATATCCGATCCTCAAGCCGGGTGGGTTTTTGGCGATCGAGCACGGGGAAAAAGACCCGGACCTGGAAGCGGAATTCACGATGGAACTGGTCCGCCAACGCAAATACGGCGAGACCCTGCTGACGTTGTTTAAGGCCCCCTGAGGTTGTAGGATACGCGCTTGGGTCGGCGATGGGGACAACGCCGGTGGGCGATCCGGTATCGGCCAGAAGCCTTTTCAGAATCCTTTCCCCATGCCCCCCATGTCCTCCGTGGTTAAATTGTTTTGGAAGCGTCCAAAGGAGACTCGACTTGCCCAAGATTATCGGACTCTACCCCGGCTCCTTCGACCCCTTCACCAATGGGCACCTGGACATCGCGAAACGCGCCTTGAAAATGTGCGACCACCTGTATGTCGCGGTGGTGGGGAACCCCAACAAGAACTCGACCT
Source organism: uncultured bacterium (assembly GCA_964392085.1). Lineage (GTDB taxonomy): Bacteria > Oederibacteriota > Muellerivitia > Muellerivitales > Muellerivitaceae > CAYMOV01. The sequence goes on from CAYMOV010000001.1 coordinate 96,998, forward strand.
TCACTTCCGAGGAGCGCGTAAAGCTCTGCGAGTCCTCCACCCATGGATTGGGTAAGAAGGTGAGGGTGGTCTCGTTCAACGGGCTTTTGGTGGACTACGCCCGGGAGATCAAGGCCAACATCATCTTCCGGGGCCTCCGGGCCGTGGCGGACTTCGAGTATGAGTTCCAGATGGCCCTCATCAACCGGTCACTTCACAAGCAGATTGAAATCTGTTTCCTGGTCCCCAACGAAAAGTTCATTTTCCTGTCCTCCAGCGCCGTGAAGGAAGCCGCCAAGCTGGGCGGCGACATCCGGGGCTTCGTGCCGCCGGCCGTGGCCAAGGCCCTTCGGGTCCGGTACGCCCAGTCTCCCAACCCGTCCTCCCGATAAACCGGGGCTCCGTCCCGCCGATTCCTTTCTTGGCATCCCGTTTGGGGTGCTCCTTTGAAGTCCAGGCCCGATCCAAACCCCCCGCGGGGCCTCTCCCCCCGAAACAGCCCCTTTTGGAAGGTTTTTTGCCCGGGGATTTCTTGACACCGGAAAATCAGGACCCTAAAATCCCCTCGCTTTCAAGGAATTCTCGGGCTTTCGCCTTGTTGGAGGAACGCGCGTGTTGATCGTTGAAATGCGCGCCCTCGAAAAGGGCGATGTCCTGGTCGAAAGATCGGGCCCGCCGGATTCCTTCGGCATCGACCACATGCCCTCGGCGGTGACGGGTTCAATGGAACTCCATTGCCAGGTCACCCTGCAGGATGAATACGTCTTGGCCAATGGTTGGGCCAAGGGCACCCTGCGGTTGACCTGTGATCGTTGCCTGAAGGATTTCATGAGGGAGTTCCGCACCTGCCTGGAGATCCGGTTCCGCAAGGGCCCGGAACCGGCGGAGGAGGGACCCGTCGTCGAAACCGACGCCGAGCTGGCCTACTTCGAGGGCGACCAAGTCGACCTCGGGGATGAGATCCGCCAGGTGTTGGAGTTGTCGGTGCCTATGCGTTCCCTGTGCCGGGCCGGTTGCAAGGGCCTTTGCGGCGGATGCGGCGTCGACCTGAACTTGGACGTTTGCCGCTGCACCGGCCCCGCGCCTGATCCGCGGTGGTCGGCCTTGAAGGGTTGGAAGCCAGACTGATACGTCCCCGCGGACGCGGGACCGGAGGAAGAAGAAATGCCTAATCCAAAGCGCCGGCACTCGCGGCAACGCCGCGACAAACGCCGGACCAACTGGAAGCTGAAGACCCGTTCGCTCTCGGTCTGCCCGCAGTGCAAGAGCAAGAAACTGCCCCATCGGGTCTGCCCGACCTGCGGTTTCTATAAGGGCAAGGAAATCGTCAGCGTGGATGTGGTCTGACCGGTCCACGGTCAACCCCGATGCGCATCGCCCTTGACGCCATGGGTGGCGACCACGCCCCGCGAGAAACCGTCCAAGGTGCCGCGGCCGCCGTTCGCGATCCCGAGCTTTTGGCCCTCGCGGGTGGACCTTTCGAGGTCCTCCTGGTGGGTCGGCGGGAAGTTATTGAACGGGAGCTCGACGGCATCGAGGGCGTCCTCCGGGACCGTCTGCCCATCATCGACGCCCGCGAGACCGTGGGCATGGATGAGCACCCCGTCCAGGCCTGTAAGCAGAAAAAAGACTCCTCCATCGTCCGTTGCCATGACCTGATCAAGCGCGGGGAAGCCGACGCCACGGCCTCCGCGGGCAATTCGGGAGCCACCATGGCCGCCGCACTCCTCACCTGCGGCCGCATCAAGGGAGTCTCCCGCCCCGCCATCGTCACGATGGTCCCCAGCCTCCAGGGCGTGGCCGTCCTCGTGGACGCCGGCGCCAACGTGGACTGCCGGGGCAAGCACCTCCTCCAATTCGCCCTCATGGGCGAGGCCTTCGCCCGGACGGCCCTCGGCTTCAAGAAACCCCGGGTCGGCCTCCTCTCCATCGGCGAGGAGGAAACCAAGGGCAATGAGCTGGTCTTCGAGACCCAATCCCTCCTCCGGGCGGTCCCCTTCAACTACATCGGCAACGTCGAGGGGCGGGACGTGGTGAACGGCAACTGCGACGTCATCGTTTGCGACGGCTTCACCGGCAACATCACCTTGAAGGCCATCGAGGGCGTGGGGGAACTGGTCCTCACCCAATTGAAGAAGGAAATGCGCTCCAACCTCTTCACCCTGCTGGGGGGTCTCCTGGCGGCGCCCGCTTTCCGGCGGTTCAAGAAGATGGTGGACTACAAGGAATACGGCGGCGCGCCGCTCCTGGGGATCGACGGGATCAGCCTGATCTCCCACGGGAAATCGAACGCCTACGCCATGAAGAACGCCGTCCGCGCGGCGATGCGTTGCGTCCAGTACGGGTTGGATGGGGCGGTCCGGGAGGCCATCGAGAAGCACGGCCAGGTCAAGGACCCCAAGCCCGAGGGAAGTGGCCCCGAAGGGGCCGGGGAGAGCAAGCCGTGAGCAAGACCGTGACCGCCGGTATCCTGGGAACCGGGTCCTACCTTCCCGAACGCGTCCTCACCAACGCCGACCTCGAGAAGATGGTCGACACCAGCGACGAGTGGATCATCACCCGCACCGGGATCAAGTCCCGGCACATCGCCGCCGAGGGGCAGACCACCTCGGACATGGCCGTGGAAGCGGGGCGGCGCGCCCTCAAGTCCGCGGGACTGACCGTGGCCGACCTTGACCTCATCCTGGTCACCACCATCACCCCCGATATGCCGACCCCCTCGACCGCCTGTTTCGTCCAAAGCAAGCTGGGGGCCCCCCAGGCGGCCGCCATGGACCTTTCGGCGGCCTGTTCGGGTTTCGTGTACGGCATCACCACGGCCAAGGCCTTCATTGAGAGCGGCATCTACAAGCATGTGCTGGTCTGCGGCGCCGAGAAACTTTCGGCCTTCACCGACTGGAAGGACCGCGCCACCTGCGTCCTGTTCGGGGACGGGGCCGGCGCCGTGGTCCTGGGGCCCTCGAAGGAGGGCCGCGGGGAAGTCCTCTCGACCTACCTCTGGGCCAACGGAAACGACGCCGAACTCCTGAAGATCCCCGGGGGCGGCTCCCGTTGCCCCGTCAGCCCGGCCTCGATCGAGGCCGGACAGCATTACCTCAAGATGGCCGGCAAGGAAGTTTTCAAGATCGCGGTCAAGGTCATGGGGGACGCCGTGGCGGAGGCCCTGAAGGGCGCCGGGTTGACCCTGGCGGACGTGTCCCTCCTCCTGCCGCACCAGGCCAACCTCCGCATCGTACAGGCCGTGGGGGACCGGTTGGGACTGCCGCCCGAGAAGGTCTTCGTCAACCTCGACAAGGTCGGCAACACCTCGGCCGCCTCGATCGCCATCGGGTTGGATGAGGTCCACGCCGCGGGCCGCCTGAAGAAGGGCGATATCGTGGTCCTGGTGGCTTTCGGGGCCGGTTTGACGCTGGCGTCGGCGGTGATCCGATGGTAACGCAAGGCAGCCGATAGCCGCTGGCCGTTAGCCGTTGGCCAAAATCCAAACTGAAAACCGTTCATCCACAATAGCCTCAGAAGGATTGAATTACGATGCGAGCGTTCGTTTTCCCGGGACAAGGTTCCCAAGCCGTCGGGATGGGGAAGGACCTTTGCGCGAACCATCCGGAAGCCGCGGAGGTGTTCCAAAAGGCCGACCAGGCCCTGGGCTTCGCCTTGTCCAAACTTTGCTTTGAGGGCCCCGAGGAGGAATTAAAGCTCACCTCCAACACCCAACCGGCGCTCCTCACGACCTCGATGGCCGCCTTGGCCGTCCTGGATAAACGCGGCGCGGCCTACGGGGCCGTGGCCGGCCACAGTTTGGGCGCCTACAGCGCCTTGGCGGCCGCCGGAGTCCTCACCCTCGAGGACGCGGTGCGGTTGGTGCGGCGTCGCGGCCAGTTGATGGAAGAAGCGGGGAACGGCAAAGGCACGATGGGGGTGATCCTCCAGTTGGAGGATGCCCTGGTCCTCCAGGCCTGCCAGGAAGCCTCCACGGTCGGCGTGGTGGAACCCGCCAACGTCAACTGCCCGGGCCAGATCGTGATTTCCGGCGAGAAGGCCGCCGTGGCCAAGGCCCTGGAACTGGCCAAGGCCAAGGGCGCCAAGCGCGCCATGGAACTGCCGGTCTCAGGCCCCTTCCACAGTTCCCTCATGAAGCCGGCCGCCGACGCCTTCCGTTCCGAGCTCCAGAAGACACCCTTCGCCGATCCCCAAGTGACGTACTATTCCGACCTCGATGGGGCGGTCCTGAAGGACCCGGACGCGATCCGGGAAAGCCTGGTCCGCCAGTTGACCTCCCCGGTCCAATGGACCACCGTGATCCGGAAAATGGCCGGGGATGGGATCGGGGTATTCGTGGAGGTCGGCAGCGGTAAGGTGCTGTCGGGCCTCATCAAGAAAATCGCCGAGTCAGCCGTCGTCCTGAACGTGGGGGACGCCGCGACCGCGGCGGCGTTGCCGACGGAATAAACCAGCCCCCCAGCCCGCGAAAGCCCGGAGGGAACCCGGGATGCGGGAGGGGCGTTCGAAGGGGATTAACATGCGATTCAAGGACCAAGTCGCGGTGGTGACCGGCGGTAGCCGGGGCATCGGGAAGGCGATCTGCCTGGCCTTGGCCGGGGAAGGCGCCTCCGTGGCTTTTTGCGGCACCAACGAGGCCGCCCTGAGGCAGACCGCCGGGGAAATCGAGCGGAAGGGCGGGAAGGCCCTCGCGGTGACCGCCGACGTGTCCAAAGCCGAGGACGTCCAAAGGCTCTGCGACGAGACCCTGAAGGCCTTCGGCAAGGTGGATGTCCTGGTCAACAACTCCGGGATCACCCGGGACGGACTTTTGATCCGCATGTCGGAGAAGGATTGGGATGACGTCCTGAACGTGAACCTCAAGGGCACCTTTTTGGCCACCAAGGCCTTCACGAAGCCCATGATGAAGGCCCGGAAAGGGCGCATCGTCAACATCACCTCGATCATCGGGGTGCGCGGCAACGCGGGACAGGCCAACTACGCCGCCAGCAAGGCCGGCATCATCGGTTTGACCAAGTCCACGGCCCGGGAACTGGCCAGCCGCAACATCACCTGCAACGCGGTGGCGCCGGGCTTCATCCAGACCGACATGACGAAGGACCTGAACGAGGCCACCCGGGAGGCGCTTTTAAGGGAGATTCCCTTGGGTTTCCTGGGGGAATCGGAGGATATCGCCAAAGCCGTGCTGTTCCTGGCCTCGGAGGACGCCCGTTACATCACGGGCCAAACCCTGTTGGTCGACGGGGGCATGGTGATTTGACGCGGGGCCGCCCGGGTCGGTTGGGACGACAGACGGGACGGCAAATGCCGCCGGTCCCGCCCAAAAAGGCTTAAATTCGCGCTGGGAACCCTTGGGACAAGCACGAAAACGGTTGATTAAAGGACCGCCGTCCGGTAAACATTTGGGCGGCTCTTGCCAATCCTTAGGAGGATCTACATGGCCATCGAAGACAAGGTCAAGGAAATCATCATCGACCAGTTGGGCGTTGAGCCCGATCAGGTCAAGCCCGAAGCCGCCTTCATCGACGATCTGGGCGCCGATTCGCTGGACACGGTGGAACTCGTGATGGCGCTCGAGGAAGAGTTCGACATGGAGATCCCGGACGAGGACGCCGAGAAGATCCGGTCCGTCGGGGACGCCATCAACTACATCAAGTCCAAGTCGGCCGAGTGATTTCCAGGAATTCCGGGAGGCCAGCGTGAAGCGGCGCGTCGTCGTCACCGGGATGGGGGCCGTGACTCCTTGCGGCAACAATCCCGAGGACTTTTTCCGAAACATCTGCGACGGGGTGAGCGGCATCGCGCCGGTCACGCGTTTCGATATTTCCCGGATTTCCAGCAAGATCGGCGGTGAGGTCAAGAATTTCGACCCCACGTCCTTCGGCATCGAGAAGAAGGACACCAAGCGGATGGACCTTTTCGTCCAGTTCGCGGTGGCGGCCTCCATCCAGGCCTGGGCCAACGCCAAGTTGGATATCGAGAAGGAGGATGCCACCCGCGTGGGTGTCATCCTCGGCTCGGGCATCGGCGGCCTACCGGTGCTGATGGAACAGGCGACCCGGCTGTTGGAGAAAGGGCCGGACCGCGTCAGCCCATTCCTCATCCCCATGATGATCATCAACATGGCTTCGGGGATGACGGCCATCTACCTCAAGGCCAAGGGACCCAACGTGGCGACGGTTTCCGCCTGCGCTTCCGGGGCCCACGCCATCGGCGAGGCCATGCGCTGGATCCAGCACGGCGAGTGCGATGTGGTGGTGGCCGGCGGCACGGAAGCCTGCATCACCGAGTTGGGCTACGCGGGTTTCTGCAACATGCAGGCCCTCTGCATGGATTTCAACGACCGTCCCACCGAGGCCTCCCGGCCCTTCGACAAGGAACGGGCCGGTTTCGTGATGGGCGAGGGCGCCGGGGTCGTGATCTTGGAGTCCCTGGAACACGCCCAGGCCCGGGGCGCGAAGATCCTGGCCGAGGCCAAGGGTTACGGCATGACGGCCGACGCCTACCACATGACGACCCCCGCCGAGGGCGGGGAGGGCGCGGCCCGGTCCATGACCCTGGCCCTGAAGGACGCGGGGCTGGCCCCGGCGGACATCCAATACATCAACGCCCACGGCACCTCGACGCCCTACAACGACAAGTTCGAGACCCAAGCCATCAAGACGGTATTCGGCGCAGCGACGAAGACGCCCGTCTCCAGCACCAAGTCCACCACGGGCCATTTGCTGGGCGCCGCGGGCGGCATTGAGTTCGTGGCCTGCGTGATGGCGATCCGTGACGGCGTCCTCCCGCCCACGATCAACCTGAAGACCCCCGATCCGGACTGTGACTTGGACTATGTCCCCAACGTCAAGCGCGCCGCCCAGGTGGAGGCCTGTCTTTCCAATTCGCTCGGGTTCGGCGGGCATAATGTCAGCCTCGTGGTCCGGAAATTTGTTCCGTAAAAAGACGGCCCCCGACGTACCCGCCCCCGACAAGGAGCGGATGCGCGAGTTGAAGGCCTTCTGCAAGGCCCTCTCCATCCCTTTGGCCGACGGCCGCTCCCTCGACGAGGCCCTCACCCATAAGTCCTTCGCCCATGAGCGTATGGGCACGACGGTCCTCCCCCATAACGAAAAACTTGAGTTCCTCGGCGATTCGGTCCTGGGGATCGTGGTGTGCGATTACCTTTACGCGCACTTTCCGGGAGTCGATGAGGGGGGGCTCTCCAAGATCAAGAGTGTGGTGGTCAGCGCCACCTCCCTCTCGGAAAAGGCCCAGCGGATCGGCTTAGGCGCCTCCCTCCGGTTGGGCAAGGGCGAGGCGAAGTCCGGGGGGCGGGAACGCCCCGCGCTCCTGGCCGACGCCTTGGAGGCCGTCATCGGCGCGGTGTACCTCAACGGCGGGCTCCCCTCGGCCCGTTCCTTCGTCCTTTCCCTGCTGGAGGAGGACCTGGTGGGCGCCAAGGACGGCAAACTGGCCCGTGACTACAAGACGCTCCTTCAGGAATATTTCCAACGGGTCGAGAAAAAGGCCCCCCATTACCTGGTCCTCCGCGAGTGGGGCCCTGACCATAACCGCACCTTCGAGGTGGAATGCCAGTTGGGGGGCCGGCTCCTTTCCAAGGGGACGGGGAAGAGTAAAAAGGAAGCTGAACAAGCGGCGGCCCAACGGACGGCCATGGACTTGAAGCTGTTGCCGGAACCCGGGTTGAAGCCGACCGAGGGGAACTGAAACCCACCTGGAGGAACGTATGGCGGCTAAAAGCGCGGGAAGCTTGATCCTTTACGTCATTTTGGGCGGGCTTTGCGGGGCCCTGCTCAGCCAATTGGTGGGCGGGATGGTGGGCTCGGACGGGTTCATCCACGAGATGCTGGTCCGGGGCTTCCAGGTCGGGCTCACCAACCCCCTGGTGGTCGATCTTCGGATTGTCGTGGTGACCTTCGGCCTCCATTTCGACCTGACCGTCCCCAGTTTGGCCGGAATGATCGGCGGCCTTTATTTGGCCATGAAGTAAGGGGCTTCCTTGTCCCTCATCCTCGCCTCCCGTTCGCCCCGTCGCCGGTCGCTCCTCCGGGCCGCGGGGGTGGCTTTCCGCGCGGTGGCCCCACTCGGTGTCCCTGAGACACCCCGACCGCGGGAGTCACCCAGGTCCCTCGTGAAGCGGTTGGCCCTCTCCAAGGCCATGGCCGTAGCGGCCCTCCATCCGGGCCAGTGGGTCCTGGGTTGCGACACTGAAGTGGTCCTGCGTCGCCGGGTCCTCGGCAAACCCTCGGGGCCCCGAACGGGACTCCGGATGCTCCGGTCCCTCTCGGACCGGACCCATCAGGTCATGACGGGCTTGGCCCTGGTGGGCCCCGGGGGCCGAGTCCTCGACCGCGATTGCGTCACCAGCCGCGTCACTTTCGGGCCCATCCCTCCCCTCGAGCTCCAGGCTTACCTCCGGACCCGTGAACCCTATGACAAAGCGGGGGGGTACGGCATCCAAGGGACCGCGCGGAGGTGGATGACCGCTGTGGAGGGGGACTATTTCAACGTGATGGGACTCCCGGTCTCCCGGGTGCTCGAGGCCCTCATCCGCCACGGCCTTTGGCAATAGCGGCATAAACTTTAGACCTACGACTGTTTCACCACCAAGTTCACAAAGCAGGATTATCGAACAGTCGAATAAAAATAAAGCAAGACGAAAGCTTTAACCACCAAGTTCACTAAGCCGTCAAGCCTTTTGCCGTGGACGTAAAAAAAAGGCCCGGCGCCAAAAGGCGCCGGGCCGGTAGACGCTCGGATCAGCTTTGGCCGTCGGTATCATAGATCTTGATCTTCAGGGCCTTGCGCTGTTCCTTCATGAAGGCCTTCATCCACTCGTCCTGCTTCTCATCCATCAGGAGGGCTTGGACGGTGGACTGCATCTTCGCGAGCTGTTCCTTGGTGGGGGGGTTCTCCCGGTCCTGGCTGACCTCAAAGACGACCTGTTGGTTCTTTCCCAGGCTGAGGGGACCGCGCCATTCGCCCACATGGAGCACCGAGAGGGACTCGGCCGCCGGTTTGGAGTCCTTCCATTCGGCGAGGCCCTTCGTCCGGTTGAACCAACCGGTCTCATGGAGGTCCAACTTCAGGTCCCCGGCGGCCTTCGCCAGCGGATCCCCGGACTCCAGGCGGTTCGACAGCCGGCTTAAGAGGGTTTGGATCCGCTTCTGGGCCTCTTCCTGCCGCCAGGCCTTCTCCACCTCAAGCCGGACCGAAGCCAGGCTGGACCGCTTGGCCTTCTCGTAATCCTCCAGCTGGATGAGGTGGTACCCGAATTGGGTCTTCACGGGCTGGGACAACTCGCCCTTGGCGAGCTTGAAGGCCGCGTCCTCGAACGCCGGGACGGTCATCCCTCGGGTGATCCACCCGAGATCGCCGCCCTTCTTGCCCGACCCGGTGTCCTGGGAGAATTTCTTCGCGAGGTCCGCGAAGTTCGCTTTCTTGTCCAGGATTTGCTTCCGGTAACCCACGAGGGTCTTCTGGGTGGACTCGATTTCCTCGGGGGTGGACTTGTCACCGGCGGTCAGGAGGATATGCCGGAGTTTGGCCCGTTCGGGCTTGTCCCATCGGCTCCGGTGGTCCTCGAAATACCGGTTGAGGTCCGCGTCGGTCGGCTTCAGGGTCTGTCCCGATTTCACGGCGTCGAAGGAGACGTATTGGGCCTTCAGGTCCCGGCTGATGCGGTCCGCGAACCGCGCGACCTCCGGCGGCGTGTACAGCACGCTGTCCTGGAGCACGGCCCGGATCTTCTGGGCCAGGATGCTTTGGCGGAGGCTTTCCTCGAACTCCTCGGGGCGGAGGTTCGCGCCCTCCAAGGCCTGGAGGTAGCGGTCCTTGTTGAACCGGCGGTTTTCGTCCTGGAACGCCGGCTCGCGTTGGAGGGCCGCCTGGAGTTCCTCGTCCGGCACGTTCAATTTCATGGCGCGGCCGGTCTCACGGAGGATCGCCTGGTCCACCAGGCCGTCGATCACCCGCTTGCGGATGAGCTTGTTGTCGGCGGATTGGGAATCGTCCCCGTTGGCCGACATCTGTTCGTTATAGGGCTGCAGGGCCTGGTTCAATTCGGTGTAGGTCACCTTGGACTCACCGACCTCCGCCACCATGTTCGGGTCCTTCCGGGTTTCCCCCAGGGTGTTTTTCATGCCCCAAGCCACAAAGATCGTGGCGACGAAGGCCACGATCAGGGACCAAAGGATGATCTGGATGAACCGCTTTTCGCGCATGCTGGCCATCACCATGGAAAGGCCTCCGGGGGATATCCCATACCGCCTTGGGGCGGGTCGATAGAAAACGGCGCATTATAGCCAGCTGGGACGCCCCCCACAACCTTCGCCGGGCCTTCCGGGGCCCGAAAACCCCGGAAACGCCCAGGCGGCTTGTGGTATAGTCACCGCGGCTTTCCCCCCGGAAGAGGTTGCGGAGTCCCCGGGAACAGGGTCACTCCACCGGTGTCCCATACGACACCAACGATTTTCAACGAGCGGAGCGGTTATTCCATGAAATGCGGGCGTTGCGGCTTCATCGCCGACGACAAGAACAAGTACTGCCCCGAGTGCGGCTGCGACCTCCACATGGACCAGAACGCGGCCCGTCTCTACGGACAGGAAGTGGACGTCCTCTTCTTTTTTGACCCCGAATCCCTGGATAAGATCACGGGCATCATCAACCCGACCCTCGACCAGTTCCAGAAGCACAAGTCCCGGGGAGTCGTCCAGAAGGTGATGATCGGCTCGGCCATGACCGGGACCGACGACAACACCAGCGCGGTCCTGGCCTTCATCCGCAAATCCCTGGATTTCCTCCAGGAGCCTTTCGACGAGGACCGGTACCGTCACTTAAGCCTTCCGGATTTAAAACGTGAATATTTGCGGCTTTTCGAGCGGGTCCTGAAGGTCAAGGCCCAACGGCAAGAAATCATGAAGCCCAACCAGCCTCCTCCGCCCCCTAAAAAGTAAGTGGAAAGCCCGGCCGGACGGTAAGCCCCGCCCTGGATGGGGGTCCGGGCCTGTGTTACACTGCGTTTCTTCGCTTTTGAAGGTTCGACCCCGGCGGAAACCGGGGTTTTCTTTTTAACCCACGGCAGAATCAACCAGGAGAATACGACGTGCTGAACTTCCTGTTGGGCCTCTTCTCAAGCGACGTGGCCATTGATTTGGGCACCGCGACCACCTTGGTGTACGTCAAGGGACGGGGCATCGTCCTCCAGGAGCCCTCGCTCGTGGTGGTCCACCGGGCCACCAACGAGATCATGGCCGTCGGCAACGACGCGAAACTCATGCTGGGCCGGACCCCGGGTTCCATCTCGGCGATCCGCCCCATGAAGGACGGGGTCATCGCCGACTTCGAGATCACCGAACGCATGCTCCGGCATTTCATCGCCAAGGTCCATAACCGCCGGTCCCTGGTGCGGCCCCGCATCGTGGTGGCCATCCCCTCGGGCTGCACCGAGGTGGAGAAGCGCGCGGTCCAGGATTCCGCGGAACAGGCCGGCGCCCGGGAGGTCCACCTGGTGGACGAGCCCATGGCGGCCGCCATCGGGGCCGGGATGCCGATCGGCGAGCCCCAGGGCAACATGATCGTCGACATCGGCGGCGGGACCACGGAGGTGGCCGTCATCTCCCTCACGGACATCGTGTACGGCAAGTCCATCCGCGTGGCCGGTGATGAGCTGGACGAGGCCATCGTCAACTACGTCAAGCGCACCTACAACGTCCTCGTGGGCGAGCGCACGGCCGAGGACATCAAGATCCAGATCGGGAGCGCCTTTCCACTCGAGGAGGAGATGCGCATGAAGGTCAAGGGGCGCGACCTGGTGACCGGGCTCCCCAAGACCATCGAACTGACCAGCGAGGAGATCCGCGGCGCCCTCGAGGAGCCCCTGGTGCAGATCATCGACACCATCAAGATGACCCTGGAACGCACCCCTCCCGAGTTGGCGGCCGACATCGTGGACCGCGGCATCGTCCTGGCGGGCGGCAGTTCGCTCCTCAAGGGCCTCGACCAACGGCTCCGCGACGAGACCGGCGTGCCCGTGAACGTCGCGGACGACCCGACGACCTGCGTGGCGCTCGGTTCCGGAAAGCTCCTGGACGAGTCGATGGATCTCCTGCGCCGCATTTCGGTGATGCAGAAGGAATACACCTAGCCCGTTCCGGGGCATCATCCCTGGGGGATCCAACCATCCGACCCGCGAGACCGCCTGACCCATGTTGACCTTCCTATGGCGCCAACGGCGCCGCCTCCTCATGCTGCTGCTCCTCCTCCTGGTCGGTTCGGCCCTGATGCTCCGTCTTTCACGTCGCCGGGTCCCCGGCACTTCGACCGCGGAACGCGGGGCCCAGGCCCTCTGGATCCCGGCCGGGAACCTGATCCACGAGCTTCTCGGCCTCCCCGAGGACCTCGTCCGGAACCTCAATGAGATCAGCCGGGCCCGGCAGGAAAACGAAAGGCTACTCACGGAGGTCTCGGACCTCCGCAGGGAACTTTCCGCCCAACGGCTGGTGGAGGCCGACAACCTACGGCTGAGGGAACTCCTCAAGCTTAAGATTCCCCGCCAAAGTTCCGCCCGGCTCGGGGAGGTCGTGTCCCACGACCCCTCCACCTGGTACGCCACCTTCCTCGTCAACCTGGGCAAGGACGACGGGATCGAGACGGGTTCGCCCGTGGTCACGCCCCAGGGCGTGGTGGGGCGGGTGATTGAGGTTTTTCCCGGCCGCTCGCGCGTCCTCCTGGAGGAGGAACCCTCCTCCAGCGTGGCCGTGGTGGACGTCCGAAGCCGCGTCCGCGGGATCGCCGTGGGGACGGGGAAACACCGCCTGAAGCTCCGCTACGTGGCCGCCGCTTCCGACGTGGAGAGCGGCGATTTGCTGGTCACCTCGGGGATGGGCGGGGTTTTCCCAAGGGGCCTTCCCGTCGGCACCGTGGTGAAAAAAGGGCTCTCCGAGAACGGCCTCAACCTCGATGTGGACGTGGCCCCCGCCGTCGATTCCGGCTCGTCGGATTTCGTCTACATCCTTCAGCCCCAGGAAGGCCTCCATTGAGGAACCCGACCCTCCAACTCTGGTTCTGGTTGGCCGTCCTGGTCCTCTTGCAGACCTCCCCGGGGATCTCCGACCTCGGCATCGACCTCCCCTTGGTGTTCACGGCCCTGGTGGCGGTCCGCTCCCGTTTCCTGGAGGCCCTGGCCTGGGGCGCCGCCGCGGGTCTGGCCCAGGACCTGCTTTCCCAAAGCGGTCCCGGCCCCCACGTCTCAGCCTGCATGGCGGCCGCCGCGTTGGCCGTCCTGTCCCAAAAGTTGGTCTTCCGCGAGAGGGTGTCCACCCAAACCGCCCTCGTGGCGGCCTGCATGGTCCTGCACCAGGTCTGGCTCTGGTTCGTCCTCCGCTGGACCCTCGACGCGCCCTTGACGCCCGTCGCGCTGGACCTCATCCTCCGTTCCACCCTCGCGACCTCGGCCGTGGGGGCGCTGGTCAGCTTTTTCCTGGTGGCCTTCCGCCGACAACGTCTCGACCCGCCCACGGCCTAATCCATGTCCCCCCGCCGCCCCATGCGTTACGTCGGCCCCGTCGAGCCTAAGGTCGAGCGGATGCGCTTGTTCGTCTATTTGGCCTTCTCGATCATCGCCTGCCGCCTCTTTTATCTCCAGATCCTGAACTACCCGACCTACCGGGAACTCTCGGACGCCAACAGCCTCCGGCTCATCCCGGAGCGGGCGCCCCGGGGCCTCATCACCGACCGGCGGGGGGTCGTGTTGGCCGACAACGTGCCGACCTATTCACTCTTCCTGGTTCCCGCAGACGTCCAGACGCACGCCCTCACCCTCCAGAAACTCAGCGCCCTCCTGGGGGAGCCGCTTTCGGGGCTGGAGGGAATCGTGGCCACCCGGAAGTACCGACGCCGGTTCGAGCCGATCCGGCTCCGGACCCACCTGACCGAGGACCTCATCGCCCTGATCGAGGAAAACAAGGTCGACCTGCCCGGCGTCTATATCCAGATGGAGCCGGAGCGGCATTATCCCTTCGGCAAGATGGCGTCCCACATCCTCGGCTATATCGGCGAGATCAACGACGAGGAACTTTTCCGCCTCCGATCCGACGGCTACGACCCGGGGGATTTGATCGGCAAACGGGGGGTCGAGAAAATCTATGACCGTTACCTCCGGGGCGAACCCGGGGGGTTCCAGGTGGAAGTGAACCCCGCAGGCGTCCAAAGGCGGACCGTGGCCTACCGCGCCCCGGTCCAAGGGAAGATCCTCAGCTTGACCGTCGATTTCGAGCTCCAGAAATTGGCGGAGGACCTCATGGGGGACCTGCCGGGCGCCGCCATCGTCTGCAACCCCAAGACGGGTGAAATCCTCGCCATGGCCAGCCAGCCCGGGTACAACCCCAACGAGTTCGTGGGGGGCATCTCGGTGAAGAACTGGAATAAGTTGTTGGGGGACAAGATGAAGCCCCTCCAGGACCGCGCGCTCCAGGGCCAATACCCGCCCGGGTCGGTGTTCAAGATCGTCACGACCCTCGCCGGGTTGGAGGACAGTTCCATCGACCCGGAGAGGCCTTACCTCTGCCGGGGCATCTATTGGTACAAGACCTGGCCTTACCGCTGCTGGAAGACCTTCGGCCACGGCTGGGTGAACCTGAACAACGCCCTGATCGGGTCCTGCGACATCTATTTCTACCAGGCGGGACTCCAGATCAAGGTGGACCATCTCTATAAGGCCGCCCGGGCCTTCGGGTTGGGGAGCCGGACCCAGGTCGACCTGGACGCGGAATCCCCCGGACTCGTGCCCAACGCGAAATGGAAGGAAGCCACCCAACACATGCCCTGGTTCCCGGGCAACACCATCCAGATGTCCATCGGCCAGGGATACCTGCTGACCACACCGCTCCAGATGCTGGATGTGACTTGCGCGCTGGCCAACCGCGGAAAAATCATCCGTCCCCATGTCCTGTACCAGATTTTGGACGAGCGGACCCACCAGGTCCGGCAGGAAGTGCGCCCTGAGACCCTCCTCGACACGGGCTTCAAGGCCGGCAATTTGGAACGGGTCCGGAACGCCCTTCAAATGGTGGTGGAGTCGGTCGGCGGCACCGGAAAGAAGGCGCGGATCGCCGGGCTGGAGATCGCCGGGAAGACGGGCACCAGCGAGAACCCCCACGGGGAGAACCACGCTTGGTTCACGGCCTACGCCCCCGCGGATGACCCGACGGTGGCCGTCATCGTCCTGGTGGAGAACGGCGGGGAAGGCGGCATCGTGGCGGCCCCCATCGCAAAGCGCTTGATTGAGAAGGCCCTGGGCCGCGAAGTCACGCCCTGGGCCAGCCCGACCCCGACGCCCGAGGGATACGAGGACATCCCCACCCCCGACCCGGCGGAGAACACCCCATGAAGGCCTTCTTCCGAAGTCTCGACTGGCTTTTGGCCGGGCAGTTCTCCTCGTTGGCGATCATCGGGGTCCTCACGGTCTTCTCGGCCACCCACCAGACTCCCGACCTCCAGCACATCTGGATCCGCCAATTGGCCTGGCTCGCGGTCTCCCTGTTCGTCATGTACGGCGTCTCCAAGGTCGATTACCACGTCTGGCTGGAGATCTCCTATTGGATCTACGGCCTGGCGATGATCTTCCTGGTGCTCGTCCTGTTCCTGGGGGAAGCCACCAAGGGGGCCCAGCGTTGGTTCCGGTTCGGGTTCATCTCCTTCCAGCCCTCCGAACTGGCGAAGTTGGCGGTCATCCTCACCTTGGCCCGTTATATCGGCAGTAAGAGCGTGGAACTGTTCTACCTGAGGCGGTTTTTCCTCATGCTGGCCCTGATCGGGTTCCCCCTGCTCCTGATCCTGAAACAGCCGGACCTGGGCTCCGCCATTTTGCTGGTGCCCGTCTCGATGGTTTTGTTCTACGCCGGCGGGGTGCCGTTCCGCTGGCTCACCTGGCTCTTCATCCTGGGCGGGGCCGCCAGCCCCATCATCTGGCAGGTGTTCCTCCACGATTACCAACGCCGACGGTTGGAGGTGTTCCTCAACCCCCAGGCCGATCCCCTGGGCGCGGGCTACAACATCATCCAATCCATCATCGCGGTGGGGTCCGGCGGGGTCTCCGGCAAGGGGTTCCTCGAGGGTTCCCAGACCCAGCTGTCGTTCATCCCGGAGCACCACACGGACTTCATCTTCTCGGTCATCGGGGAGGAATGGGGCTTCGTGGGGGCCGTCATCGTGATATTGCTCTACGTCTTCCTGTTCCGCCGCGCCTTCGAGATCGCCCGCAAGGCCCGGGACCGGGAGGGAAGCCTTTTGGCCCTCGGCATCACGGCGCTTTACGCCGTGCAGTCCGTCGTCAACATCGGCATGGCGATCGGCCTTTTCCCCGTGACGGGCCTGACCTTGCCCTTCATCAGCTACGGCGGCACCTCGCTGTTGATCAGCTTCATCACGGTGGGGATCCTTTTGAATATCTCCTACGCCAACCGAAGGCCCGTCCTCCTCCGGAGCGAGGGCAATTGAACCTCCGATAGCCCTCAGATGTTCGAACCGCGGGGGTCACGGAGTCCCACGCCATCATTTGAGTACTTCAACGGCCTCCCTCAGCGACCTCCGTAGTCCCCGTGATTCAAAGGTTTTGGCCGGTGACCACTGGCAATTCAGTTGGCTTCCGAATACAATCCAACCGCCTCGACTCACCAAAAACCGGGTTCCATCCCCGGGAGGGAACAACCGATGAATAACGCCTGGACGCCGTCCCAGCTGGACATCCCCCGCCCGCTCCGCAAGGTCCTCCTCTCCGTCGAGAAACCCGCCCGCTACATCGGCGGCGAATGGAATTCCGTCCTCAAGGACTGGAACAGCGTCGACGCCCGCATGGTTTTGGCGTTCCCCGACGTCTATGAGATCGGCATGTCCTTCCTGGGCTACCGGATCCTCTACCACATCCTGAATTCCGATCCCCGGTTCCTCGCTGAGCGCGCCTACAGCCCCTGGCCCGACATGGAAAAGTCCATGCGCGAAAACGGCATCCCGGCCCACTCGTTGGAAAGCTTCACGCCCCTGTCCGCCTTCGATGTGGTGGGCATCACCCTCCAGACCGAGATGGCTTACGGCAACGTCCTGACGCTTCTGGAATTGGGCGGAATCCCCCTGTCCGCCTCCGACCGCACGGACAAGGACCCCCTGGTGGTGGCGGGAGGGCCCTGTTCCTTCAACCCGGAGCCCTACGCGGAATTCTTCGACGCGGTCCTTCTGGGCGACGGGGAAGAGGCGGTTGCCGAGATGCTGGCACTGGTGGGCCGCATGAAGAAGGAAGGCGCCCCCCGGAAGAGGATTTTGGAGGAACTGGCGGGGATCCCCGGCTATTACGTCCCCTCCCTCTACGACGTCACCTACAAGGCCGACGGCACCATCGAGTCCGTGAAGCCCAACCACCCCAACGCCCCGGCGAAGGTCTCGAAGCGCACCACCAAGGACCTCGACGACGTCCCCTACCCGACCAAGCCGATCCTCCCGACCATGGACATCGTGCATGATCGGATCCAGTTGGAGGTTTTCCGGGGATGCACCCGTGGTTGCCGGTTCTGCCAGGCCGGCATGACCTACCGACCGGTGCGGGAGCGCAGCGCTGACAAGCTATTGGAGACCGCCAAGGAAGCCATGGCGAACTCCGGCTACGAGGAAATCTCCCTCACCTCGCTCTCGACCGCCGACTATTCCCGTCTCGACGACCTGGTGAACCGCATGGCGGACCAGTTCACCCCCAACAACGTGGCCATCTCCTCGGGTTCCCTCCGGGTGGACTCGAAATTCGACAAGCTGTTCAACGTGATCAACCGGGTCAAGAAGACCGGCTTCACCTTCGCGCCCGAGGCCGGCACCGATCGGATGCGCCGGATCATCAACAAGACCATCACCGAGGTCGACATCCTCTCGACCATGGAGAAGGTGTTCTCCAACGGTTGGGACCTCGTGAAGCTTTACTTCATGTTCGGGCTCCCGCTGGAGAAGCAGGAGGACCTGCAGGGCATCCTCGACCTGGTTTCCCGCATCAAGGCCATCGGCCGCAAGGTGGGCGGGGCGAAGAAGCAGGTCCACCCGGGCATCAGCTGTTTCGTTCCCAAGCCCTTCACCCCGTTCCAGTGGTGCGCCCAGGGAAGCCTGGAGGAGATCGCCCAAAAGCACGAGTTCCTCTGCCGGGGCCTGAAGTTCCCCAAGCGGGAAAACGTGGAGCACGTGGCCAAGATCGAGGCGCTGTTGGCGCTCGGCGACCGCCGGGTGTCGAAGGTGATCCGCCGGGCCTGGGAAAAGGGCGCGAGGTTCGACGGCTGGACCGACCAGTTCAAGCCCAAGCTCTGGTACGAGGCCTGCGCCGAGGTGGGCGTGGACTGGAAGTACTACACCGACCGCGAGAAGCCCCGGGAGGAGGTCCTACCCTGGGACCACCTTTTCCTGGAGATGAGCAAGGACTTCCTCTGGTACGACTGGGAACTGTCCCTGAAGGTGGAGGAGCGCGAGGATTGCCGCTGGGACGCCTGCCTGGCCTGCGGCGTCTGCGAACCCGAGAACGGCATCGTGAACAACCTGAAGGAAACCCACCTGCCCGAGGCCCCCGCCGCCGGGATGCCGCCCCCGTACCAGGACCAGAAGATGAAGGTGCGGATCCGGTTCGTGAAGGAAGGCCGCGCGCGTTACCTCTCCCACCTGACCGTGGTCCGGGTTTTCCAGCGCGCCCTCAACCGTCTCAAGGTGCCGTTGTCCTACACCGGGGGTTTTTCCCGGCGGCCCCGCACCTCCTTCTCACCGCCGACCTCCCTCGGCGTGGAAAGCGCCTGTGACGCCGCCGA
Source organism: uncultured bacterium (assembly GCA_964392085.1). Taxonomy (GTDB): domain Bacteria; phylum Oederibacteriota; class Muellerivitia; order Muellerivitales; family Muellerivitaceae; genus CAYMOV01. Next base: position 115,807 of record CAYMOV010000001.1, read on the forward strand.
CCTGGTTCTGTACCAGGACGCGAATGTCGCCGCCTTGGAAGCGTCCCTCCGCAACGAAATGCCCCCGGGGCTCCAAGTGATCTCCGTGGAGGCCTTACCCCTCGACTCCCCGGCCGCCGGCACCGCCTTCGGATCCGCTTCCTATGAGGTCTCGCCGGAGGAATACACCGATGGGCCGGCCCTCGTCGAAACGCTCCAAAAGGAATTGGCCGATTTCCTCGCGGCCCCCAGCCGGATCATCAAGGTGGTGACCGAGAAGGGAACCCGCACCAAGGACGTCCGGCTCTTCGTCAAGAACGCCTCCGTGGGGATGTCCGACGGCCAGCCCCTGGTCCGGATGGACCTGGACCTTCGCAGTCCCCATTCGACCAAGCTGGAGTTGATCCTCCGGACCGCCCTACCTTCCTATGATTGGGAGCCTTCCCGCTACCGGGCCCGCCGGACCCGGCTGGAGGAAGACAAAGCCCAGGAGACCGTGGCGGCGCAAGCTTAAGCCAAGGTCTGGAATGCCACCCAGGGCTTTTTACTATATACTTCACCGTCAAACAGGGCCCGCCTCAGGCCCTGATTTGATCGGCGGAGCTTCCCATGAAACCCTCGACTCCTCGCGTCCTGAACGCCAAAACCGGATGGATGATCTTCGCGGCCTGCTGGTTCCTGTCCCTGGCGTCGGTCTGGGCCCTGCGCCAAGCCCTGATCCCCCGGGACGAGCTCGATTGCTACAGCCGCGCGGCCCTCTTGGACCAGGCGGTCCATGGGTGGAACCAGGCCCATCCCGACAGGGTCATGGACGAAAAAGGCGAGATCGACGAGGCCTCCCTGGTCTCCGGCGGCTTCCTGAAGCAACCCCTGACCTATGACCACGCCCAACATTATTACTTCGTGGACAAGATGGTCCATGGCCCGCTGGTCCACTGCAACAAGCACCAGGACCAACCCCTGGCCCTGAAGATCACGGGCGTCACCCTGTTGGCGGTCCTGGCCTTCATCCTCTGGTGTTCCTTCCGGAACTACGTCTTTTGGAAATCCGCCTAACAGCCTTCACCACCCCATTTGGAGCGAAAGAAACATGCCTGAACTCCTGATCGTCGGATCCGTGGCTTACGACGGGCTCCAGACGCCCTTCGGGTCGGTGGCCCGCATCCTGGGTGGGGCCGCCACCTATTCCGCCCTGGCCTCCTCTCTCTTCGCCAAGACCGCGCTGGTCGGGGTCGTGGGACGCGACTTCGCGGCCGCCGACCTCAAACTGCTCAAGTCCAAGGGCATCGACCTGGAGGGCCTGGAGGTGGCGGAGGGGAAGACCTTCTTCTGGAAAGGCGTCTACTCCAAGGACATGAACAGCCGCACCACCCTCAAGACCGACCTGAACGTCTTCGCGGACTTCAACCCCAAGATCCCGGCTTCCACCCGTGCCACTCCCTTCCTGTTCCTCGCCAACATCCACCCGGCGCTCCAGATGTCGGTGGTGCGGCAGATGCGCAAGCCCAAGTTCACGGCCTTGGATACCATGAACCTTTGGATCCAGATCGCGAAGGGAGACCTCCAAAAGGTCCTCAAGCACGTGGACCTGATCGTGCTGAACGACGAGGAAATCCGCATGTTGACCGGGGAGTACCACCTGACCCGGGGGGCCCGCGCCCTGGCCAAGATGGGGCCGTCGCATGTCATCGTGAAGAAGGGTGAACACGGCGCCTTGTTGTTCGGCCCGGGGTGGACCTTCCTCTCGCCTTCGGTTCCCCTCGACGTGGTGAAGGACCCCACGGGAGCGGGCGACACCTTCGCGGGCGCCCTCATGGGCTATTTGGCCCGAAAGGGCAAGGTCACGAAGGAAACCCTGAAAGAGGCCGTCCTAGTGGGCCATTGGGTCGCGTCATTCACGGTCCAGGACTTCGGGGTCCGGAGCGTCGCGAAGCTGACCCGGGCCATGGTGGCGAAACGTGGCAAGGCTTACACCCAGGCCGCCTTGATCCCCCGGGTCAAACTCTAACCCTGAACCAACCCCAGCTCAAACTGTCCTAAATCATCCACGCCGGGCCGGAAGCGCTGTAATTTAACTTAACCCATGCCGAACGAGGGGACCACCATGCCGATGCAAACCGAATCCAAACTCATCAAGAGCTTCCCGCCCTACGTCTTCGCCAAGGTGAACTACGAGATGATGGCGGCGCGGCGCCGGGGCGTGGACGTGGTGTATTTCGGCATGGGCAACCCCGACGGCCCCACGCCCCAGGCCGTGCGCGACAAGATGATCGAGGTGATGGCCAACAAGAAGACCCACGGGTATTCCACCTCCAAGGGCATCCCGGGCCTCCACAAGGCCATCGCCAAGTGGTATGAGCGCCGCTATTACGTCCCCATCGACCCCGCCACCGAGTCCGTGGTGACCATCGGCTCCAAGGAAGGCCTCTCCCACCTGGGGCTCGCCATCCTGAACCGGGGCGACAAGGTGATGGCCCCTAACCCGACCTACCCGATCCACCATTACGGCGTCATCATCGCGGGGGGCCAGCTGGTTCCCATCCCCCTGGAGACCGATCCCGACAAGTTCATCAAGTTCCTGGAGAAAACCTGGAAGACCAGCCGCCCCAAGCCGAAGGTGCTGATACTCAATTTCCCCCACAACCCCACGACCGCCACCGTGGAGCCGGGTTTCTTCGAGGCCGTGGTGGACTGGGCCAAGCGCCGCCAAGTCGTCGTGGTGCATGACCTGGCCTACGCCGACATCGTCTTCGACGGTTACAAGGCCCCGAGCTTTTTGGCGGTCAAGGGCGCCAAGGACGTGGGCGTCGAGTTCTTCACCCTGTCCAAGTCGTACAACATGGCCGGTTGGCGAATCGGCTTCTGCGTCGGCAACCCCAAGATCGTGGCCTCCTTGGCCCGCATCAAGAGCTACCTGGACTACGGCATCTTCACGCCCATGCAGGTGGCCGCCATCACGGCGCTCAACAGTCCCGAGTCCGAGGTGGTCGCGCGCACGAAGATCTATGAGGAGCGCATCCACTTGATGGTGGACGGCCTCAACAAGATGGGCTGGCCGGTCACCATGCCGAAAGCCACCATGTATATCTGGGCCCCGATCCCGCCCAAGTTCAAGAAGATGTCCTCCCTGGACTTCTCCATGATGTTGTTGAAGGAAGCCGCGGTGGCCGTTTCGCCCGGCACGGGGTTCGGGACCGCGGGGGAGGGCTTCGTGCGCTTCGCCTTGGTCGAGAACAAGGACCGCATCCGCCAGTCCATCCGGAACATGAAGAAAGTGATCGCCGGCTGACCCAACATCCCCCGGGAGACCGGGTTAAAAAAGAGGGACTTCCATGGATATCGCCGACCGCATGAAGCACATCGCCCCTTCCATGACCTTGGCCATCGACGCCAAGGCCAAGAAGATGAAGGAAGAGGGGAAGGACGTCCTGAATTTCGGCGCCGGGGAGCCCGACTTCAACCCGCCCGCCGCCGTCATCGACGCCGCCGCGCGCGCCGTCACCGACGGCAAGAACAACAAGTACACGCCCGCCGCCGGCACCCTGGAACTCCGCAAGGCGCTTTGCGCCATGTTGGAGAGGGAATACCAGGTGACCTACGCCCCCGGGGACGTCGTGGTGTCCTGCGGCGCGAAGCATTCCCTCTATAACGCCTTCCTCACCCTGGTGAACCCCGGTGACGAGGTGCTGGTCCCCAGTCCGTTCTGGGTCAGCTACCCCGAGCAGATCAAGCTCGCCGGGGGCGTGCCCGTGTTCGTGGACTGCCCCGAGTCCGAGGGCTTCCGCCTGACCGCCGCCGCCGTGAAGGCCAAGTTGACGCCCAAGACGAAGGTGCTGGTCCTCAACTCGCCCTCCAACCCCACGGGCGCCGTGGTGGACCGCAAGACGATGGAAGGCATCGCCGAACTGGCCCTGAAGCACGGCCTCTGGGTCATCTCGGACGAGATCTATGCCAAGATGACCTATGGCGTTTCCCACACCTGCTTCCCGGCCCTGTCCAAGGAGATCGCCGCCCAGACCCTCCTGGTGAACGGCGCCTCCAAGGCCTACGCCATGACGGGCTGGCGGGTGGGCTACACGGCGGGTCCCCCGAAGGTGATGAAGGCCTTCGCCGACCTCCAGAGCCACACCACCTCCAACCCCACGGCCGTGGCCCAAAAGGCCTACCTGGCGGCCCTGGACACCCCCGAGTCGGAACTGGAAAAGAACCGCCAGCTCTACCGTAAACGACGGGACATGATGATCGCCGGGCTCAACGCGATCCCGGGGGTTCGTTGCGGTACTCCCGAAGGCGCCTTCTACGTGTTTCCCAACGTGAAGGGCCTCCTGAAGGCCGGCCGGGAGGACTCCATGAAGCTCTCGGAGTACCTGCTGGAAAAGGCCCTCCTGGCCATCACGCCGGGCATCGCCTTCGGGGCCGAGGGGTTCATGCGGCTCTCGTACGCCACCAGCGAGAAGGTGATTGAGGAAGGCCTGAAGCGCCTCGCGGAGGCCGTGAAGGGTTGACCGGCCCTCCGGATTGTTGCGGAGGCCCTTTTTTTCTTATAGGATAAGCGCCCGCCCCGGTTCCGAAAGGAAGCGGGGCGTTGTTTTATTCCCCTAGGAGAACCCATGCCGGGTAAATCCCTCGTCCAAGTCGGCCTCATCGGTTTCGGCAACATCGGCCAAGGGGTCGTGAAGATCCTTGAGAAGAACCGCGGCCTGATCGAGGGCAAGATCGGGGCCCAGCTCAAGATCAAGCGCATCTGCGACCTCGACTGGGACCGCGAGCGTGAGGTCAAGGTCCCCGACGAGATGAAGACCACCAAGTTCTCCGACCTCGTCAACGACCCGGAGATCGACATCATCATCGAGCTCATGGGCGGCTATGAGCCCGCGCGCACCTTCCTCCTCGAGGCCATGAAGAAGGGGAAGCACATCGTCACCGCCAACAAGGCGGTGCTGTCCAAGCACTGGGACGAGCTGATGGAGACCGCACGGCAGAACAAGGTCGACATCTACTTCGAGGCCGCCGTGGGCGGCGGCATCCCCGTGATCCAGGCCATCAACGACGGGCTCGCCGCCAACAACATCACCTCCCTGTACGGCATCGTGAACGGAACCACGAACTTCATCCTCCAGAAGATGACCGAGGAAAAGAAGAGCTACAAGGAAGCCATCGTCATGGCCCAGAAGAAAGGCCTGGCCGAGGCCGACCCCACGCTGGACGTCAACGGGACGGACGCCGCGCACAAGCTCTGCATCCTGGCCCGCCTGGCCTTCTCCAAGAAGGTCGACCTTGAGGACATCTACGTCGAGGGCATCGAGAAGATCACCACCGACGACATCGAGTTCGCCAAGGAGGAGTTCGGCCGCGTGGTCAAGCTCCTGGTCATCGGAAAAGTCGTGGACGGCGAGCTGGAACTGCGGGTCCATCCCACCCTGATCCCCGAGGACCACCTGTTGGCCACGGTGGACGGGGCCTACAACGGCGTGCTGGTGACCGGCGACATGGTGGGGTCCACCATGTACTACGGCCTGGGGGCGGGCCAGGGCGCGGCCGCCTCGGCGGTCATGAGCGACATCATCTACGAGAGCCGGAACATCCACGACGACATTTCCGGCGACACCTCCAACTGCTGGTTCCTGTCCGACAACCCCATGGTGAAGAAGTTCAAGAAGATGGAGGACGTCACCTCCCGCTACTACCTGAAGTTCACCGTCATGGACCAGCCCGGCGTGCTGTCGGCCATCTCCCGCATCCTGGGCGAGCACCACATCTCGATCGCCTCGGTCATCCAGAAGGAACGCAAGAAGGGCGATAAGGTCCCGGTGGTCATCACCACCTACGAGGCCGAGGAGAGGAAGGTGCGGGAGGCCCTGGACAAGATCAACGGCCTGCCCTTCATCCACGAGGAAACGCTGCTCATCCGCATGGACCGGGGGGAATAATGGCGCCCTGGCGCGGAGTGATCGACGAGTACCGGCCCTTCTTAAACCTGGCCCCCACGACCCCGGCGGTCTCCCTACAGGAGGGCGGCACGCCCCTGATCGAGGCCAAGAACCTTTCCCGCAAGGTCGGGAACGGACTCAAGGTTTACCTGAAGTACGACGGCTGCAACCCCACGGGATCCTTCAAGGACCGCGGCATGACCATGGCCATCACCAAGGCCGTGGAGGAGGGAAGCCGCATGGTGATGTGCGCCTCCACGGGCAACACCTCGGCCTCCGCCTCGGCCTACGCGGCCCACGCCAACCTCAAGTGCTTCGTCCTCCTGCCCCACAACTCCATCGCCCTCGGCAAGCTGGCCCAGGCCCTCATGCACGGCGCCCGGGTCCTGGCCGTGGAGGGAAGCTTCGACCAGGCCCTCGACATCGTGCGGAAGATCACCGCCGACAGCCCCGTAACCCTGGTCAACTCGGCCAATCCCCACCGGATCCAGGGGCAGAAATCCGCCGCCTTCGAGATCGTGGACGCCCTGGGCGACTCCCCCGAGTACCACGCCATCCCCGTGGGCAACGCCGGGAACATCACGGCCTATTGGATGGGTTATGGCGAGTACCGCAAGGCCGGCAAGTCCACCCGCCTGCCGAAAATGTGCGGCTTCCAGGCCGCCGGGAGCGCCCCCATCGTCGAGAAGCGGGTCATCGAGAACCCCCAAACCGTGGCCACCGCCATCAAGATCGGCAACCCCTATTCCTGGAAGCAGGCGGAGGCCGCCCGCGACGAGTCGGGCGGGGTCATCGAGGCCGTGACCGACGACGAGATCCTGGACGCCTACAACCTCCTGGCCTCCCTGGAGGGCGTGTTCTGCGAACCCGCCTCCGCGGCGTCCGTGGCCGGGGTGATCAAGAAGAACAAGGCCGGCTATTTCACCGAGGGGGAGCGCCGGGTCGTCTGCACCCTGACGGGCCACGGCCTGAAGGACCCGGACCGCGCCATCGCCCGCAGCCCCAAGCCCGAGATCATCAAGCCCGACCTCGACACCATCCGCCGCGCCCTAAACCTTTAGAGCCCCGCGCAAAACTTAAAACAAAGGCCATTTGAACCACCAAGGTCACCAAGTTCACAAAGACAAGCAAAAACATTAATCGGATTTGAGGCCTTAAAACATCAATGAAACAGTTTGAGGTTTGTCCTTAAAACACGTCAAGGGTGAAAGATGTCACTGATCGTCCAGAAGTTCGGCGGTTCCTCCGTGGCGAGCGCCGAGAAGATGCTGACCGTGGCCAAGCGGATCGCCAAGACCCGCCGCAAGGGCCACCAGGTGGTCGTGGTGGTCTCCGCCCCCGGGGACACCACGGACGACCTGATCGCCATGGCCAAGAAGATCACCGACCAACCCGACGAGCGCGAGATGGACGTTTTGCTCTCCACGGGTGAGCAGCAGTCCATCGCCCTTCTGGCCCTGGCGCTCCAAAGCCTCGGTTGCGCCGCCATCTCCTTCACGGGTGCCCAGGTGGGCATCGTCACGGACAAGGTCCACACCAAGGCCCGCATCATCAAGATCCAGGGCGACCCGATCCGAAAGGCCCTGAAGGCGGGACAAGTGGTGGTGGTGGCGGGGTTCCAGGGGATGACGCCCGACAAGGAGATCACCACCCTGGGCCGGGGGGGAAGCGACCTGACCGCGGTGGCGGTTGCGGCGGCCCTCGGGGCCGACGTCTGCGAGTTCTATAAGGATGTGGACGGCGTCTTCACGGCGAACCCTTCCATGGTGCCCAACGCGAGGAAACTGTCCGCGGTGACCTACGACGAGATGCTCGAGATGGCCTCGGCGGGCGCCCAGGTTTTGAACGCCCGATCGGTGGAATTCGCGAAGAATTACGGCATTAAGATCCACGTGAGGCCCACATTCAACGAAAAGGACGGGACCCTGGTCATGCATGAAACCAAAGCCATGGAAAAGGTGGTCATCAGCGGGGTGACCTACAATAAGAACGAGGCCAAGCTCACGGTCCGGGGCGTGCCCGACAAGCCAGGCATCGCCGCCAACCTCTTTTCCAAGCTCGGGACCGCCGGGGTGAACGTGGACATGATCATCCAGAACGTGGGCGCCCAGGGTTTCTCGGACATCTCCTTCACCGTGGACCGGTCCGAGCTCAAGAAGGCCCAGAAGGTCGTGAACGACGCCGCCAAGGTCATGGACGCCGCCGGCATCCTGGTGGACGAGGGAATCGCCAAGGTCTCGGTGGTGGGGGTCGGCATGCGGTCCCATTCCGGGGTGGCCGCCAAGATGTTCAACGCCCTGGCGGAAATCGGCGTGAACATCCAGATGATCTCCACGTCCGAGATCAAGATCTCGGTGGTCATCAACGAGAAGGACGTCACACGGGCGGTCCAGGGCATCCACAAGAAATTCAAGCTCGACAAGGCCTGACCCGCCGCGAGGCGGGCGCGGTTGATTTCCCCCCGATGAACCCTAGCCGGATGATGAAAAAGTCGGACTGAAGAGACTTTTCCCCCAGGCCTTTTGGGCAGGGGGACGTCCCGCCCTCCTTATTCGGCCTGACTGAGTGGCGGGGTCGTGTCTCACTTGCGAATCATCCCCCAAAAACCGGGGGATTTACGACGATTCGCTCGAACCACATGGCTGCCGACAGGGTGTAAAAACAAGTTTTTCCATTGGGTCGTCAGGCGGCCAATCCGCCTGACGGCAGGGTGCAAAAACACGCTTACCCTGTTAGGCTTGCGGTCCGGTTCCCTCCTGAGGGGGCCGGGGGAGAGGTGCCCCTAGATGAAACCCATCGTCCTTTATGACGCCCTTCTCCGGGAGGGTCCCCAGACCCAGGGCATCACCATGTCCGTGACCGATAAGCTCCGGATCGCCCAAGCCCTCGACGGCCTCGGTTTGCCCTATTTGGAGGGCGGTTGGCCGGGCGCGAACCCGAAAGACAGCGCCTTCTTCCTCCAAGCCAAGAAATTGCGCCTCAAGGCCCGCCTGGCCGCCTTCGGCATGACCCGCCGGGCCCAACTCAAGGCGAGCCAGGATCCCAGCCTGTTGAACCTCCTCAAGGCGGGCACCCGGACCATCACCATCGTGGGAAAGACCTGGGATTTCCACGTCACCCGCGCCCTGAACATCCCCCTGGAGAAAAACCTCGAGATCATCTTCGACACCGTGAAGTTCCTCAAGTCGCGGGTGGACGAGGTATTCTTCGACGCCGAGCACTTCTTCGACGGATACGCCGATAATCCGGATTTTTCCCTCCGATGCCTGGAGGCCGCCCAATCCGCCGGGGCCGATTGCCTGGTGTTGTGCGATACGAACGGCGGCAGCCTCCCGGAACGCGTCCGGGAGACCGTGGGACGGGTGAAGGCCCGGTTCCCGGATGTGGACCTTGGCATCCATTGCCATAACGACTCGGACCTTTCGACGGCGAATACCCTCGTGGCCTTGGAATCCGGCGTGAGCCAGGTCCAGGGTTGCGTCAACGGTTACGGGGAACGGGTGGGGAACACCAACCTGACCTCCCTGATCCCCACGCTCCTCCTCAAGAAGAAATGGACCCTCTCAAAGCCGATCGCCCTCAACCGACTGACTGAGGTCTCCCGGCGGGTCGATGAGATCCTCAACCTCACCCCGAGGGCCAGCGCGCCCTACGTGGGCCAAAGCGCCTTCACCCACAAGGGCGGCATGCACATCTCCGCCGTCCAAAAGGCCACCCGGGCCTATGAGCACGTGGACCCAACCCTCGTGGGCAACCTGCGCAAGCTGGTTCTTTCGGACCAAGCCGGGTTGTCCGCCGTTTTGCACCAAGCGGGCGCCAAGCGCCTGAAGTTGGGCAAGGACACCCCCGAGGCCAAGGCCGTCATCGAGACCGTCAAGAAGCTGGAGGGCGAAGGCTACCAGTTTGAGGGCGCCGAAGCCTCCTTCGACATCCTCCTCAAGAAGGCCTTGGGCCACCACCGCAACTTTTTCCGGCTCATCGGGTTCCGGGTCATCGTGGAAAATAGGGGCGACGGAAAGCTCGTCACCGAGGCCACCATCAAGGTGGACGTCAACGGCATGGTGGAAAACACCGTGGGGGAGGGCGACGGGCCGGTCAACGCCCTGGACAACGCCCTCCGGAAGGCCCTGACCAAGTTCTACCCGACCTTGAAGGACGTCCACCTGACGGACTTCAAGGTCCGGGTGCTGGACGTCAAGGACGGGACCGCGGCCAAGGTGCGGGTCCTCATCGAAAGCCGGGACCAAAAGGACCAATGGGGGACCGTGGGGGTCTCGGAGAACATCCTGGAGGCCGCCTGGCTTGCCCTGGTGGATTCCATCGACTTCAAGCTCCTCAAAGACCTGGACCGCCGGAAAAAACGTGGATAAGCGTCCCATCGGCGTCTTCGACTCAGGGTTGGGCGGCCTGACCGTCGTGCGTTCCATCCTCCGGGCCCTTCCCGGCGAGAAAGTGGTTTACTTCGGCGACACGGCCCGGATACCCTATGGGTCCAAAAGCCCCGACACCGTCCTCCGTTACTCCGAACAGAACATCCGGTTTTTGAAGACCCACCGCGTGAAGTTCGTGGTGGTGGCCTGCAACACGGCCTCTTCGCTGGCCCTCCCCCGGCTGCGGCCGGGCCGGATCCCTTTCTTGGGCGTGATCGAGCCGGGGGCCCAGGCCGCGGTGGCCATCACCCGGACCGGCGTCATCGGGGTGATCGGGACGGAAGGAACCGTCCGGTCCAAGGCTTATCCGCAAGCCATCCACAGGCTGTTCCCCAAGGCCCGGATCTTCCAACAGGCCTGTCCCTTGTTCGTCCCGTTGGTCGAGGAGGGAAGGGTCCGTGGACCCGTGGTGGAGGAGATCGCCCGTGGTTACCTGCGGCCCCTCCTGAGCAGGAAAATCGATACCCTGGTCCTGGGTTGTACCCATTACCCCATCCTTAAACCCGTCCTGCAAAGAATCGTCGGACCCAAGGTGCGCATCATCGATTCGGCGGACGAGACCGCCAAGACCCTCGAGATGGACCTGAACCTTAGGAACCTGAGGTCCCAGGGACGCGGGTCCCAGGAATACTACGTGAGCGACATCTCCGCCCGGTTCAAGGAACAGGCCCAGCTTTGCCTCGGACGCCCGGTCCACCGGGTCCGCCGGGTCCCCATCGAGAAGTTTTGAGTTGACCCCGCTTTCTCTTAAACAATGGACCAACTGGTACAATGCTGATGGAAAAAGGAGGTGTGCCATCCGTCACATGCTTTTGAAGGTCCTCTTGGTCTGCCTCGTCCTCACCGCCTGGGCGCCCCTCGCCGCCAAACCCGGAGCTTACGCCGCCGACCCCTCCAATTACGAGATGATCGAGGCCCCAACGGCCTATACCCTGCTCCACGGCGGGTACGACCTGAACCTACGGATGTACGAATCCGGGGGACTTTTCCTCAGGGCCAACGTGGGGTTCAAGAGGTGGTTCCAGTTCGGGCTGTCCGGAAACGCCACGAATGTCATCGGCCAGGGGCCGATCCGGGTCCAGGAACCGAGGTTGGCCATCAAGTTCAAACCCCTTTCCCAGGGACGTTTTCCGTTCACCCTCGCCGCGGGATGGGATGACCGGGGCTATGGGGTGTCGACGGACCGACGGTTCTCGCCGGGTCTCCAAAAGGGGCTTTACCTGGTGGGAAGCCGTGAGTTCGCGAAGCTGGGGTTCCTCCAGGTCCACGCGGGCGTCAACCTGGTCAAGGTCACCCACCCGGACATGAACCGGGACCTGGGCCTCTTCGGAGGCGTCTCATTCGCCGTCACCCATGCCTTTCTCCTGAACCTGGAAACCGACAAGCTCCTGGACTCGTTCTGGCAGTTCAACTCGGGTTTCCTGATCGGCATCGGCGGTTCGTTCCGGGTTGGGATGGACTTCCGCGACATGAACCACAAGGACTCCTTCACGAGGATCCTCCGGCTCCAATACTTGGGTTTCTTTTAGCGGGATGATGGAAAAGTCGAACCGAGGGACTTTCACCCCCTTTCCGCATTCGCCCGGGGGACGCCCCGCTTTCCATTTTCGGTTTGAACCATGGTAAAAGTGGGGTTGTTTCTTGTTCGCGAATCATCCCCTTGAAAACCTGGGGATTGACGGCTTTTCGCTCGAACCCCATGGCTACATGCCCATCTCGCGATGCCTGTTTTCGCCTGGGGCGCTGGGCGCGGTGAAGTTAAAGGTGCTTTTTTGTAACCTGTGGGCGACCCCAGGGGTATCCCTCCAAAGGATGGCAGCATGAAAAAGTCTTGGATCCTCTTAGCCTCCCTCATGGTTCTGGCCGCCTGCTCCAAGGGCAAGGTGGAGAACCCGCTGGACCTCATCCCGGTGGCCGACCGCCAAGCCGCCCCTGAGGTCAGCGTGGATTGGGTCACCACCCAGGACGCGCCCACCCTGGCGAAACTCAAGGGACATGTGGTGATGGTCACCTTCTGGGCCACCTGGTGCGGGCCCTGCCGCATGGAAATGCCTAATCTGGTGAAGATCTATAACGCGAGGAAGGCCCAAGGGTTCCAGGTCTTGGGACTATCCGTGGACCAACCCGACCTCCGGAAACCCGGTTCCGCCGGGGAGTTCCGTGAATACATCCGGAAGTTCCTCAGCAGCTATGAAGTCACCTATCCCGTCGGTTTCGCCAGCGCCCCCACGCAACAGGCCTACCAAATCAACGCCATCCCCGCGTCCTTCCTGATCGACAAGGAAGGAAGGCTCGCCCAGAAACTGGTCGGGCTTTACCCCGAGGACCAGATCGCGGACGCCGTGGATCGGCTCTTGAAGGAATAGCGCTCCCACCAAGTTCCTCACCGCTTGAATTTAACCCCTTCAGGCGGTATATATCCCGTGAGGGAGAGGACCATGACGAAACCAACATCCCCTGATACCCGTGAACCCTTCATGGAACTTTACCGGGATCTTTACGGGCACACCTCCTTCCTGGAGGACGCCCTGGACCGCATGATCCACCGCCACAGGGTTGAACGTCCTCAGCTGGAAAGCCACTTGGCCCAGATCCTGGCGGCCATCTCCATCACCCAAAAGAAGCACCCCATCCAACGGTTCACGCGGAAGGGGAGCGGCAAACATTCGGATCCCTTCCACAACCAAATGGTAAAGGTCACCAAGGTGGTGCGTGAACAGGCCAGCGTCCTCCTCAAAGCCAGCTTTTTGGTGGAGAAAACGGACCCGGGCCTCGAATACATCCAGACACTCAGCGACGTGCATGACAACATCCTGGGTGCCTTTCAACATGTTCTCCGGAGTAACGTCCTGATCCCCGTGGTCCTGAACTAAACCGACCCCTCCACCACCGGCTTTAACCGCCCCGGTCGAAATCTAATTTAATATAACGGGTGCTCTTTTCGGCTTTCTGTGTGATAATGATTCTCATATTCGTGAACGAGAAAGGGCCCGCCATGAAGGTTTTCGACCGGGAAATCGAGTTGTTCAGCCGTTACCTCCAAACCAAGGGGTTGAAGGTCACCGACCAACGCTCGGCCCTTTTGCGGACCTTTTTGGAGCATGACGGGCACCTCGCGGCCGAAGACCTGCACCACAAGGCCCGGAAGCACCAACCCGGCATCGGATTCGCCACCGTCTACCGCACCTTGAAACACTTGGTCGAATGCGGGGTCGCGAGGGAATTAGACCTTGGCGACGGGAAAGTCCATTACGAGCCCGAGTTCAACCACGGCCACCACGACCACCTGGTCTGTACCTCCTGCGGCGCCTATGTGGAGTTCTTCAACCCGCAGATCGAGCAACTCCAGGAAAAGGTCTACCGGGACCATGGGTACCGGGTGACGAACCACCACATGATGCTTTACGGCCTTTGCCCCAAATGCCAAAAGGGCAAGGCGGCCGTCGGAGGCAGAGCTTGAAGGACCACTCAAAAAATTCCCAGCGACCGGCCCAGCCACACGCCACCCTCGCGGACCTGAAGGACGGTCAGCAGGCCGAGGTCTCGCGGTTGTTGTTGCCGGAGGATGCCGGTTGGAAACTCATGGAAATGGGGTTCGGCGCCGGCCGTCCGGTCAAGGTCATCCGTCGCGCGCCGTTGGGTGATCCCCTTGAGGTGGAAATACTCGGTTATCGGTTGGCGATCCGTTTGAACGAAGCCCGTGGCGTCCAAGTGGTCCGGGTGAGCCAAGGAGCCAAACCATGAACGGAAACCCTGTCTTCGCCCTGGCGGGCAACCCCAATTCCGGAAAGACGACGTTCTTCAACCTCCTGACCGGCCTTCGCCAAAAGGTCGGGAATTATCCCGGCGTGACCGTGGAGCGGAAGTGGGGAACCCTCAACCTGCCCTCCGTTTCGGTGGACCTCATCGACCTGCCGGGAACCTACAGTCTGAGCCCCAAAAGCGAGGAGGAGCGGATCGCGGCGGAGGTCGTGGCGGGCGTCCGCGAGGATTTACCGCCTCTCCATGGCGTCCTCTGCGTCGTGGACGCCACGAACCTTGAACGGAGCCTTTACCTTGTCCTGCAGATCCTGGACGCGAAGGTCCCGGCGGTCGTCGTGTTGAACATGATGGACGAGGTCTCGCATCGGAATGGAAGCCTGGACCCAAAAATGTTGTCCCGCCTCCTGCGCGTCCCCGTCTACCCCATCTCCGCGCGCTCGGGGGAAGGCGTCCAGGCGGTCCAAGTTCACCTCGAAAAATGGGCCAAACACCCGGCCACCACGCCTCCCCAGGCCCCCCACTTGCTCGAAGGCCCCAACCTGAAGGAGGTCCAAACCCGCCAAGCACGGGCCACCCAAATCTCGCGGTCCGTCACTCGCCAGGGTTTGGCTCCCCACCCCTGGACCGACAAGGTCGACGCCGTCGTATTGCATCCGATCGGCGGGTCGATCCTCTTCCTGCTGGTGGTCCTGTTGGTGTTCCAATCCATTTTTACTTGGGCCAAACCGTTGATGGACGGCCTCCAAACCTTGATCAGCCTGCTCGGGGCCTTCCTCTCGTCCCATATCCCCAACGTCCTGGCCAAGAGCCTCGTGGTCGACGGCGTCCTGGCGGGCGTGGGGAGCGTCATCATCTTCCTCCCCCAGATCCTCATCCTCTTCTTCTTCATCGGTTTGCTGGAACACACGGGCTACATGGCGCGGGCGGCATTCGTCATGGACCGGGTCATGTCCAGGATCGGACTTCAGGGCAAATCCTTCCTGCCCCTCCTTTCATCCTACGCTTGCGCGGTGCCGGGCATCATGGCCACCCGAACCATCGAGAACCGGCGGGACAGGATCGCCACCATCTTCATCGCGCCTTTCATGACCTGCAGCGCCCGCCTTCCGGTCTATACGCTCCTGATCGGGGCGTTCGTGCCGAACCACAGGGTCCTGGGCCATTGGTTGGGCCTCCAAGCCGCCGTGTTGCTCGGGCTCTACCTCCTGGGTTTCCTGGCGGCGGTCGTGACGGCCGCCGCCCTGAAGAACTCGATCCTCAAGAGCGATCCCATCCCCTTCATGATGGAAATCCCCCCCTACCGCCTGCCGACGGTGAGGACCCTCCTCCTGTTGATGTGGGACCGATCCAAGGTGTTCTTGCGCCGGGCCGGCACGGTCATCCTGGCCGTCAGCATCCTTCTCTGGTTCCTCCTGGCCTTCCCCCGCGCGGAAGCGGCCCGGGACATCCAAGCCAGTTACGCGGGCAGGATCGGCACCTTCCTGGAACCCGCGATCAAGCCCCTCGGTTTCGATTGGCGCATCGGGGTGGGTTTGGTCAGCGCCCAAGCCGCCCGGGAGGTCATCATCGCCACCCTTTCCACGATCTACCGGGTCGGGGCCCCCGGGGAACACGCCACCATCCGGGAAGCGATCCTGAACCACGTGACCCCCCTCACGGGGATTTCCCTCCTCGTCTGGTTCGCCTTCGCCCTGCAATGCACCTCCACCCTGGCGGTCGCCCGGCGCGAGACCGGCGGGTGGAAATGGCCCGCGGGGATGTTCCTCTTCATGACCGGCATCGCCTACCTCTCTTGCCTAGTGGTCTTCCAGGCCGGGAAAGCCATGGGTTTTTAGGGGCAACAGGGCTGCGGGCCCGCCCGGAGCGAATAATTTCAGCACCCACCGGTCCTGATCCGATAAAATATAAACTCCAAGAGAGACCGGCGCCTGCCCCCTTCTTCGGAACCCCGATCAACCTCAATCCAGTCCTAAACGCCTCCGGGCGGTGGAAAGGTTTTTGCCATGGCCGATTTTATCGTAACCCGTACGAGGCGTGATTTGATGGTGGCCGAATTGACCACCCTCAAGACCGTCCGGCGCAGGGAAGTGGCCAACGCCCTGGAAGTGGCCCGGGCCCACGGCGACCTCCGCGAAAACGCCGAATACGAAGCGGCCAAGCAGGAACAAGCCCTCCTGGAGGCCAGGATCGGCGAGCTGGAGGACAAGCTTTCCCGCGTCCGCCTGCTGGAGGAGGCCAACATCACCGGGGAACATGTGTCCATCGGCTGCGTGGTGACCGTGACGGACATGAAGACCAAGAAGGAAGAGGTCTACACCCTGGTGGGCGACGAGGAAGCCGACTTCAAGACCGGCAAGATCTCGATCGGCACCCCCATCGCCAAGGGAATGATGGGCAAGAAACCCGGGGAAACAGTCGAGATCGTCATACCGGTCGGCACCTTGAAGTACAAGATCAAGTCCATCACGGTCGCCCCCTGACACGACCGATCCAACCAAAATAATCCCACCACGGTTTTCGCGGGGGTGATGGGGAAAAAGCCCCAAGGCCAAAACTTCACGTTCCATTCTCCCTCCGTGAACCCCGCTTGTCCCCGCCCCTCGAGAGCCTCAGTGCCCTGAGCAATGTCGAAGGGTGGTTCAAGATGAACACCCGTTACGTCTCCAATGGGCGGGTCTTGACTTCACCGAACCCACCCGCTAATCTTTGCCCAACAATCGAACGCTCTTATCCAGAGTGGCGGAGGGAACAGGCCCTACGACGCCACGGCAACCGGGACCGCAAGGCCCGCCAGGTGCCAATTCCTGCCCCGGGGTCCCATCCAGTTCCGGGGAAAGATGAGAGACGTGGATTCCTCTCATCAGGGCTCCCGTCTCCAACGGGGGCCTTTTTCTTTTAGGGGGACGTTCACCCTTCGGAAGAATGCCCGGAGCGATAAAGGAATCCACGATGAGCTACGTGAAGGCCCTGCGTTGCCGCGAGTGCGGCCAGGAATATCCCAAGGAAGCCAAATACGTCTGTGAGTTCTGCTTCGGTCCCCTTGAGGCGGCCTACGATTACGACCGAATCAAGGCGGACATCAGCCGGGAAAAGATCGCCTCCCGCCCCCTGACCATCTGGCGCTACCGGGAGCTGCTCCCGGTCGAGGGCCAGGACTATGTTTCCCTCCACGAGGGTTATACCCCCCTGATCCGGGCCGACCGGCTCGGCGCCGAGCTCGGCCTCAAGAACCTCTACATCAAGAACGACTGCGCGAACCCCACGCACTCGTTCAAGGACCGCGTGGTATCCATCGCGGCCACCCGGGCCAAGGAACTGGGCTTCGACACCCTGGCCTGCGCCTCCACGGGCAACCTGGCCAACGCCGTATCCGCCTACGGCGCGAAGGCCGGCATGAACCGCTATGTCTTCATCCCCGCCAACCTGGAGCGCGGCAAGGTCGTGGCCTCGGGGATCTACGAACCCAACATCATCGGCGTCACCGGCAACTACGACGAGGTGAACCGCCTCTGCAGCGAAATCGCCGGCAAGTACAAATGGGCCTTCGTGAACATCAACATGAGGCCCTACTACGCCGAGGGGTCCAAGACACTTGCCTTCGAGGTCGCGGAACAGCTGGGCTGGAAGTCCCCGGGCCAAGTGGTGGTTCCGGTGGCCTCCGGGTCGCTCCTCACCAAGATCTGGAAGGGGACCCAGGAGCTGGCGAAGGTCGGATTGATCGAGTCCAAGCCCATGAGGGTCTTCGGGGCCCAGGCGGAGGGCTGTTCGCCCGTGACGACCGCCTATAAGGCCAAAACCGACACCTTCCGGCCCGTCAAGCCCAACACCATCGCCAAGAGCCTGGCCATCGGCAACCCGGCCGACGGCTTCTACGCGCTCAAGGTGATCGAGGAAAGCAAGGGCGGCGCCGAGATGGTGTCCGACCCCGAGATCGTGGAGGGCATCAAGCTTTTGGCCCGCACCGAGGGCATCTTCGCCGAGACCGCCGGCGGCGTGACCGTCGGCTGCCTCAAGAAGCTGGCGGAGTCCGGCGCCCTGGACAAGGACGCCGTGACCGTGGCCTACATCACCGGCACCGGCCTCAAGACCCTCGAGGCGGTCACCGACCACCTTCGGGAAGTCACCGTGATCCCCCCCAACATGGACGCCTTCGAGCGGTCCCACGAAGGCAAGCTCGCCGGCGCCCGATAAACCAAGAACCGCTTCTCTCAACACAGGGACCACAGAGGGCACAGGGACGGCTTTGTTAATGAACCCTGTTTAGGCTTTCACTGTGAACTCTTTGTTTCCTGTGATGAAGTGTTAGTTGGTTTAGATCCAAATTCCTTACCGGTTTTGTTCATCAAAAAGCCATTGGCTTTCCCTGTGAACCCTGTCCCGCCAGTTTTCCATGATATGGAGGCGGGACTACCCCGCGTTCATCAGTTTTTCAAATGGGCGCGGGGTGTGGTCCCTGTGGTGAAATAGTGGTTGCCGTAGGGTCTTTGGGGTGGAATTCCCCCGTCCGTTTCCGCCATAATCGAACCGTTCCAAACCCAGGAGGGACTCCCCCATGGCCGTTAAAGTCTTGATTCCGACCCCGCTCCGCAAGCTCACCCAGGACCAGGCCGAGGTTTCGGTCGAGGGCAAGACCATCCAGGAACTCATCGACGCGATGGGTGGATCCTACCCCGGGTTGAAGGACCGACTTTGCGACGAGCAGGGCAAGATCCGTCGGTTCGTGAACATCTACCTGAACGAGGAGGACATCCGCTTCCTGCAGGGCGAAGCCACGGCCGTCAAGGATGGCGACAACATCTCCATCGTCCCGGCGATCGCGGGTGGGTTGAATTATTAACCCTCGATTAATCATTTTGAACTGAGGAAAAAATGGCCGTCATCAAGAAGCTCGTCGAACTGGACTATCCCAACCAACTCGTGACCCAGCCGATCCTTTCGCGGTTGGTGAAGAAATACGGCCTCGAGGTCAACATCCGCCGGGCCAGCATCACCAAGGGCTTCGGCTACGTGCAGATGGAGATCGAGGGCGAGGACAAGACCATCAAGGAAGCCCTGGCGGACCTGACGAAACAGGGAGTGGACGTGAACCCCATCGTCAAAGACATCGTCGAATAAGGTGGAAAGCGGAGCCTCGACCCGGTATTCCCGCCAAATCCTCATGCCTGAAGTGGGGCTCGGGGGGCAGGAACGCTGGGCCGGGGCTTCTTTTGTTTTGGTGGGAAGCGGGGAAGCCTACGGGGCCGCTCGCGTCGCCTTAGAGCGAGCCGGAGCCGCGTCCATGAAGACCTGGGTGCCTGACCAGGCGGAACCCGCGGGATTGGACAAAGTGGAGGCTTGGCTGGTCCTGACGGACGACCCGGGCCAGCGCCGCAAATATTCCCGCAGGGCACGAAGCGCCCGCGTCCCGGCGATCTTCGGTTGGACCCTGGGGGATGGGTTCGCCCTGGCCCGTTTCACCCACCTCGCCGGTTGCACCTGTCTGGAATGCTTCGAGTCCAACAACCCCAAGGCCTTCCTCAAACCGGAACCCTCCTGGGAACCCGTCGTGGGGGCCCAAGCGGCCGGCGAATTGCTCCTGGGCCTGCTCCACCCCTCGCCGCTGGACGACATGGTTTGGCTCACCTCGGCGGGCAACGGCACTTCCTTGCAGCACCAGGTGGTATCCTCGTCCAACTGCGCGGCAGCCCGGCAGGCTTAAAACTACAACCTATCAACCACGGAGGTCACGGAGTTCAGGGAGAAAACAAATGGATTAATCTATTAACCAATTTTAAAACTCCCTGACCTCCGCTTGCTCCGTGGTTCAAAAGTCTTGAAGGAATTCCAAGGCATGCCTGACTACAAAGACCTTAGGGCGGAAATGCCGGTGGCGCTCGACATGACCGAACTGGTCGGCCGGACGCCGCTCCTGCGCCTTTCCCACCTCTCCGACCCGGCCCATGCCCAGGTCTTGGTGAAGCTCGAGTCCGCGAACCCCGGGGGAAGCCTGAAGGACCGGGTGGCCCTCGCCATGATCAACGACGCCGAGGTGAGGGGAATCCTCAAGCCCGGAGGTACGGTGCTGGAGCCCACCAGCGGTAACACCGGGATCGGCCTCGCGATGGTCTGCGCCGCCCGGGGATACAAGATCGTCCTGGTCATGCCCGAGGACATGAGCGAAGAGCGCAAGATCCTCCTCCAAGCCTACGGCGCCCAACTGGTCCTGACCCCCGCCGCGAAACTGATGGCGGGCGCCTTGGACAAGGCCAAATCCCTCCAAGCCGAAAACCCAGGCTGGTTCATGCCGGGCCAGTTCTCGAACCGCGCCAATCCCGAGGTCCACAAGAAAACCACCGCCGTGGAGATCGACGAGGCCACCGAGGGACAGCTGGACGCCTTCGTGGCGGGGGTCGGCACCGGCGGCACCATCACGGGGGTGGGGGAGCACTTCAAGGAAAAGGGCCATCCGGTCCGGATCATCGCGTTGGAACCCGCCAAGAGCGCCGTCCTGTCGGGCGGTTCCGCGGGAACCCACCGCATCCAGGGTATCGGCGCGGGGTTCGTCCCTCCCGTCCTCAACCGGTCGGTGATCGACGAGATCCTGACCGTCGAGGAGGAGGAGGCCTACCGCATGACCAAACAGCTGGCCCGCCACGAGGGACTTTTAGTCGGCATTTCCACCGGGGCCAACGTTTCCGCCGCCCTCAAGGTTGCCAAGCGATTTGGCCCAGGCCAGCGCGTCGTCACTCTTTGCTGTGACATGGGGGAGCGCTACTTCAGCCTCGAAGACCAATTCGAGAAGGATCTATTCAGAGACGGAATTTAAAATGAAATCAAATACACCAAACCGCGCTTTCTTCCCTTACGCGATGATTGCCCTATTCGCACTGTCCTTCAACACGGGATGCATCGTGAACGTCGACCGAACCAATAACCAAATTATTAGGCTAACGAAAAAAAGCTTGGACGCCTCATTTCCTTGCCCGTTCCGAATTATCATTGATAATCAAGACGAACTGCTTGTCGGCGACCTTCAAAAGGGTTTTATTTACAGATTCAATGCCGAAAGAAGGTTAGATTCCGCCTATTACCTTAAACCTCACGGCAATTTTGTCGACACCGGCGTTAACGTCATCACCCCGCAGTTCCGAGGCATCCAATTTGAAAAAAAGGTATACCAACTAAAACGGATCCTTGCCTCAAAATTCTTCAGCAAAGACTTCAAGGACGACAATATTGATTTTGTTATATTGGCGTCAAGGGGCTTCCCCATTCAGATGTCGCGGGACCGGGATCCCAGCAAACCATTTTGGTTTCAGAAGTCCTACAACAGCCTATACCTTTCGGATGCCTCCGAACAAGTAACCGCCGTTTTCGACCTGCAAGGGAACCATCTCTTTGAATTCGGCTCGATCGGGAATGTCCCCGGGAAATTCCTGAATCCGGGCCCGATTGCGATAACGCCAGACCGGGAAATTTTCCTGATCGATACGGGCCGCGAAAAAATCATCCGATATAATTCGGCAGGCGTCTTCCAATCCGAATGGGAATTACCGCAATTGGGGTCGGTACTTGGCGGCGCGTCTTGTCTTGGAAACGGTCAAATTGCCCTTTTGGACTATTCAAAACACATCATCCACCAGTTTGATCCAAGCAATGGCAAATGGAACGTTTTTCCCGCTAGCATTAAAGGGATTTCCATCAAAGCATGTACGATGGCATCCGACAAATCGGGGAATTTATATGTCACAAACGGCTCCGATTGGATATATGCATTCAACCCAGAAGGCTTGTTGCTTGGTAAATCGCGGCTCCCACGCGATTGGGATCTAAATGTCCTCAGCATAGCTGTCGATGGGCAAGGGGATCCCTGGATTCTGGATGGACACAAACGAAAAGTCTTTTCAGTTGAAGGAATAGGCCGGTTAACCGAAAAAACCATTAACCATGACTCCTGAAAAACCGCAGTTCAAAATCCTAATCATCGGCCTTGGGGGTCTTGGTTCTCCCGCAGCTTCACTTTTGGCGATGTTGCCCTTTGCGCATTTTGGGTTAATGGACCCCGATATCGTCGAACCCTCCAATCTCCACCGGCAGATCCTTTACGACGATTCCGACATCGGAAAACCGAAAGCCGAGACGGCGGCCCGCAAGCTCCAGGCGAAACATCCAAATCTCAAGATCGAGGTCATCCCCGAGGCTTTTCCCAACAGGGATTGGGAGGATCTGATCGCCCGATACGACCTCGTGATCGACGGATTGGATCGGTTGGAGAAGAAATACGCCCTGAACGACGCCTGTGTGAAGGCGGGGAAGCCCTTCGTCCACGCGGGAGTGGTGCGGTTCGGGGGCCAGATCTTGGCGGTCAGGCCCGGCGTCACGGCCTGTTTGCGGTGCGTCCTGCCGGAGATTCCACCTCCTGACGTCCTGCCCACCTGCCAGATGGCCGGAATCCTCGGGCCCGTTGCCCAATGGGCCGGATATTGGCAGGCCAAGGAGGCCCAGCGTCTCCTCTCCGGTTCCAATGAGCTGTTCCTCTGGACCTTCGATTCCCTCAAACGGGAAACCCGCGCGGTAAAGCCTTCCCGCCATGCCCATTGTCCCGCATGTGGCAAGGCTAAACCCGATATCGATTCTTGCGTCATTCACTAGGTCGATGAACGTGAATAAACTTACAGACCAATTACCCTTTACCGGATTCGTCATACTGCTGTAGTCCCCAGGAAGAACATCATAGTTGGACGGATGCGTCATCCAACCGACCGTGGGGTTCAACATGGGCCGTAAAAACAAGCCAAACATCCCTCAGGCCCCCGGCCGCCACCCGACCCCGGGTCCTACCTGTTCCAAGCAAGACAACCAACCCCAGTTGATGGGGATGACCGCTCCCGCCTGTGCCATCCAAACCCAACCCACCAGGACGCAACGCGGCGAAGACCTGAATCTTTTCCACCGGGTCTGGGGTGATTTCAAGGCCTCCCAAGCCACCGAATCGGATTGGCGGACCATCCGCACCCTCTGGGGTTTCCATGTCAGCCGGGATGGGTCGTACATGTTGAGGCTCCGTTTTCCCGGTGGGAAAGTCACTCCCCACCAGATCCGTGAGCTCCCGGACTTCCTCCATCGTTGGAGCCCCGACAAACCCTTCCACCTCACGACCCGTCAGAACATCCAGGTCTACGGGCTCGCCCTGGCGGACCTGCCAGTCATCCTCGAGGACGCCGAGATCCGCGGATTGGACTCCTACCAATCCGGCGGGGCCGTGGTGAGGACCCCGACGACCTGCGAGGAGACCGGTTCATGCCCATCGGACCGGATAGACCCCACGCCGGTCCTGGAAGCCTTCCAAACCTGGGCCGTCCAAAAGGGCGGGAACCTGCCCCGCAAGGTTAAGATCGCCATTTCCGGGTGCCCCAACGATTGCGCGGCGGCGCTGGCCCATGACTTCGGGTTGACCGGCCTCCGGGACGCCTTGGGCCGAAAGGGCTTCAAGGTCCTGGCCGGAGGCGGGTTGGGGAAACATCCCCGCGAGGCGCAGGTCCTGGAGCCGTTCGTCCTCAAGGAGGATGCCCCCGCGTTCCTCGCGAGGGCCGTCGAAACCTTCCGTCGCCTGGGCCAGGGGCGACAGCGCCCAAAAGCCCGCCTCAAGTACCTGCTGGAGGAGATCGGCCTCGCGGAGTTCAGGGCGGAAATGGATAAGACTCCAAGCGTCCGCCTGGCCTTGGGCGGGCCCGCTCCCCTAAACGACCATCCCGGGTTGGAGATTTCCATTCCCTGGGGTTGGTGCACGGCCCAGCAATGGGAGACCCTCACCGACACCCTGTACGCCCATGACCTGGGGGGCCTGCGCCTGACGGCCGGCCAGACGGTCCAGGTCCTCGGGGTCCCCTCTCTGGAACGCCGCGAACGGGCGGTTGTTTCCTACCGAAGGAAAGGGTTCAGGGTCCACGACCAGGCCCCCCCTTTCCGGCAGGTGTCCTGTCCCGGCGCCGCGACTTGCCGGGGCGCCGCCACGGCGACGGATCCCACGGGCCATTCGGCCCTATCCAAGGTTTCCTTTCCCGAGACTGGCGGGAACCTCCACCTCTCCGGATGCCCCAACCAATGCGGCCGCCCCCTCTTGGCCAGCCTGGGGTTTTCAGGCGAAGCGGTCATCCAGGACGGCGTGAGGCGGGAGCGATACGCGGTTTGGATGGGCGGTGGCCCCAGCCCGAACGGCTTCCGGTTCGGTAAACGCGTGGCGACCATCGACGCCCCCCAATTGCCCGCGGCGGCCCAAGCCGTGGTCCAAAGTTACAACGGGAACAGCCCATCGAAAGACACTTTCTCGGACTACACCCGCAAACTTGCAGATGGTCCTGTCGCGCATGTCCAGGCGATCCTTGAGCCCTTCCTGGTGGATGAGTCCACGGGATCCGCCGCATCCGTTACGGTTGAGAGCGACTGCGCCTAAATTCCCACGGGAACCATTTGAAATGAATTTTAATAATCCCTTGACATTTTTTTCACGCGGGAGTAATTTCATTTTCACGGCGAGGAGTTCAGCCAAATTGCCCCGGCCGGCGGCCCAAGTGGGAAGCGAACAGGGAGCTAAAGCGGTGGCGGTTTAGGGACATCCCCCAACCCGCGTCGCTTGCAAAAGCGGCGCGGGTTTTTCTTTTTATCCATGGTCTTACCGGCGAGGCGTTAAGTACCAACTTGCCCCGGCCGGGCTTCCAAGGGCGCGTTGACGCGCTTTTGGGGTGAACCGGGAGCTAAAGCGGTGGCGAAGTCCCGAATTTCCAGGACCCGTACCGCTTCAAAAAGCGGTACGGGTTTTTTGTTTTATGGGGCAAACCCAGGCTGGCGATTGGATGAACCCCCTTTGTCCCCGGGTGAATCCCGGGGGTTGAGGGTCATTTCGGTCGCGGAACCGCAAAACCGCTCCGAGAGGGGGACGGCCTTTTCGGACTACCGAAAGGCGGACTCAAAATTTAAGCGCAACCCCACCAGTCGAACTGGAACCGGCGCCAAAAATATCCAGGAGGCTTTCCCATGAGGAAGTTCAAGAAGTTGTCTGCGTTGTTCGTACTGGCATTATCCTTCGCGGCCCATACCGCGCAAGCGGGTCCGCCCCTCATCAACTTGGAGGGGGTCGGCGGCATCGCCTTCAATCCGTTGGCCTATCCCGCCAATTCCACGGGGGAAAACAGCCATTTGAAGTCGGGCTCCACGGAAATCCTGGGCCTCCCCACATTCGGCGCGTGGTACGTGAACCTGCACCAACCGGTCGTCGGCGGGATCGATTGGTCGGCGGTGGGGGTCGCGGACACTTTTTTTAAGCGGCTGGAGTTGTCGTACGGGTATGAGGCTGTCGCCGTGGCGGGATTCGCCTCGGTCCACAAGACGAGCCTGGGCGCGAAAATCCTCCTGGTCCCCGAGAACGCCCTCAAGACCAAGGCCCTGCCGGCCGTTTCGGTGGGGGCCATCTATAAGTCGAGCAAGACCATCTCAGGGCCGGTGCAGGTGGACATCGGTAAAGCCGGATTCGGGGGGCCCGATACGAGGAGCCTTGGGACCGACCTTTACGTGGTGGCCACCAAGCTCATCACGCAACTTCCCAGGCCGGTGTTGGTGTCGGCGGGCGTCCTGGCCACCAGCGGCTACGCCACGGGGGTCCTGGGATTCGACAAGACGAAACGCGGGACCGGATTCGGGAACCTGGACATCGTTTGGCCCCATGGCTTCGCCACCGGGTTCGAGTACCAACAGGGGGCCAAATTTGGGGCGGTCGGGCAAGCCTACCGGAACCCAAACTACTGGGATGTCCACTTGGCCTGGTTCGCCACTCCCAACATCACGGCGGTCCTGGCCTACGTCAACGCGGGGGACATCAAGAACTCAGCCCTCGGGACCGGTTCGGGCTATGACTTCGTCGGTTTGGGGGAAGGGACAGTTCTCAGCCTCCAGCACGCCTTCTAAAAGCGCGCCCGGGGCCGTCCCAACAGGCCGGGGACCGACCAGCTCCCGGCCGCAATGGTGGCGCCGGGCGCCGCGGCGGCGCCCGGCGGGAGGACGTGCCGAGGTAATCCGTGGGGCGACCGCAAGTCGAACAACGGATACCATCGCGGGAGGCGAATCAGGGACGCGCTCCCGCGATTAATTTTATCAAACGCCGGGGAGACCGTTGAAGTGAGGGATCGACCATGACCGCCAAGGAACAGGTCCAAGTCATGAACCCGCTGGGGCTCCACTTGAGATCAAGCATGGAGTTGGCGCAGGTGGCTTCGCGGATTGAAAGCCGTTTGGAAGTGACTTACTCAGGGAGGCGGGTGGACCTCCGGAGCATCCTCGGAATCCTTTCACTCGGCGCCCATCAGGGGGATGTTTTGGAGTTCAAAGCCGAGGGGGCGGATGCCCGCGAGGCGCTGGACGCGATCCTGGGGCTGTTCCTCAGGAGACTCAACCACCTGCTCAACCCATAACGGGTGGCCAAGTTAAGGGTGATCGGGCCGAGCATCGGTCCGCGACACGCGTCAAACCCAGGCATTAACGCCTAACCTGTTGGAGGGAGCGGCATGGGAGGAATGAGGATCATCTACCTGGCGGGTATCGACAACTCCGGGGCCGGCCATTGGCAGAACCACTGGTATTGGAAACTGAACGGACTTTGGGTGGACCACCGGGACTGGGCCCAACCCCGGGCGGGGGAGTGGCTGGAGGATTTGGATCGAACCCTGGCCTTGGACCAGGGTCCTAAGGTCATCGTGGCCCACAGTATGGGTTGTCTCTTGCTGTCCGAATGGGCGAAACGCCATGAGGACCGATCGATCCGGGGGGCTTTTCTGGTCGGGGTACCCTCCGCGGAATCGCCCAGTTATCCTAAACAAGCCGTGGGGTTTTCTTCGCCGTTCGAATGCAGGTTCCCGTTTCCGACTGCCCTCGTTGCCAGCCGGAACGACCCTTACGCGCCGTCTTGTTACTCCAGGGCCCTGGCGGAACATTGGGGCTCCCTCTACCACGACGTTGGCGAGAAGGGCCACATCAATCTCCAATCGGGATTAGGTTCCTGGGATGGGGGATTCCAGCATTTCCGGGCCTTCGTCCAATCCATCGAAAGATTTTCAAAATGGGATACGGACAAATCCCTCAAGAGCGGTGACGAAGCCCGACCGGTTCGGGTAAACGGTTCCGGCAAAATTGGATCGGGGATGCCGGAACAATGTTAGACGGCCCGCTTGCAAAGCGGATGGAGGCGCTCAATCTCCGATTCGGTTTCGCCGTGCCGGAAGACTTAGAAAACACGAAAAACCTGTTGCGTTCGTGCCTCCTGCCGTACGAGGACGTCGACCTTCGCCGGATGGATTTCATCCTGGCCAAGCGGGGATCCTCGACCATCGGGGTCATCGGCATGGAGCGCTTCGGGACGATTAGCCTCCTTCGTTCCTTCGCGGTGGATCCGGCCTACCGGCGGAAAGGTGTATCAAACGCGCTGATGAGACTCATCCTTTCGGTCGCCCTGGAACACGGGATGAGGCGGTTCTTTCTGATGACCACCACCGTCGAAAAAACATGCTTCAAACTCGGGTTTAAGGTCATTGGGCGAAGCGAGGTCCCGGAAGAAATAAAGGGCACAACTGAATTCAAGGGTTTGTGTCCGATATCAGCCGTCTGCATGGTCCGGGAACTTATCGGGTGGATTCCGGAACCTGAACCACCCGGCCATGTGGGTTTGGTTTGATCCAACCGGTTTAACCAAAGCTAGCGGCAGTGAATTTGCCGGGAGAAGAACCTTAGAAATATTTTGAGTCCCTATTGACAAACCGTCCCATGATGGGATAACTTCCTTTCACGGCGAGGAGTTCAGCCAAATTGCCCCGGCCGGCGGCCCAAGTGGGAAGC
>CAYMOV010000002.1:0-95691 GCA_964392085.1 uncultured bacterium
CCCAGGACGGCGGCATCGTCCAGTTGTCGGCCCAACCCGGCCGGGACGGCCAACGCTGGGGCTGGCTCTTTACGGTCAAGGATTCGGGACCCGGCATTCCCGAGGAGGAACGGGAGCGCGTCTTCGGGCGTTTCTTCCTGATGGGTGAGGAGGCGGCCCGGCGGACGGGCGGCACCGGCGTGGGGCTGGCGGTCTCGCGCCGCATCGTCGAGGCCCACGGGGGAAGGATCTGGGCCGAGGGTTTGCCGGACGGCCCCGGGGTGGTTTTCAAGGTCTTCCTGCCGGAGATCACCGCTTAACAGGCGAAGCCAACCGCTTATTGAACCACCGGGACGGCGGGGGGCACGGAGATAGGCTTTTTGTTGAATCAACCCGCTTTCCTTCCCCAAGATCTTTGTGACCTCCGTGGTGAAAGAGTTTTAGCCGTTGTCCTTCGTCAGCCTCAACTCCACGACCAACGGCCAACCGCTTATTGAACCACGGGGATGGGGGGGGCACGGAGATAGGCTTTAGGTTCATTTAAATTCAACTCTTTCCCCGCGATCTCCGTGACCTCCGGGGTAAAAAAGCTTACAAGAACCCCTGCTGAACCCCGGGAACGGCTTGACGCCCGGTCGGGGTAGGTATACAAGAGTATACCTATGAGCCCGACCCTGTACCACCCAGGCCCCTTGAGCGAACTGCCCCGGCCCTACTATCCCGGCCCGGTGGCGGCGGGTTTCCCCTCGCCCGCCGAGGACTACCTCGAGGAGGTCCTGGACCTCAACAAGCACCTCGTCACCCGCCCGGCGGCCACCTTCTACATCCGCGTCGTGGGGGATTCCATGACCGGCGCGGGCATCCTTTCCGGCGACCTGGCGGTGGTGGACCGGTCCCTCGAACCCCGGGAAGGCCACGTGGTGCTGGCCGTGGTGGACGGCGGCTTCACGGTGAAGCGCCTCAAGCGCGCCGACGGCAAGCTCGCCCTGGCCGCCGAGAACCCGGCCCATCCCAACATCGTGATCCCCGAGAGCGGCTTCGAGGTGTGGGGCGTGGTGGTGCACGTCATCCACTCGCTGGCTAAATGAAACCGGCGCCCATCGCCCTGGTGGACTGCAACAACTTCTACGCGTCCTGCGAGAAGGTCTTCGACCCCCAGCTGAGGGATTTGCCCGTCGTGGTGCTGTCCAACAACGACGGCTGCATCGTGGCGCGGAGCGCCGAGGCCAAGGCCCTGGGCATCGACATGGCCAAGCCGGTGTTCCAGATCCGCGGACTCCTGGAGCGCCACGGGGTACGGCTCCTGTCCAGCAACTACACCCTGTACGGCGACATGTCCCGGCGCGTGGTGGAGACCCTTCGGGTCTTCTCGCCCGACCTGGAGCAGTACTCGATCGACGAGAGCTTCCTGGGCCTTAAGGGTTTCCCGCCGGACCTCGACGGCTACGGCCGGGTGATCAAGCGCACCGTCCAGAAGTGGACGGGCATCCCGGTGACCGTGGGCATCGGGCCCACCAAGGTGTTGGCCAAGGTGGCGAACAAGATCGCCAAGAAGTCCCCCAAGGCGGCGGGGGTGTTGTCCCTCTACGAATCCCCCCACCTGGAGCGGGCGCTCCGGTCCCTGCGGGTCGGCAAGGTCTGGGGCGTGGGGCCCGCCTACGAAAAACTATTTCAGGAGAATGGGGTTGAGACCGCCTGGGACCTTCGCAACTGCCCGACCGAGTGGGTGCGCAAGAAGACCGGGGTGGTGGGGGAGCGCCTGGTGCGGGAACTGAGGGGGGAACCCTGCATCCCGTTCGAGAGGGAACGGCCCGCCAAGAAG
Source organism: uncultured bacterium (assembly GCA_964392085.1). GTDB lineage: Bacteria > Oederibacteriota > Muellerivitia > Muellerivitales > Muellerivitaceae > CAYMOV01. Next base: position 1,802 of record CAYMOV010000002.1, read on the forward strand.
GCCATCGGGTCCGGCAAGTCCTTCGGCCGTCCCGTGTCGGATATGGGGGACGTCAAGGAGGCGGCCGCCACCTTCGCGGCCCAATCGGCTGTGCGCCTGCGCAAGGATGGGCAGGCGGTGAAGCGCCTGTCGGTGTTCCTCCAGACCAACCCGTTCCAGGAACACAGCCCCCAATACCAGAAGGGCATCTCCCTGGAGCTTCCCGTGGCCACCGACGACACCGGCGAGATCATCGGCTACGCCATGAGGTTGGTGGAGCAGGTGTACCGCCCCGGCTACGTCTTCAAGCGGGTGGCCGTGCAGTTCGACGAGCTGGTGGGGGTGGGGGAGATCCAGGGCAACCTGTTCCTCAGGCGGGACCGGGACAAGAAGGCGAGGCTCATGGGGGTACTGGACAAAATCCACCGGGACTTCGGGGAGGGCCATGTGCGGTACCTGGCCGAGGGGATGGAGAAGGACTGGAAGACCCTCTTCGCCCGCAAGAGCCCCCGCTACACCACCTGTTGGGCCGAACTGCCCACGGCAACGGCCTAAAGCCCTTTCACCACGGAGGGCACGTCCCGCGCCCATTCTAATATTCAATGGCCGCGGGACAGTCCCACCTTCCATATCATGGAAAGAAGGTGGGACGGAGTTCACGGGGAAGGAAAGTGGAATTTGCTGATCCAAAGGCCCTTAAATGTTCGTAGTAACCCTCGCCCCTTGCGGGAAAGGGTAGGGTGAGGGGTGTTTTGGCACGTCCTTTAACCTGCCATAAAAGGCTGGGGGTATATAAGCGTTGTTGACCTAAGAATATCAGTGGTGCCCGTCCTAAACCGCACCCTCATCCCAACCTTCTCCCGTCGAGGGAGAAGGAGGCCTGTGTTTTGAGTTGAGCTCTAAAGGCCGTACTCCGTGACCCCCGCCGTCCCCGTGGTTCCATAAGCGGTTGGCTTTTGGTCCACCAGGGCCCTGTGCAGTCGAGGAAAAGGGCATAAATAAGGCTTTTCCGTATTGAAAACCCATGGAATAAAGTGCGGCGGCTGTATCTATAGGGGGAGAGAATCAAACGGGGGGAAACATGGGAACTAAGAATATTTGGATAACTTTTTCGGCCTTGGCGTTAGGTTTGGCCTTGGTGGCGACCGCCTGCTCGACCAAGAAAAACACCCCCTCGAGTCCCGCCGGACCCGCGAATACCGCTACCCAAACCCCTATCGCCACCCTAACGCCGTCCGACACGGACACTCCGGCCTTCACCGCTACGTGGACCGGGTCCCCGGCTTGGACCGCGACCTGGACCAAGACCTTCACCAATTCCCCGACGCCCGCCAGCCCCACGGACACGCCGACCCCCACCTCGACCCGCACCTTCACCAATAGCCCCACTTCAACTTTGACTTTCACCGGTAGCCCGACCTCCACGGACACACCGACCGGCACTTGGGCCACCTCCACGCCGACCCCGGTGAACACGGGAACGCCCTGTTTGACGGCCACTCCAACCCTGACTGGGACCGCTCCGCCGACCCCGATTTACCACGTCCAAGGTTCCTATTCCTACTCCGGAACAGGTGCACCTGACTTGTCGCATCCTGTTTATGTGGGAGGAAGTGCGAACTTTTGGGGGACCAATGTTCTTTGGTCTAATAGTGGGGCCTATACAATCGGGAGCTACTTTCCTGTTGTAGGCTTTTCGGCGTTCTTTGATCTAAACGGATTAACCGAGTTATATCCCGCCGTTGGTTACAGTGGGAAGAATTTTAAACCTGTTCCGGGGATGCGGTATTTCACCCAGGGGTCCTGCGCCAATCCCGCGTCGCCTGCCTCCTACGCGATGACGATCAGCGGTTCCTCGGGCACCACCGTGGTGGGTCCGAGCGTCTCGTTCGATGACACCTGCAGTTATTGGGGGGTCTACGGCAACGCCACCTACAACGGTGGCCGGGGGACGGTGGGACTCTGCCGGATGATCCACGTCCTTACCTATTCGGACGCGGCCTACAGCGTCCCGCTTCCGGCGGGCAGCACGGTCGACCAGAACGGCACCCTCTATTACTTCGTCACGAACGACGGCGCGAACCAGACCGGATTGACGCCCATTTACGTCCGGGCCTATTTCGACGCGGACGGATCCTACACCTTCAACACGGGGGATCCCTACGTGGACCTTGGGCAGGTGACGCCCACCACGGATGGCTTGGACCTCAACATCAACTTCGGGGACGCCTCCATCAAATAACGTCTGGCGCGGGATCAGTCGGCCAGCAGGGCGATGGGGCCCATCCGGTCGAGGGCCGCGAAGAACGTGTCCGGATGGAGTTCGGTATATCCCCGGTTCTTGCCCTCCATCGCCATCTCATGCACCAACTGCGTGGTCAAGACCTCGGCGAAGTGCAGGTCGGACACCCAGGTGGGACTCTCCTCGATCTTCTTGGAAATGCGCGACGTAATATTGACGATCTTGTTTTGGATATGGTGGCGGCAACTGCGGCTAGCGCCGAAGCCTTCGCGATTAATCGCGAGTTCCGCCATCTGCGTGAGACGTTCCAGGACTTCGTTGGGCGCCACTTCCGCCTCCGGCCACCAGGCCGTATCGCGTTGGGGGTTTGTTTTTTATCGAACTCTAGACGGTTCCGGAAAACGTTTATTCTCCAATGAAAATACTGACAAAAATAAGACATATTAATGCCCTCGGAGGAACGTTAAAGCACAATCAAGAAAGTTGATGACACAAATTAAGACTTTACGAAATGCCTTGGCCCCATGGAAGCGGGGAAGAAGGGCGTTGAGTAGGTGAATGCAAGCATGAAAGAAAAGGGAAAAGCGATAACCCTTGAGGCATCCGGTCCCAGGAGGTTAATATAGGACCTAAATCGATTTATCCCGAGATGTTGAATTTTGGAAGAGGACGTTACTTGGCTTGTGGCGCCCTATGAGTTGGTTAGGTGTGTCTATAGGTGGTGGTTTCGACGGTTGGGTCCGGAGGATGACTCCATAAACAGGCCTCCTGACCCCGCAGATGATGATTTCGGCGTGGTTTTGGGAGCCCGCCCCGTTGTTCCCCCCGGGGGCCTCTGCTATGCTCCCAGCCTTACGGAAGACCCGGATCCGGGCCCTTAAGGCCCCAAATCCCCCGATCCCCGGGCCCAAACGCCCCGTCAAGGCCTTCCCCAGCCTGTGTTCAGACCCTTACATAAGGTAGGCTCATGAGCCCCACCCGCAACCTGAGGAGGATCCTTTTGATTTCCGCCCTTTCCTTCGCCTTCGGACTTCCGACCGCCCATTCCGCCGCCCGGAAGGGCGGGAAACCCCCTCGGGCGACGACGGCCCCCCTATTGGATGCCGCCCGTTCGACAAGCTCAGGGCCGGAGGGCGTGACAAGGGTCAAGCTCCCCAACGGCGCGACCCTCTTGGTCAAGGAGGACCCCTCCGCCGACGTCGTGGCCCTCAATATTTGGGTGGAAGCCGGGTCCATCGACGAAAAGGCCGACGAGCGGGGCATGGCCCACCTGATCGAGCACATGATCTTCAAGGGCACGAAGAAGCGCGGCGTGGGTGAGATCTCCCGCGAGGTCGAGGCCGCCGGGGGCTACCTGAACGCCTTCACCAGCTTCGAGCACACCTGCTACTACGTGGTGCTCCCGGCCTCCCGGGTCCAGACCGCCCTCGACGTGGAGTTCGACGCCTACCTCCATTCCCAGTTCGACGCGAACGAACTGGCCAAGGAAAAGGAGGTCGTGTTCGAGGAGATGCGGATGCGCGAGGACGATCCCTGGAGCTGGTCCTGGGAAATCATCTTCGACAAGGCCTTCCACAAGAACCCCTACCATTGGCCGGTCATCGGCGACATGAAGATCCTCAAGTCGGTGCCGCGCGAGAGCCTCAAGAAGTACTACGAGACCCATTACGTGCCGAAGAACACCGTGGTGGCCGTCGTGGGCAACGTGAAGGCGGCCGAGGTGGTCGATTGGGTCAAGAAGAACTTCGGCACCGTGCCCTCCAAGACGCCCCCGCCCCGCAAGACCGGGAAGGACCCCGAGCCGACGAAACTGACCCTGGCCGATGAGCCGGGCGACCTGAAGCAGACTTACGCCACCCTGGGTTTCCCCACGGTGCCCTTCGACCACCCCGATTCCCCGGCGCTGGAGGTCCTCCAGGCGGTGTTGGGCGACGGGGCCTCGAGCCGCATGAACCAGGCCATCCGCGAGGGGAGCCGCTCGGCGGATGACGCGGGAGCCGAGCATTTCTCCGGGCGGTATGGGGGACTTTTCGTGCTCCAGGGCCTCACGGACGCGAAGCGCCTCAACGCCTTCCTCGGCGACGCCATGGAGACGGTGGGGAAGGTCCGGGCCGGGGGCGTGGACCCGAAGGAGCTTGAGAAGATCAAGACCCGGCTTCATTCCTCCAAGATCTTCGAGAAGCAGAGCATGGACGGCATGGCCAAGAGCCTGGGCTATTGGGAACTCCAGGGCGGCTACGAGAAGGAAGAGGTGTTCCTCAACGCCCTGACCTCGGTGACCGACGCCGACCTGCGCCGGGTGGCCGCGAAGTACCTGTTGCCCAAGCGGGCGACCTTGTTGGTGTACCACCCGGAAAAGGAAAAGGTCCCCGGGAGCGCGTCCTCCTGGCAGAAGGCGCTCGAGGGCCGGCTGGCCCAAGCCTTGGCCGCGGCCCCGAAGGCGAAAGTCCAAGAGGAGGAGGCGCCCCCGGTGGAACGTTTGGCGCTCCAAGGCGGCGGCACCCTGTTGGTGCGCGAGCGCCACGGCCTGCCGATCGTCTCCCTCGGGGTCTTCTTCGACGGCGGGTTCCCGGACGAAAATTCACGGCAGTTCGGTTTGACGTCCCTGATGGCCAAGTGCCTCCTGAAGGGCTCGGGAGGGCTGGACCAACCAGGGTACGCCGACGCCGTGGAATCCCTCGCGGCCCAGGTCTCGCCGGTGGTGGAGAAGGACTACTGGGGACTGACCCTCGACGTCCTCACCGACCGATTCACCCAATCCCTGGACCTCCTGGCCCAGGCCCTGGTCCAACCGACCTTCGCCGAGGGGGAAGTGGCGAAGGAACGGGACCTCCAGAAGTCGCAGATCGAAAGGCTGCCCGATGACCCGAGCGAGTTCGGCCTGCTGAAGTCCGACCTCGCGACCTTCGCCGGCACGCCTTACGCCCACTTCCAGTTGGGCGAGGCGGACCAGGTCGCGAAGTTCAACGCCGGGACCGTCCGGGACTGGTACAAGGCCCGGATCGGCCGCAAGGGCATGACCGTGGTGGTGGTGGGCGACGTGGACGCGGTCGAGCTCAAGTCCCGGTTGGAGACCCTTTTCGCGGCCTTGCCCCAAGGGCCCGGCTTGTCGTCCCGAAGCGAAATCCCGGCGCAACCCAAGGCCGGGGAGATCCGCGAGAAGCTCGGCCGCCAACAGGCCACCTTGGTGCTCGGCCTGAAGGCGCCCCGGTTCGACCGGAAGGATTACTTCACCTACCGCGTCATGGGGGCCCTGTTGAACGGCATGGGCGCCCGGCTCTTCATCGAGCTGCGCGAGAAGCGGAGCCTGGCCTACAGCGTTTACGCCACCCATGAGGCCCTGGCCCGATCCGGCATCTTCCAGGCCTATGTGGGGTGCGCGCCCGAGAAGGAAGCGAAGGCCCGGGAGGAACTGGTCCGGGTCTTGGGCACGATGGCCGAGGCGCCGGTGACCCCCGAGGAACTCGACCGGGCCAAGACCTACATCACCGGGATGTACCAGGTCGGCCTGCAGTCCAGCCATTCCCAGATGGGCTCCCTGGCGCGCTACGAGCTGTCCGGGCCCGGGGCCGAATGGGTCGAGAAGTACCCAGCTCAGGTCTCCCGGGTGACGGCGGCCGACGTGCAGGCGGCCGCCAAGCGGATCTTCGAAAAGGGCGTCCGGACCTGGGTGGTGCTGAGCCCCGACGACGCCCCCGGGGGGAAGTGACCATGTTCGTCCTCGGGAACCTCGTCCAAGCGATCGGTTGGCTGGTGGGCGAGGTGATTTTCCTGGCGATCATCCTGGTCTTCGCCCGGGCGATCCTAAGCTGGGTCGATCCGGACCCGAACAACGGCTTGGTCCGGTTCGTCCGGGTCACCACGGAACCGCTTTTGTCGCCGTTTCGGAAGCTCCTTCCGCCCTGGCGAACCGGGGGCATCGATCTCTCTCCCCTTTTAGCCTTCCTGGCCTTAAAATTGTTGGAAATCTTCCTGGTCCCTACGATCTACCAATTTGCCGGGACCCTTCGATAGGCTAAGGAAGTCCCTGTAGTCCGAGGTAGTCCGCTTGAAGTCCAACATCCCCCCACGCTCCCCGAAACGCCCCTGGGGCTTCCGGCTCGTCATCGCGTCGGCGCTGTTGGCGTTAGGCCCGATCCCGAAGGCCCGTGCCCTCGACCTGCGCCTGGACGAGGACGCCTGGGCCCTGGGGATGGGTGACGCGGCGGCCGCCTCCGCGGGTGGCACCCACGCGGCGCTCATCAACCCCGCGGGGATCGCCCGGGCCACGGTGCCCATGGCCCAGCTGGGCGGGGTCTTCCGCCAGGCGCCCTCTACCTCCGGGGGCAACCTCACCCTCCTTTATCCCACGCCGGACGGAACCACTTTCGGGTTGACCCTGATGCAGGACGGCGCCTCAGGGGCCAACCAGAACCGTTTGTTGGGCCTCGAACTGGGGCTACCCCTCCAATCCAACCACGACCTACTGGCGGGTTTTTCCATCAAGTCCATCGACACGCGCATCGCGGGCCCGGGTTCCCCCGGGGCCCACGGCCTGGCGCTCGACATGGGGCTGGACTACGACGACCGCTTACCGAACGGGGACGCCCTGTCCTTCGGCCTCGTGGCCAAAAACATCACCGGCTCGGTCCGGGTGGACCCGGGGTATGACGAGGACGTGTCGCGGTCCTTCATCTTCGCCGTGGCCTACCAGGACGTCCCCCGGATGCGGGTGGAGGTGGACTATGAGGCGGTGGACCGCACGCTTTCGGCCACCGCGCTCAAGAGCCGCCTGAAGCTGGGGGTGGAACGCTTCTTGGCGGACCGCCGGTACTCGGCTCGGGTCGGTTGGGACGACGTCCTCAATGGGGACGGTTTCTTCACCCTGGGAGGCGGCTACCACCCGAACAAACCCTACGAGGTGCAGGCCGCCTTCGGGGTTTCCGAGAAGAACACCAAACTGATGGGATCGTTGTCCGTCGTCTACCGGTTGGACGAGTGGCGTGGCCGGGATCGGGTCGGGGAAAAGGCCGGTGAGATCCAGATCGGGGATGGCGAGGAACCGACTGGGACGGCCGTGCCCACACCCACCCGGGTCGCCGGCCGTCCGGTCTCGGGCGTCCCGCTCCGGAAACTGCAATTCTCGGTGTCCCCACCCGTTTTTTCGCCGAACGGCGACGGCCAAGCCGATACCACGACGATTTCCCTGATCGGGGCCCGCCCCGACGGGATCGCCCGTTGGGAGGTCGAGTTCCTCCAGCTGCCCGGCAAGTCGGCCGTGAAACGGTTCGACGGCAACGGCCCGCCGCCGCCGATGTTCGTTTGGGACGGCTCGGATGACGCCGGCAAGACGGTCAAGGACGGTCGGTTCGAGGTGGTCCTGCGCACCTATGACCCCGAGGGGGCCTTGGGGTCGGAGGACCTCCAGCCGGTCGAGGTCCGGTCCGCCCAGGTCAACCTCGCCCTTTCCGCCGAACCGCCCGTCTTCTCCCCAAACCGCGACGGCGTGAAGGACCGGGTGACGTTCAAGCTCTCGGGCGACCCCGGGATCCCCGTGGCGGCCTGGGAACTGGAGATCAGCGACGCGGCCAGCGAGAAGGTGGTCTACAGCGTCCGGGGGAAGGGCAAGCTCCCGAAACGGGTCCGCTGGGACGGCCTAGACCGGGACGGCCAATCGGCTCCCGACGCGGTCTACATGGCCTTGATGACGGCCGAGGACAAGGTGGGGAACCCCCTGAAGACCTCCGGCGTCAAGTTCACCCTCGACACCACGGCGCCGATCCTGTCCTTCAAACCGGATCACACGCTCGTCAGCTTCGACGCCAAACCCCTGAGGGCCGACCTGGAGGCCACGGACCGCAATGGGATCGCATCCTGGAAAGTCATGGCGCTCGACGAAAAGGGCCGCGCTTTCCGGACGGCGACGGGCGTGGGCGAGCCCCCCGCGGTTTGGACCTGGAACGGGGAAGGGGACCAAGGGGGCGCCACCCGCGCGGTTCCCGGCGACTATTTCCAACTGGCCTTCGAGGCGCAGGACGTGGCCGGGAACAGGGCCCGGACCGGCCCGGTGGGGCTCCAAGTGGACCAGGGCGCCTCCGCCGGCACCCAACAAATGAGCCTGAACCTCGCCACGATCTTCTTCGCGGAAGGGACCAGTGTCATCGACGCCGACGGTCTCAAGGACCTCCGGGGCGCGGTCGAATCGATCCGGCCTTACCTCACCAAGAGCGTCCTGGGCATCAAGGGCTACACCTCCCCGGACGAGTCCGGAGACACGGTCCAACTGTCCCACGCCCGCGCCGCGGCGGTCCGGGACTTCCTGGCGAAGGAACTCAAGCTGGAACCGGGAAAGATCACGGCCATCGGCCTCTCGGGCCGTGACCCCCTGGCTACGCCCGCCGGTAAGGCTCCCAACGAGAAACAGCGCCGGGCGGTGGTGACCCTTTACACCACCCAATAGGGCCTGGTGCACCCCGATAAGGCCGTCAAGCCCTGCTATAATGGCCGGACTTGAGCATCCGACCTTGGAGCGCAGCGGCCCCTTATGAAGAAATTCATCCTCCTCACCGTGGCCGCGATCGCGGCCCTGCTCCTGAGCCAAAACCTGCTCCGACACAACCAGCGGCACCTCAAGGACATGACCAAGGTGCGCCTGGTCACCTGGAACGTCCCGCCCGCCTCCCTGCCGAAGGAACGCCAAATCTGGGATGAGACCGTCCGGCGGTTCGAGGATTCCCACTCCGACGTGGTGGTGGAGGGTTATGAGCGGGAGTACCGGCCTGAGGAGTTCATCGCGGTCATGGCCGGCGGCAAGGGGCCCGACCTGGTGAAGGTGTGGGCCGGAGCCATCCCCACGCTCGTTTCCAAGGGCTTCCTGGCGTCCCTGAACCCCTACCTCGACAAGTGGGACCAGAAGTACTTCATCGACCCGGTCTATTGGGAAAGCGTGAAGGTCGGCGACGGCGTCTACGGCGTCCCCGCGGACACAAACTTCCTCTTCCTCCTCTACCGCAAGGACCTCTTCCAGAAAGCCGGGTTGAACCCCGAGGGCCCGCCCGCCAACTGGGTGGAGTTGGTGGACGCCGCCAAAGTGTTGACCCGTCGCTCCCAGGGCGTTTACGGCCTGGGCCTGGTGCCCAAGACCTGGTATTTCCAGGATTTCGTTTGGCAGGCCGGCGGGGAAATGGTGCGGACCGACGCCGACGGGAAGGCCACCGCTGCCTTCGCCGAGCCGCCCGCGGTCCAGGCCCTCCAGTTCTGGAAGGACCTTCGCTGGAAATACGACGTCCTCCAGCCGAATCCCTTGATGCGTGAGACCGAATTGCTCCATCTTTTCGCCCTCGGGAAGGTGGCCATGATCTTCGGGACGTCCGACCAGATCCCGGCCCTGGTGAACCGTTACGGGCTGGACCCCAACGTCTTCGGCATCGCCCCGCTTCCCGCCGGCCCGGCCCGGTCCGCCGCGCACCTCGGCGGCCAGGTCTACGTCCTGAACGCCTCCGACGACGCGGCCCACCGCCAGGCGGCCTGGGATTTCGTCCAGTTTGAGATGTCCCCGGGCAACCAACTCTGGAAATGGCAGAGGATGCAGGAGCTGAGGATGGTCATCGTGCCGGGGGAGTTCTCGGCCGCGGCCAAGATCGAGAACCTGCCGGGCTTCCAGATGGTCCAAAACGTGATGCAGACCGCCAAAATCGAGCCCCATGTTTCGGGATGGCCCCAGGTGAGGGACCTTTTGGATTCGGTGCCGCTCCAGCAGGTGATCCTGGATCCCACCGCGGACCCGGGCTCACTCCTTCTCTCCTACGCCAAGGAAGCGGACCGGCGTTTCCTCTCACCCGCGCCGGAGGCCAAACGCAAATGACGACCCGCGAAAAGAAAACCCTTTTCACCACCACCCGTCAGACTTCGTCAGAGGGCGTAAGCGAGTTCACCAAGACCACCAAGTTTGTAAATGAGCCGATCATTAACCTTTCCTTGGTGAACTTGGTGCTCCAAACGTTAGTTTTTGGCTTCGTCTTGAAGGGGGAGGTGGGCCTTGGCTGACGAACTCAAGCCCTTCTCGATCTACGACGACGATGAGGAAAAGAAGCCCGCGCCGATCCCCAAGATCGAGCCCCAAGAATCATCGCTCAACCTGGAGATTGAGGATTCGCCGGGGTCCCAGGACGAGAGCCAACAACGCGCCTGGATGGACCAAATGGGCGGGGGGGGGCCCAGGATGGGCCAAATCCCCACGGGAAAGGATCCGGGGCCCAAAAGCGCGACCCGGGAGGCGTCCCCATTCCTCCATGGCGAAACGACCGAGGACGTGGCCGAGCGATCCAAGGAACTGATCCGGAAGCGCCGGGACGAGGGGAAGATCCACGACCGACGCAAGACGGCTTCCATTTTCGACAAGCCCATCGAGCCGGACCGACCCATGGTCAAGGCCAAGGCGAAGTGGCACCCCCTGGCCCATTCCTGGCGGTCCTTTTGGTTCCTCTTCCCGGCCCTGGCGGCCTTCGGCCTGTTCTACCTTTACCCCACGATCAAGGGGTTTCAGGTCAGCTTGACGCATTTCAGCCCCTTGGGTGAAAGCGTGCCGGTGGGCTGGGCCAACTACCGACGGGCGTTTTCGGACGACCTATTCTGGCAGACCGTCGTGAACGCCACGGCGCTGACCTTCATTTCCATCGTCCTGGGGTTTTGGCCCCCCATTTTCCTGGCGATCATCCTGAATGAGCTCAAACGCGGCAAGGCGGTCCTCCGGGTCCTGTTCCTGGTGCCGTTCGTGATCCCGGCGGTCCCGGCGGCCAACCTGTGGAAGTGGATGTACGACGACGGGTATGGGGTCTTCAACGCGGTCCTTTCCCGGGCCCCGGGGACGGTTCCCGTGGGATGGCTGACGGACCCGCGTTGGGCCATGATCTCCATCACCCTGATGTTCGTCTGGAAGAACACCGGCTGGTTCATGATCATCTATTACGCGTTCCTCCAGAGCCTACCCGAGGAACGCTACGAGGCCGCCGAGCTTGACGGCGCGGGGATATGGAAAAAGATCCGCCACATCACCCTGCCCCACCTGGCCCCGGCCATGGGCATGCTGTTGATCCTCCAGGTCCTCAGCGCCTTCCAGGTCTTCACCGAGGTGTACGTCATGACCAACGGCGGGCCGATGCAGTCCACCGAGGTGATCGGCACCTACATCTACAAGACCGCCTTCGGGCAGATGGACTTGGGGTACGCGGCGGCCATGGGGATGCTGATGTTCGCGGCCCTGTTCACCTTTTCCGCGGTCCGACTGGTTCAAACCAAGAAGACGGAGGCTTGACGCCATGGACAACGTCTTCGCGCGAAGTTCGGCTGGAAGGGGACTCCTGTCCTCCAAGGACCTCCGGGACCCCAAGGTGCGCCTCCTGTTGATGGGCGGGCGGGTCCTCCTTTGGGCGGCGGCGCTGGTCACGATGGCCCCGATCGCCTGGATGGTCTTGAGCTCCTTCCGCACGGCGTCGGAACTTTACGCGGTCCCCCAAGCCTATTGGCCCCAAGCCTTCAGCCTTGACAACTACGAGGCGGCGCTGAAATTGGTGCCCTTCGGCCTGTACGTGGTCAACAGCCTGATCCTCTGCCTGGGTTCGGTGCTGGGCCAAGTCTTGACGGCGGCCATGGCGGGTTATGCCCTATCGAAACTCCGGGTGAGGGGCGCCGGCGCCTGGATGCTCCTGTTCCTCACCAGCCTGATGGTGCCGGTCGAGTTGTTGGTTCTGCCCCTTTACCTGATCATGAAGCATTTCCCCCTCGGGCCCGGGCACCCCGGCGTGAACCTTTTGGACAGCTACTGGGGCCTGATCCTTCCCTCGGTGTTCAGCGCCTTCGCGGTTTTCGTGGCCAAGGACGCCATGGATTCGGTGCCCTCGGAGATCCTCGACGCGGCCCGGATCGACGGGTGCGGGGAGATGAGGGTCTTCTGGAAGTTCGCCCTGCCGATGGTCAAGCCCGCCCTGGCGATCCTTGGGGTTTTCGCCTTCGTGACCAGCTGGAACAGCTTCTTTTGGCCCCTGATCGTCATCAACAACCCGGACTTTTACCCCCTGGTGCTCGGCGTTCAGAAGTTGATCGATACCGGGGAGCCCCTCAACGTCGTGCTGGCGGCCCTCTCCTTGAGCACGATCCCCTCGTTGGTCCTTCTCATCCTGTTCCAACGGACCCTCATCCGGGGGATCGCCTATACGGGGCTTTTCGGTTAAATGAAGTCACGGCGAGCGGGGAAGATCCCCCTGAAAGAAGTGGTCCCTTGGGTCCGGGGACGGGTCCGACCGGCCCGTTTCAGGCATATCCAGGGTGTCGTCCGGACGGCCAAGCGATTGGCCTCCCGTCACGGGTTGTCGCTTGAAAAGGCCGAGATGGCCGCCTGGTTCCACGATTGCGCGAAGGAGGAGACCCGGTCGGGGATGAGGGCACTGTTGCGGGGCACCCCCTTCCGGATGGACGCCTGGGAGCGTAGAATCCCGGCCCTCTGGCATCCCCACGCGGGGGCCGCGGCGGCGTGGAAGGTTTGGGGCCTGCGGGACCGCGAAACGTTGGACGCGATCCGTTGCCATACCCTGGGCAGAAGGCGGATGGGGCCCCTCGCCCAAGCGCTCTTCGTGGCCGATTACATCGAGCCGGGCCGCGATTTCCCGGGGGTTCGTGAAGCCCGCCGTCGGGCAGGCCGTTCGTTGAGGGAGGGCGTCCTCGCCAAGTGCGGAGGAACCCTCCGGCACCTGATCTCCCACGGCTTGGCCGTGCATCCGAGGCTCCTCGAAACTTGGAACGACACCCTTCAAACAAGACCTTGACCCGTCCCGGGGGTCCTTGGAAACCCCTCTTGCTCCTGGCCGCCTTGGGGATCTTCACCGGGCTATCCCTCTCCCTGTTGGACCGCTCCCCATTGGGGGTCACGGTTTTCCGCGGGGGGGATCGGGCCCCGGTTTACCTGGTCCACCTGAACCTCGGGCGGCAAGAGTCCGATTCCGTCCCTGCCGACCTCACGGCGTCCCAAAGGCGGGAAGCGGCTGGGGCCATCCTGGCGGGGGACCGGACGGCCCTGGCCGAATTGGCCAGGACCCTCGGGACCCAGGGGCGCTTCGCCGCGGCGCCCGGTGAGGACGGCGATTGGCCCTGGTATTTCGGGGGGGGATTCCGGGCCCTTCCGGGCGGGCATCCCAACGGGTCTTGGCTGGATGGGTTCACCCCCATTGAACGCTTCACGCTGGCGTTGCTCGCGAAGCCCCCCCCGCCCCCGCCTTGGACCGGGACGAACGCTTCGAAGGTCGCGGAACAAGCCGCCCTCCAACCCGGAGTGACGCCCGTGACGGCCGCCTCCCCGGTCCCCCTGGGCACTCCGGGCCTCACCCCTCCGGTTCCCCTTCAGGTTGAAATCAGGAACGGTTGTGGTATTACTAATGCCGCCGATGTCGTGGCCCGGGCGGTCCAGGAAGCCGGCATGGTGGTGGTCAAGGTCGGGAACGCCCCGAACTTCAAGTTCCGGAAGACCGTGGTGGACAGTTCCGTCGGGGTGCCGGTGGCCCTGGAGGACCTGTTAGGCAAAATGGGCCTCGACGATGGGGCGGTGCGCGAGGCCGAACACCCGGTGTCGGGTGTGGACGTGGTCATCACCGTCGGCCGGGATTACCGAAAGTTACGGGAGCGGCTTCATGACTGACGTGAAAGACAAGTCCCTGCTTCGGCAGGTCTTCCTCAACCCGACCTCGCGAAACCTATTGGCCCTCTGGTCGCTCCTCACCGGGACGACTTTTGACCTGAAACTGGTGGCCGACCTGTTGGCCCTGACCGAGTCGGGTTTGGAGGCCAAAATCCAGACCTTGGCCGGGCTCGGGCTCATGCAGGTGGCCAGCCGAAGCACGGGGGAACGGGTGGTGAAGTTCCTCCCGGCGCCCTCGCCCGACCTGGCGGTCTCCATCCACGAGATGATGGAGGGACGGAAACGGGAATTCGAGAATCTCGAGTCCCGGGTCCGCTCCCAGCTCTACCTTTCCCTGTTGTCCTCCCCCGGCTGACCCATGGGAAAAGACCTGCAGACCCTGAAAGCCGAATTGACCGCGCGACTGCGCGAGTCGACCGCGTCCCTCGGCGCCCCCATGGACCTGGACCTCTCCCTCGAGAGCCCGAAGGACAAGGACCATGGGGATTTCGCCTTCCCGACCTTTCCCTTGGCCAAAGTCCTGAAGAAGTCCCCCTTGGCCATCGCCCAAGCCCTGGCCCAAACCGTCCGGTTCCCGGCGGAGCTGGTGGTTTCCTTCGAGGCAGTGGCCCCGGGCTACCTGAATTTACGCCTGAATCCCCGGCTGTATTACGAGACCCTGGAGGACGCGCTTTCCCAGGGCGACCTTTATGGGCGCAACCGTCAGGCCGAGGACGTGAACCTACTGCTGGAATTCGTGAGTTCCAACCCCACGGGCCCCTTGAACGTGGTCAACGCACGGGCCGCCACCCTCGGGGACGTGATCCGGCGCCTGCTCCAGGCCTCGGGGGCGAAGGTCGCCACCGAGTATTACGTGAACGACGCGGGGGTCCAGGCGAAGCTTTTCGGTGAATCCCTCTTGGCCGCCTGCGACCGGGTGCGGGGCATCCCCACCCAGGCCCCGGAGAACGGGTACCAGGGCGCCTATATGGAGGACCTCGCCAGGGAATTTTTGGCGTCCCCCGAGTTCGCCGGGGTGACCGCGCTCCCGAAGGTGGAGTTGTCCCGGTGGCTGGGCGAACGGGGCATGGACCGGGTGGTGGAATGGCACCGGACGGCCATGGAGCGTTTCGGGGTGCCTTTCGACCGATTCTTCTCCGAGCGCCGGGAACTGCATGCGACGGGCAAAGTCGGGAAGGGTTTGGATTTCCTTCGGGAGAAGGGGCTCCTTTACGCCCAGGACGGCGCCGAGTGGATCAAGGTTTCCGAGTTCGGGGCCCCGAAGGATGAGGTGATGGTCAAGAGCGACGGGCTCCCCGCCTACTTCGCCGCGGACATCGCCTACCATATGGACAAGTTCGACCGGGGTTTCGACCGGTTGCTCGACATTTGGGGCCCGGACCACCACGGCCACATCCTCCGGATGACGGCCGCCTTGAAGGCCGCGGGGTATCCAGCGGACAAGTTCACGGTCCTCATCGGCCAACAAGTGAGCCTCCTGTCCGGGGGTGAGAAGGTCAAGATGTCGAAACGGGAGGGCAAGTTCGTCACTTTGGAGGAGCTGTTGGACGAGGTGGGCGTGGACGCCGCACGGTTCTTCTTCGCCATGAGGTCCGCCAACAGCCACCTGGATTTCGACCTGGAAGTGGCCAAGAAACAGACCGATGAGAACCCCGTTTACTACATCCAATACGCCCACGCCCGGGTCAGCAGCCTGCTCAAGAAGTGCGCCTCCCAGGGCTTGGTGCCGGCCGTCCGGGCCGACCGGCTGGGCTCCCTCACGGAGAAGGAATCAGTCCTGCTCCTGAAATCCATCCTCGAATTTCCCCAGCAGGTGGCCGAGGCCGGCAAGGCCTTTGAACCCCACCGGCTGGTGGCCTATCTCATGGCCTTGGCGGGTGATTTCCACGGTTTTTACACCCAACACCGGATCCTGGACGCTCCCCGTGAAACCGCCGAGGCGCGGTTGGCCCTGGCCTTGGGGGTCCAGATCGTGCTCCGGAACTCCTTGGCGCTCCTGGGTGTCTCGGCCCCGGAGTCCATGTAACCAACCGGTCTTCAGCGGAGTGACGATAAAGTCGACCTAAAGGGATTTTTGCCCCCTACCGGTCCTTAGGCGGCTCAGCCGCCTGACGGTGGGGTAAAAAAACACTTTTCAGCGCCCTATTAGGGTTTTCAACCGGGTCAAATCAAACTAAAATCAGTCCGATCCTTTTTTTGAGGCGGTAGTCATGCGGCGTTCCATCCCCATCCTCCTGGTGGCCCTGGCCTTGCCGGCCTGCAAGGCCAAGCCGAAGCCACTCCCGCTTCCGCCCGCGCTTCAAGCGGCCTATGGGTCGCTCGCGGAGGGGGATTACGACAAGGCCTTGGCGTCCGTGGAACCCCTGACCCAGGAAAGCCCGGCCCCGCCCGGCGCCGTGGAGGCCCAGTCCCTGAAGGCCTATCTCCTCGCCTACGGCAAGAACCGATCCCTGCAGGCCCGGGACGCGGCGAGGATCGTGGTCTCCATGTTCGGCTCCCATCCCCTGGCTCCCCCCGCCCAACAATTGATCGCGGATACCTTCTACTGGCAGGGAAACCTGAAAAAAGCCATGGAGGAATACAAGCGCCTCGCGGACCTCTATGGGGACAAGGGCTACGGCGCCTACGCCTATTACCAGATCGGCAATTGCCTCTACCTGCAACAGAAACCGGGGGATGCCTTGGCCTCCTACCGGGATGCCGCGGAGAAATATCCCGGGGACCCGTTGGCGGGTCCGGCCCAATTGAGGGTGGGGGAGGTTTACGCCAAGGTGGATAACCCCGAACAGGCGAAAAGTGAGTTCCTCAAGGCGGCCAAAACCCCGAAGGACCCCGACGTCCAGGCCATCGCCCAATCGGAATTGGAAAGCCTCGCACCGGTACATCGCCCCCGACGGGGCGCGACTCCCCACCCTTGATGTTCGGGCTCACACCGGCCCTGTGGCTCTCGGTCCTCTCGGGGTCCGCGGCGGTGGGGCTCGGGGTCTTCGCGGTGGCCCATCCCTGGACGGCCCGTTTTCCCGGATCCTGGTCCCCAACCGCTTGGTCTTTTCCCGGGATCAAAAGCCTGGTCCAGGGCCGGAAAGGACCCCTCCTGGCGGCCGCCGCCGCCCTGGGTTGGATGGTCCTCTGGCTTTGGAACCCGATGGTCGGGTTGTCCCTGACCGCCATCGTGGGCCTGGTTTTTTGGGCCTTCCGGGCCTTCCCGATTTGGAGGAAGAACCGGAACCTGAGGAGCCGCCGGGCCCAAAGCCTGGAGGCATTTCCCCAATCGCTGGAGATGATCGTCCAAGCCCTCCAGACCGGCCAGACCGTCCCCCAAACCATTGCCTACCTCGCGAAGGAGGCCCCCTCGCCCCTCCGGGAGGAGTTCATGGATTTATGCGTTGAATTGGAGTTGGGCTCCACCCCGGAGGATGCCCTGGCCCGGTGGGCCGACCGGCTCAACCACCCCGACCTCCACCAATTCCTGGAATCCTACCGCCTCTCCCGGAAAACAGGGGCGAACCTGGTGCACCTCTACCGGGTCCAGTTGGAGGGCATTGAGGAAAGGCAAAGGATCCTCCGGCGGATGGACAGCATGACGGCCCAGGCGCGTCTTTCGGGGTTGTTGATGGGATCCCTTCCGTTCCTCCTCCTTGGCGTCCTTTTCGTGATGGATCCCGACCTCCTGGCGCCGCTTTTCGACCGGCCCCAGGGTTGGGCAGTCCTGGGGTTGGCGGCCGTCCTGGAGATCCTGGGTTTCGCCTGGATCAAGAAACTCCTGAGGTTGGACCTATGAGCCTCTCCCTCTTCCTCCTGTCGGCCGGGTCCTGTTGTTGGGCCTACGCGGCTTGGGAAACGGCCCGGACGGTTTTGGGGAGGCTGGAGTCCCGGCGGCGGGAGGTCCAGGTGCGGACCCTCCTGGAGGGGCGCGGGCCCGAGGGCAGGAACCGTTCCGCCTCGGGAAAGTTGGAGGGCGCCGCCCGGTTCTGGGAGTCGAATTTCACGACCCTCCTTAGTCATCCGCGGCTTCTCGCCTATGGACGTTGGTTGGAACGGATGCTGGCCCGGTCCAACCTGAGGGTCCGGTTCACCCCGGGCCGCTTTTTGAGCTTCCAATTCCTGACCGGGTGCCTAGCGGCGTTTTTGTTCGGGGGACTCGCCGGGGACCCTTGGGTCGCCGGGGTTTGCTTCGCCTTGGGGGCCGCGGCCCCTTGGGCCTGGCTCAACGATGAGGCCCTCCGACGCGAAAGGCGCGTCCTGGGGGAATTGCCCAACGCGTTGGAGATGTTTTCCCTCAGCGTCGAGGCCGGTTTGACCCTCGACCAGGCCTGGAGCCATTACCTCCAGAACGCCCGTCCGGGTCCTTGGAAGGAGGAGCTTTCCCAGGTTGTCCAGGAAACCCGCGCCGGGGCGGCAAGGCGGGAGGCCCTGGCCGGACTTTCCGAGAGGCTCCAGTTGACCGACATCTCGCTTTTCGTCTCCAGCGTCACCCACGCCGAGCGGGCCGGGACCGGGGTGGGAGCCACCCTCCGCCGGTTGGCCGCCACCCTCCGGGACAAGCAAAGCCAACGCGCCGAGAAGGCGGTTCAAGAATTGCCGGTGAAGCTCCTGCTGCCCCTGCTCCTTTGCATCATGCCGGTGACTTTGTTGGTCCTCTTCGCCCCGGTCATCCTTCGCCTGATCTATGGTTGAGCCCCAAGAACGGACGTTTCGGAACCCCCAAGGCGCGCCCAGGGTCACCGCGCGGGTGGCCGACGGTTTCCGCCTCCGTCTCCGGGGCTTGATGTTCCGTAAATGTTGGCCCGAGGGATGGGAGGGGCTTTACTTCCCGGATTGTTCGGTGGTCCATACGGGTTGGATGCGCCTCCGTCCCGACTTGGTCTTCCTCGACGACAGGGGCCGGGTCACCGGCGTCATCCACTCGGCCGGGCGGTGGAGGATCTTCCGGGGTCCTCCCGGTAGCCGCCACACGCTGGAACTCCCGGAGGGCGCGCTTTCGGCCGCCGGGATCCGGCCGGGGGAGACCCTCGCCTGAGGGGCCTTTGCTGTTTGTGTTTCAATCGTTTGCGTTTAGAATATGGCCACTTTCAACGCCCTTCCACGCCCCATCCCCAGGAGAATCCCATGGACTTTTCCAACCTCAAAATGAACGATCCCGAGATCTACGAAGCCCACCAGAATGAGGTGCGGCGCCAGAACGAGAAGCTCGAGATGATCGCCTCGGAGAACTTCCCGAGCCTGGCCGTCTTGGAGACCCTCGCCAGCGTCATGAACAACAAGTACGCCGAGGGCTATCCCGGAAACCGATACTACGGCGGTTGCGAGTGGGTGGACGTGGCGGAAAACCTCGCCCGGGAAAGGGCCAAGAAGCTGTTCTTCGGGGCCGAGTACGTCAACGTCCAGCCCCACGCCGGCAGCCAGGCCAACATGGCGGTCTATTACACCTTCATCAAGCCCGGCGACACGGTTCTGGGCCTCGACTTGTCCCACGGAGGGCACCTGACCCACGGATTCAAGGGCAATTTCTCCGGCAAGAACTACAACTTCTTCGCCTACCAGGTCCGAAAGGAGGACGGCCGGGTGGACCTCGACCAGGCCCGCGACCTGGCCCGCTTACACCGCCCCAAGATGATCTCCATCGGGGCCTCGGCTTACTCCCGGGATTGGGACTACAAGGCCTTCCGCGAGATCGCCGACGAGGTCGGGGCCTTCCTTTGGGCGGATATCGCCCACACCGCGGGGCTCATCGTGGCGGGGGAACTCAACAACCCCATGCCCCATTGCCATGTGGTGACCACCACCACCCACAAGACCCTCCGGGGACCCCGGGGCGGCATGATCCTCATGGGCAAGGACTTCGACAACCCCTTCGGCGTGACGGCCCCCAAGAGCGGTCGGGTCCGGAAGATGGGCGAGCTGGTGGATTCCCAGATCATCCCCGGCATCCAGGGCGGGCCGTTGATGCACGTGATCGCGGCCAAGGCCGTTGCGTTCCGGGAGGCCCAACAACCCGCCTTCAAGGCTTACGCCAAGCAGGTGAAGGCCAACGCCAAGGCCCTAGCGGAAGCCCTGGTGGGATACGGGTTCAACCTGGTGTCGGGGGGAACGGACAACCACCTGATGCTCATCGACCTGCGCAACAAGGGGATCAACGGCAAGGCTGCCCAAATGGCCCTCGATGAGGCCAACATCACGACCAACAAGAACTCGGTGCCCTACGACACCGAGTCGCCGCTCCTGACCTCGGGCTTAAGGCTGGGATCGCCGGCTTTGACGACCCGGGGCTTCAAGGAAGAGGATTTCAAGCGGGTGGCCAAGTGGATCAACGACGTCATCGCGGGCCCGGCCGACGAGGGCGTGCGCAAGCGCGTGAAGGGCGAGATCACCGAGGTCACGAAGAAGTACCCACTTTACCCCGAGATCCAGTGATCAGACCCCGGTGGGAAACGAAGGCCATCAGCCGTTGGTCACCCCTTCTTCTTATATCCATTTTGTGGATTGGGGCCGTTTGGGGTGGCCCCGCTTCCACCCCCGAGGAATCGATGGAACGGCTTAAAAAAGATCCCCAATATGTGGAATTGAAGCCGGATGCCCACCAAGTCATCGAGCTGAAATACGCGACCGAGGACAACTTTACGGGCACCGATCTTTATGGTCCCTTTAAGGAGTGCTATCTCCAGAAGGTGGCCGCCGATAAATACAAGAACGCGGTCAAGAACCTCCAGAAGACCCATCCTGGTTGGAAATTCATCATCTACGACGCCCTCCGGCCCAGGTCCGTCCAATGGCGGCTTTGGGAAAAGGTGAAGGGGACCTCCCAGCAAAAATACGTGGCGGATCCCGAGAAGGGTTCCAACCACAACTACGGGTTGGCCCTGGACATCGGGTTGGTGGACGACAAGGGTCAAATCGTCGATATGGGGGCCCCGTTTGACGGGTTCACGCCCATTTCAGAGCCCAAGCGCGAGGCGGAAATGCTCAAGGCGGGGAAGCTGACCCGGGAACAGTTGGGCCACCGGTTGATCCTAAGGAAGGCAATGACCGAGGCCGGCTTCACCCAGCTGGCCCATGAATGGTGGCATTACGACGCCCTGCCGATGTCGCAAATTAGGGGAAAATTCCAGATCGTAGGATAATGTTGATTCGGTATTCCGGTTGTAACTGTGATCGACAGTTGTTCCGGATATGAAAAAAAGCCGCCCTGGGAGGCGGCTTTTTCGTTTGGGAGGGAGGTTACTGGCCGACGGGGGTGGGGACGTCCACGACCGGCACGTAAGCCGCCCAAGAGGGCGAGGTGCCGTAAACCGGGCCGCCGGAAACCGTCATGGGGGCCGCGCCGGTGACATTGGAGTTCATCGAATAAAGCGCCAGGTTGTTGTCGGCGTCCGAGGAACAGTAGAAGATCTTCTTGTCCTTCTGGGCGAATTGGGGGCAAAGGTTGATGCCGGTGGTCGTCAACTGGACCGGGCTGGAGCCGTCGGAAGCCATGGTGTAGATCTGGGCCACGTTCTCGCGGAAGAGGACGAAAAGGACCTTCTTGCCGTCCTCGCTGAAGGACGGGTAGCCGACGTTCCAGTCGGTGTAGGTGGTCAACTTGGTGACTGAGGAGTCCACCAGGTTGAGGCGGTAAAGGTTGTAGACATTCTCCTGGCCCATGGAGATGAAAACCATGGAGGGTTCCTTGGGGTGATAGACGGGGGAAAGGGCGTTGTACCCCAACAACAAGGTGTGGGCGTTGTTGAACGAATCGGATGAATCAATTTCCCAGAGGTCACCGGCGTTTGAATAAGCGATGTGCTTGCCATCCGGCGACCAGGCCGGGGCGTTACCCAAGTAAAGGTTTTGGCCGGAAGTGGAAAGGGATTCGGCGTCGTGCTCAGTGAGCTGGGTACGGTTGGTTCCGTCCAGGTTCACGCGCCAGATGTTGTAGGTCCCGTCGGCGCTGGAATTCGACCAATAAGCCGCCTGGTCCCCGGCGGGTGAGCAGGAAGGGAACCATTCGGTGCTTTTGCCCGTGGTCAAGGGAACCAGGGTGCCCGACTTCAAGTCGAGGCGTGATAAGTGCCCGCCGACGGTGAAGACCAAGCTTCCGCTGGGGGGCGGCGGGGTGGGGGTGGGTTCAGCCTCCGCGACGGATTCGTCCTTCTTCTTGCAGCCGCCGTTGAGGACGAGGAATGAGCCGACCGCAAGGATGAGCAGGAACATGAGGGACAGGTTCAGCGTCGATTTTAACTTCATGAGGTCCCTCCTTTTCACTTTTTAGACCAGTCCGGGAACTTGAGGTCATCCAACGAGATCCGCTTCTTGCCGCCGCCGTTGGCGTCCATCACCCACAAAGCCCCATCGACGGTGTACATGATCTTGGAGCCGTCCGGGGACCAAGAAGCCGCTTGGACACCCGGCTCCGTCAGGTATTTCAAGGTGCCTTTATCGGCTTCGCTGGTCGCGGGTTTGTCCAACAACGCGACCCGGTAACCACTGTCCTCATCAGTTTGGCGCGCCAGGAGAAGCAGGTCGCTTTTTCCCTCGGCGGGCGAGTACTGAAGCAGGGAACCCATGACAGGAGTGGCGTTTTGGAATAGAAGCTTGGCCTTCAGGGTTTCGTAAGAGACTTCATAGAGCGATTTGTCGCCGATCAAATAAGCGACCTTGGAGGCGTCGGGGGACCAGGAAATCGGGCCGGCGGTATCGCGGACCTCGGAGAGGACGATCCGGTCATGCAAGCGGGGGTTCACCAAGCGCAGGCTGTTGAAGTGGTCGCCTTGCCGAACCATAAAGGCGATGTAACGGTCCGACCGGCGGGGAGCCCATTCCAACGAGAGGATCTGGTACAACGGGTCCACGGTCGTGAGGCTCACTTGGGAAAGAAGGGCGAGGTCGACCAGGACCAGTTGGTGCCGGTAGACCAGGGCGATCTGGTCGCTCTTGGGGGACCAAGTAAAGGGAACAAAGGATGAATCGGCCGTGGGAATATCCAGGTCCTCGTAAAAGGTCAGCTGTTTGGATTGGTTGGAACCCTTGTCTTGGACATAGAGGTTGGCTTTGCCGTCCATGTCCGAGAGGAAAGCCAGGACCTTGCCGTTCGGGGACCAAAGCGGGAACCAGGAGTTGGAACCGGCGGGGGTCCGGCGCTGGGGGTCCGCGCCGTTGTTCGCCATGTCGTACAACGACCATTTGCCGTTTTCGTAAGTCGTGTAGGCGATTCGCTCGGACTCAAGGATAGGTTGGGGGGTCGGGGTGGGGGAACCCACCACCGCCGATTGGGCAGGGGAAGCCGGCTTGACGGGGGCCGACTCGGGCGCGGCCACAGGCGCCGACGAGGAAGGGGCCGTCGAGGTGTCGGTCGGTGCATCTTTGGACGCGGGGATGGTCTGAATATTTTCAACGACGGGTTTGAAAAGGGGGAGGGATCGTTTACCGCATCCGGGTATGTTGACAGAACAACCGGACGAAACCGTCAGGATGAGGAGCAGGGAGGCCGAAAAAACGGCCAAACTCTTGAAGGTCTCGCGCACGGAGCGCGCTCCTTAGGGGGGCGTTGAGATGGTTTCTGTTAAAAAGTGTAGGCTTTTTAACGTTAGAAGTCAACAAATACAATGGTTTATGGAGGGTCAGGAGTCCGGGGTCTCGGTGAGCCTCAGGGTCCATCCCCCACTTGGTATAGGTTTAACCTCTATTAACCATTGGGGAAAGTGGGTGAAACCACCGGGGCATATACCGGGCTTTCCTGATTCCAACTGTTGGACAAGTTGGGGTCGTGGATTCCAATCCATTAAATGGACAGGCGTGTCCGGAAGGGAGGCTAAACCAAATAACCCCAAACCTTCCCTTGAAATGAAACGGATATTCCAGCGTTCATCGATCAGGAGCAGGGCTCCTGGTAAGGATTCAATAAGCGTGTGGATGACCCAGTCATCGGTCCTAGGGGTATGGATCAACATTGGGGGGACCCCAGGCTGGGAGTCTTGGGTCGATGGGCGATCTTTCAGCTTCGGGTGAAAGGTCCAGGCCGCGATGAATAATATTAGGGCGCCGACGAGTCCGCCCGACAAGGGGCCCCAGGGAGCTTTTATAAGGAAAGAGCCGGTCAATTCCTCCTGGGGGACCGGGTGGAATTGGAGGTTGTAATAATAGGTGCTCGGAAGGCGTAAATAGGGCCCGCAGTTGGGGCTATGGGCCAAAAGCGCCTGGTTGCCCCCCTGGGCGATCACCCGGGGACCCTTCAGGATCTGGAACGCTTGGACTTGCTCCATCCCTTCCAAGGATTTGGCCCAATCCAGCGCGGCGAGGTCGTCCTGGGATTTCATCGCCGCGACGAAGGGTTGGATCAGGGCGTTGGCCTGGGCGCGGGTGGAGGTCCATTGCATCCAATAGGAAGCCGCGGAAAACGCCAGGAAACCCGTCAGGGCACCCAGGAGTAACCGGATCGGGGGAAAGCACCGCATTTTCATATCGGGTTGGGGGCCGTTTTCATGATGATCCCACTATAATGACGTTCCGCGGGACGGTCCCGCAGGCTCAAGGGCCATTTTGAGGGCCCTTTCCCCCAGGTGCAAGCTTGAAAAAAGACCTCTCCGTGATACGAAAGAAAATCGACGGGCTGGACGGCCAAATCGTCCGCATCCTGAATGAGCGCGCAAAGGCCGTGCTGGAGGTGAAGCGCGTCAAGGACGCGGGGAAACAGCAGGCCTTCGCCCCCCACCGGGAAGCCGAGGTCTACCGCCGGCTGGAGCGCTTGAACCAGGGCCCTTTCCCCCAGGAAGCCCTCCTGGCGGTCTTCCGGGAGATCATGTCCGGGGCCCTTTCCCTGGAAGCGCACCTCCAGGTGTCCTATTTCGGCCAGGTCGGCACCAACACGCACATCGCCGCCCTCCAGAAATTCGGGCAATCCTCCGTTTACCGGGCGGGCCGTAGCCTGAAGGACGTCTTCATGGATGTTGAGCGCGGCCGGGCCCAGTATGGGGTGGTCCCCATCGAGAACTCCACCGAGGGCATCGTCAACCACACCCTCGACCTCTTCGTGGAGTCCGAGTTGAAGATCTGCTCCGAGTTCTTCATGCCGATCACCTACACCCTCATGTCCAAATCGGGGGACCTCCGGCGGATCCGGAAGGTCTACAGCCACCCCCAATCCCTCGCCCAATGCCGCCTTTGGCTGGAGGGCAACCTGCCGGGCGTTCCCCTGGTGGAATCGGCCTCGACGGCGCGAGCGGCCCAACTGGCGACGAAGGAAGGGTCGGCCGCGGCCATCGCGCCGGACCTCGCGGCCCGGTTGTACCACCTCAAGTCCATCGCCAACCGGATCGAGGACATGACCGACAACTTCACGCGGTTCCTGGTCATAGGCCGGACCGCCGCGGAGCCCACGGGCGACGACAAGACCTCGATCATGGTCTCGATCAAGGACCGGGTGGGCGCGCTTTACGAGCTCTTGACCCCGTTCCAGAAACTGGGGCTCAACCTTACGAGCATCGAGTCGCGGCCTTCCCGCCGGAAGGCCTGGGATTATTACTTCTTCATGGACTTCCTCGGCCACGTCCGGGACGCCAAGGTCCGCCAGGCGCTGGACCGGCTCTCGGACTCCACCACGCTGGTCAAGGTGCTGGGTTCCTATCCCCGGTCGGAAAACTGAATCAAGCCGTTGGCCGTTCGCCGCTAGCCGTTGGCTTAAGCTTAAAAGGCTAACCGCTAACGGCCAACGGCTACCACCCCATCGGATGTCGTGCCTCGAGTGTCGATAAGAACTGCCAGGATTGAAGGCGCATGGACATGCCTGAATTCAAAGTCCCGTTAAGGGAACAGATCGCCTCCATCGCGCCCTACGTCCCGGGAAAACCCATCGAGGAAGTCGAGCGGGAGTACGGCATCACCGGCGCCTCGAAGATCGCCTCGAACGAGAACCCCCTGGGTCCCTCGCCCAAGGCGCTCGAGGCGGTCCGGCGGGCCGCGTCGGACCTCCATCGCTATCCCGACGGGTCGGCCTTCCGCCTCCGCCGGGCCCTCGCGGGAAAATTCGGCCGACCGGAGGAAGGCATCCTGCTGGGCAACGGCTCCAACGAACTGCTGGTGCTCCTGGCCCAGTGCGTCCTGGCCCCGGGTGATGAGGTCCTCTTCGCCCAACCCAGCTTCGTGGTGTATCCCCTGGTGACCCAATTGTTCCAGGCGAAGGCCGTCACCCTTCCCCTGAGGGACGACGCCCACGACCTCCAGGCCTTCAGCCGCGCCCTCACCCCGAAGTCCCGGCTGGTCTTCATCTGCAACCCCAACAACCCCACGGGCACCGCGGTGTCCCTCCTGGGGATCGAGGCCCTGCTCAAGACCTGTTCCCCCGAAACCCTGGTGGTCTTGGACGAGGCCTATTACGAGTACGTGGAACTCAAGACCTATTTCGAGTCTTTGGACCTCCTCGAGCGTTACCCGAACCTGGCGGTGCTCCGGACCTTCTCGAAGGCCTACGGCCTGGCGGGACTTCGGGTGGGGTACGGCTTCGCCCATCCGGCGTTGGCCGCCGCGGTGCAGAAGGTACGCCAACCCTTCAACGTGAACAGCCTTTCCCTGGTGGGGGCCGAGGCGGCCTTGGGGGACGGCGAGTTCGTCGCGAAGGCCGTGGCCCTCAACGCGCGGATGCGCTCGCGGCTCCAGGAAGGCCTCCGGGATTTGGGGTTCCAACCGGCGCCCAGCCAGGCCAACTTCGTGTATTTTAGGGACACCCAGGCCCCGGCCCACTACGAGGCCTTGCTGCGCCGGGGCGTGATCGTCCGGCCCATGGGGACGGGCGCCTTGCGGGTGACCACCGGTTCTGAGGCGGAAACCGAACGGTTCCTGATCGCCCTGCGGGAAATCCTTGGACGTTCGAATGGGGAACCATGAAGCCGAAAATCGCGATCATCGGGGTGGGGCTTTTGGGCGGGTCCTTGGCCCGGGCACTCCGCCGGAACGGCGGCTGGGAGATCGTGGGTTGGAACCACCGGGCCTCCTCGCGCCGACGCGCCGCGAAGCTCTTGCGGGTCGCCCCGAGCCTGGAAGCCGCCGTCCGGGGGGCCCAAGTGGTGGTCCTCTGCGCCCATTCCCTCGCGGTGTGGAAACTCCTCCAGGAGATCCTCCCGTGGTTGGGGAAGGACACCCTGGTGCTGGATGTCTCCAGCCTCAAGAAAAACCTCTCCGACCGCGCCAAGACCTTGAAGGTCCTCCAGGGCCGTTTCGTGCCCTGTCACCCCATGGCGGGCAAGGAGCAATCCGGGCCTGAGGCCTCCGACGCGGACCTGTACCGGGACCGTTGGGTTTTCGTCACCCCGATCCCCGGGACGCCGAAAAGGAACATCGCCCGCGCCGCATCACTTTGGAGGTCCGTGGGCGCCCAGGTGGCGGTTTGGGACCCGGGGGACCATGACCGGCGGGTCGCGGTCACCAGCCACCTGCCGCACCTCCTGGCCTGCGCCTTGACGGAACTTTATGGGAAGCGGCTGAAGTCCGACCGGGTCCTTTCCGCCGCCGTGGGATCCGGTTTCCGGGACAGCACCCGCATCGCGGGGGGCCATCCCGTCATGTGGGCGGATATCCTCACCTTGAACGCGCCTGAAATCAGCAAGGCCCTTGCCGCCTACCGGCGGAGGTTGACCGGACTCGAGAGGGACCTGGCCCGGGGCGACCGGTCCAAATGGGTGAGGTTTTTTGAGCGTTCCCGGTCCATCCGCGAGAAGCTTTGAAGAAAATCAAAACCCATTCACCACGGAGGCCACGGGGGTCACGGAGTTTTAAAGGTCTTTAACAGGGATTTTCTCCGGGCCCTTCGTTTTCCCCGTGGTTCAAATTTTGCCTGAGTCGAAACCGGACCTTAAAACCGAAAGGCGCAACGTGACGACGCTCAAGATCCAGCCGGCCAAAAGGATCCAAGGCCGGATCCGGGTTCCCGGGGACAAGTCCATCTCCCACCGCGCGATCATGCTGGGATCCCTGGCTTACGGCACCACCCGCGTGGAGAACTTCCTCGATTCGGCCGATTGCCTCTCGACCGCCGAGATCTTCCGGTCCCTGGGGACGAGGATCCAGCGCGCGGGAACCCGTGTGGTGATCCAGGGCCGGGGCCTCCAGGGCTTGGCGGCGCCGAAGCGGACGCTGGACGCCGGTAATTCCGGCACCACGAGTAGGATCCTCCTGGGCCTCCTGGCGGGACAACCCTTTGAAAGCCGGCTAACGGGTGACAAGTACCTCCGCAAGCGTCCCATGCGCCGAGTGACGGAGCCCGTGTCCCGGATGGGGGCCCAATTCATCGGCAAGGAGCAAGGATCCTTCCTGCCGATCCGGGTGAAGGGCGGCGCGCTCAAGGGCATCCAGTACGAGTTGCCGGTCGCCAGCGCCCAGGTCAAGAGCGCGATCCTCCTGGCGGGGCTCTACGCCCAGGGGGTGACGTCGGTCACCGAACCCCTTCCCACCCGGGACCACACCGAGAGGATGTTCGCGGCCTTCGGGATCCCCCTGAAGCGACGGGGAAAGACCGTTTCCCTGAGGGGCCCGGTCCAACCCTTCAAGGGACGGAACATTCGGGTGCCGGGGGACATCTCTTCGGCGGCATTTTTTCTGGTGGCGGGGCTCCTGGTGCCCGGTTCCGAACTGACGATCGAAGGCGTGGGGGTGAACCCCACCCGAACGGGCCTCTTGGAGGTGCTCCTCAAGATGGGCGCGGACATGTCGGTGACGCCCCGAAAAGTGGGAAAGGGCGAGGAGCCGGTGGCCGACCTTACCGTCAGGGCCTCCAAGCTCAAGGCCGTCCAGGTCTGGGGCGCCACCGTGCCCAAGATGGTGGACGAGTTCCCAATCCTGGCCGTGGCCGCGACCCAGGCCCAGGGTACGACCGTCGTGCGGAACGCCGAGGACCTCCGGGTCAAGGAGTCGAACCGCATCGAGGCCGTGACGGCCTTCCTCACGCGCATGGGAGCCAACATCTCCTCGACCCCGGACGGGTGGATCATTAAGGGCCCGACCCCCCTGATGGGCGTCTCGGTGGATTCCCACGGCGACCACCGCATCGCCATGTCGGCGGCCATCGCCGCGTTGGTGGCGAAGGGCCCCACGGTGATCCGCGACGTGGACAACATCGAGACTTCCTTCCCGGGCTTCGAGAAGTTGTTGGGAAAGGTCGTTCGCCGTTAGTTTTGTTTTGGCTAACCGCCAACCGCTAACCGCCAACGGCCCTAAGTGACCGACTGACATACCCGAAACTGTTTCACAACAACGAAGGGTGATCGCATGACTCAGCAGCCTGTGATTGTCGCCATCGATGGACCGGCGGGGGCGGGAAAAAGCACCGTGGCGAAACGCCTGGCGAAGATACTCGGCTTCCTCCATATCGACACGGGCGCCATGTACCGTTCCGTCACCCTCGCGGCACTCCGGCAAAAGTTGGACCTGAAGGACGATTCCGCCTTGGAGGCCCTGGCCCGCCGCTCGAAGATCGTCCTGGAGCCGGGGGAACCTGAGAACAAGGTGTTCCTCGACGGGGAAGACGTCAGCCAAGCCATCCGCACCCCCGAGGTGACGGCGGCCTCGGCCCACATCGCCAATAGCGTTCCGGTCCGGAGGATACTGGTGGCCCGGCAACAGCAGATGGGCCGGGAGGACGCGCGCCCCTTCGGCGGCGCCGTCCTGGAGGGCCGGGACATCGCCACCGACGTCTTCCCGGACGCCCCATTCAAGTTCTACCTGGACGCTTCGGTGGAGATGCGGGCGAAGCGGCGCCTACGGGACCTGGAGAAGGCGGGGGTGAAGACCACTTTAGCGGAGGTTATGGCGGACGTGAAGGCGCGGGACGAGAGGGACATGGGCCGGGCCGTGGGGGGACTGCGCAAGACGCCCGAATCCATCGTGTTGGACCATTCGGACCTGTCGGTGGATGAGTCCGCGGAGGCCCTGTACCGCATCATTCGGCCCCATTAACCGGACGGGATGCCTTTTATATAATGAAGTAAAAGAATATAATCCCGCCTCCTGACGAACCCCGTGAACGGACCGGACGGCACCCATGAAGAAGGCGAATAAACCCAAGAAGCACAGGCTCTCCCAGATCGGGAAGGTGTCGGCCAACGCCCGCACCACCGACACCCACGTGGCCGCCAGCGAACTGCTGATCCCACCCCGCAAGGTCGCGAAGCTCCTGCCGGCCTCCAAGCGGCACTACCAGACCGTCTTGATGGGCCGCCAGTCGATCCAGAACATCATGGACAAGAAGGACCGTCGCCTGTTCGTGGTGGTGGGCCCCTGCTCGATCCACGACCCCAAGGCCGCCTGGGAATACGCCAACCGCCTCAAGCGGGTGGCGGCATTGGTCAAGCCCACGATCCAGGTGGTCATGCGGGTCTATTTCGAGAAGCCCCGCACCACCACCGGGTGGAAAGGCCTCATCAACGATCCGCGCATGGACGATTCGTTCCGCATCGAGGAGGGCATCCTCACGGCGCGCCGACTGTTGTTGAAGTTCAACGAGCTGGGCCTGCCCTGCGCCACCGAGGCCCTGGACCCCGTCATCCCCCAATACATCGCGGACCTGATCAGCTGGTCGGCCATCGGAGCCCGCACCACCGAGAGCCAGACCCACCGGGAGCTGGCCTCGGGGCTCAGCATGCCCGTCGGCCTCAAGAACGCCACGGACGGCGGGGTGCAGATCGCCATCAACGGCATCCAGTCGGCCCGATCGAGCCACCACTTCCTCGGCCTGAGCCCCGACGGCCGGTCGGCGGTCATCCGCACCACCGGCAACCCCTACGCCCACATCGTGCTCCGGGGCGGCGCCAAGCCCAACTTCGACCCCGAGTCGATCCGATCCTGCGAGGAGGCGCTGGCCAAGGCGAAACTCCCGGTCAACATCGTGGTGGACTGCAGTCACGGCAATTCCAACAAGGACTACCGTCTCCAACCCGTGGCCTTCGAGAGCGCCCTTTCCCAGGTCGAGGCGGGGAACAAGTCGATCGTGGGCATGATGCTGGAAAGCCACCTGAACGAAGGCAACCAGCCGATCCCCAAGAACCTGAAGGAACTGAAATACGGGGTCTCGGTGACCGACGCCTGCATCAACTGGGAAACCACCGAGGAAATCCTCCTGGACGCGCATAAGAGGTTGTCGAAGGTGGTCAACCGATAACGACGCGGTTGGCGGTTGGCGGATTGCGGTTAGGGTAAGCCTAAAGCTTAAAGCCTGATCCATCCGCCATCCGCTATCCGCGAGAAAGCGTCTTTCGATATGTATCTCCCCTCCTTCCCCGCGGTGCGGCTCGTCACCTTCATCCCGGTCCGCCTTTTCCTCCGGCCGGACATCCGGGGCCTTGAAAACATCCCCCAGACCGGGCCCTTCGTGGTGGTGTCGAACCACGCCTCCAACCTGGACCCCTACCTCATGGGCTACGCCAGCGTCCGGCGGGCCGTCGGCTTCATGGCGAAGGAGGAACTTTTCCGCATCCCGGTCTTCGGCCCCGCCATCCGGCGCTGGGGCGCCTTTCCCATCAAGCGGGGAAGGGTGGACGAGGAGGGCAT
This sequence comes from uncultured bacterium, assembly GCA_964392085.1. Classification (GTDB taxonomy): domain Bacteria; phylum Oederibacteriota; class Muellerivitia; order Muellerivitales; family Muellerivitaceae; genus CAYMOV01. The sequence goes on from CAYMOV010000002.1 coordinate 33,196, forward strand.
CCAGAAGTTCTACGATTTCATCCACTCCAACCACCCGGTGGTGATCTTCATCGAGGGGACCCGCACCCTGGACGGTGAGCTCCAGCCCCCCAAGAAGGGCGTGGGGATGCTCCTGCAAAAGGTGCGCGTTCCCGTGATTCCCGTGTACATCGGGGGTACCTTCCAATGCTGGCCCAAGGGAAAGACCTTCCCGAAACCCGGCAAGGTCAAGATCATCTACGGTCCGCCCGTCCCCTTGGACGACCTTTACGCGCTTCCGGCCGAGAAACCGACCTATCGTTTGATCGCCGAACGGTTGATGGATCGGATCCGCGGCCTGAAGGAATCCCAGAACCCCTCCGGGACCCCCATTCCCTGAGTATCCCCAATTGGTCAGGCCCTTTTCGGGTGGAAATGACACCCATGGCCGGGCTATCATTCTTGACGAATTTCATGTTTCGACGAAGTGCGCTCAAACCCCCCCGGGGGAGTCGGAACGTCGAGTCAAAATAGGAAAGGCCACACCTAAATTGGAAACCGAAACCAACAACGAACCCCTAGAGTCTATGGAAGCCCTCGGAGAGGGCGAGATGTCCATGGCGGAGCTTTTAGCCCAATCCACCGACCCCTCGGTCGGGAAATTGGTGAAGGGACTGGTCGTCAAGATCGACGAGGAGCAGGTCATCGTCGACATCGGCTTCAAGTCCGAGGGTTGCATCGCCAAGTCCGAGCTCCTCGACATCGAGGGCAAGCTGACCGTGAAGGTCGGCGACGAGCTGGAGGCCGCCATCGAGCGGATGCGCGGGCCCAACGGCCTCGTCCGCCTGTCCAAGCGCAACGTGGACAAGGGCCGCATCTGGGAGACCCTGGAAGCCGCCCTTAAGAACAACGAGCCCATTAAGGGCCGGGTCACCCGCAAGGTGAAGGGGGGCCTTCGGGTCGACATCGGCCAGATGGAAGGCTTCCTCCCGGCCAGCCAGGCCGCCCTGGAGAAGAACCCCAACCTCGACCCCCTGGTCGAACAGCTGTTGGAGTTCCGAATCCTGTCCCTGGAGCGCGCCCGCAACAACGTGGTGCTGTCGCGCCGCGCGGTGCTCGAGGGCGAGCGCAACGTCAAGAGGCAGGAACAGCTCGATAAGATCCAACCCGGCGACCTGATCGAGGGCAAGGTCAAGAACATCACGAACTACGGCGCCTTCCTCGACTTGGGCGGCGTGGACGGCCTGCTGCACATCGCCGACGTGGCCTGGGTGCGGGTGTCCAAGGTGGAGGAACACCTGCAGGTGGGACAATCGCTCCAGGTCATGGTCCTGCAGGTGGACCGCGAGAAGGGCAAGATCTCCCTGGGCCTCAAACAGATGACCCCGGACCCCTGGTCCCTGGCCCAAGGCAAGTACGTGGTGGGCCAGCAGGTCGAGGTCACCCCGATCCATTTCGTGGACTACGGCGCCTTCCTTTCCACCGAGGACGGCCTGGAGGGCTTCTGCCACATTTCCGAGGTGTCCTGGTCGAAGAAGGTGAAGCACCCGACCCACGCCCTCAAGATCGGGCAGAAGGTCACCGCCGAGGTGCTGGAGATCGACTTCGAAAAGCACAAGATCAGCTTCAGCGTGAAGAAGACCACCAAGAGCCCCTGGGAGGGCGCCGTGGAGCGCTATCCCGTGGGCGACACCGTAAAGGCCCGGGTCACCAGCCTGGCCGACTTCGGCGCATTCCTGGAACTGGAGGACGGCCTCGAGGGGCTGCTGCACGCCTCGGACATCACCTGGGACAAGGCCCAAAAGACCCCACAGAAGAACCTCAAGTCGGGCCAGGAACTCTCGGTCCGCATCCTGGCGGTGGACCCCGCCAAGAAGCGCATCTCGCTCGGCCTGAAGCAGGTCGAGGGGGACCCTTGGGATAAGGTGGAGGAGAAGTTCCCGGTGGGCGCCAAGCTCTCCGGCTCCATCACCCGCATCGCCGACTTCGGGGTCTTCCTGGAGTTGGACAAGAACGTCGAGGGCCTCTTGCACCGCCAGGAGATGGCGGCGCCGCCCCCCAAGAAGCTCGAGGACATCTTCAAGATCGGGGACGTCCTGGAGACCCAAGTCATCGCCCTGGACGCCAAGAAACGCCGCCTGTCGCTGAGCCAGAAGGCCCTGCACCAGAAGGCCGCCCCCGCGGCCGCCGGCGCAGCCGCCGGTTCCACCCCCACGGAGGCCAAGCCCGAGCTGGACCTGGAGTCGGTCGAGAAGAAGACCGGTTCCTTCCTCAAGGCATGGGGCAAGTTGGTCAAGCGGGTCAAGAAGTCCGAGGACGAGGACGATGACGAATGATCCGGTCGTAAACGAAGCCCGGTCCCCACTGGGGCCGGGCTTTTTCGTTTTGGGATGTGGAACGGCAAATCGGCGATCGTCGAATGAGGACCTGACAAGGACGATTGGGTTTCGAGTCAACGCAGGAAATACCCTGGGGGCGGTCCAGTGGCGAACCATCGCCTGATCGTGTTGAGGCTTTTCGTCTTGTCCCTTCTCCTGGCCCTTCCGATGCTTGGGGGGCGAACCCGTATCCAACCGCTTTTGTTGGGCCTAGGTGGTTGCTCAAAACCCGCATCTTCCGCCGGGACTTACGCGCCGGGCGCGTTGGCCAGCCACTGGACCCCGACCCCCGCCCCGTCCCCGACGGCCACGCCCGTCGCCACCCCGACGGTTACCACGACCCCTACGCCGAATCCCTGCGCCTTCCCCTACGGCATTGACGTCCTCGGCCGGGTGGACGGGAAGGAGGCCGGGGCGTTTGAATCGCCTTTGGACCTATCCCGTCCCGCGACGATCCAAGCCATCCACTGCTACTCATCACGGGCCGAGACGGTCACGGCGGGCCTTTACGATTCCACCAATACCCTTGTGAGATCCGCCAGGTTGGTTTCGCGGGGTGCCGGGTGGTACACCGCGGATTTCCCCGTCACGCTGGGGCCCACCCGGTATTACCTGGGAAGATTTGGGACGGATGGGGGCCCCCGATTGTCCGACGAGGCGGGCATCGGCTGTTCCTTCGCCGATACGGGGAACCTGCCCGAACGGTTCATCCCGACGGGTTCCTACGTCACTTTGGGGCTGCCCGTTTATTTGACGGGATGCAGGCCCCTGACGTTGTCGGGGAACCTGATCGGCATCGGGGACTCCATCCAGGAAGGGGTCGGGGCCTCGTCCATCGAGAGCTCCTATTTCAGGCGGTTCGGGTCGTGGTTGGCCGCCCAATATGGGCCGGTCACCGCCGTCAACCTGGCGATCTCGGGGGTCAACTCGAAATGCGTGAGCGTCAATATCGACGTCCAGATGAAGGGCCGGGAGGTCGCGCTCTGCGTCCTGGAGGGCGGCGCCAAGAATTTCGAGAACCCCGGGCAACCGGGGATCTCCGATTGCGGGGGGGTGTCCCGGGCGGTGGGCTACACCAACGCGCTCATCTATGGGAATGACATGAGGCACGCCATCGACGTGGTCAAACGCCACCTTCTTCCCGGGGGGATGGTGCTCGTCATGAACAACTACGAGAACGACGAATTCATCGAGCTGGTCCGACCCGGCTGGGACGATTACCCCGCCATCCTGCGGGCCTACAACCGGGCCTTGGCGAAGGTGGCCGCGGACACCGGCGTGAGGCTGGTCGACGTCTACACCTTGTTCAAGGACCACCCTTCCTATAGGAAAATGCCCGATCTGCACCCGAGCGACGCCGGCCACGCGGCCATCGCTGAACTGCTCAAGGAGTGCGTCGAAGCGCCCGGGCCTTCCGCCCCGGCGGCTTCGCCGAACGGCCCGCTCGCTCCGATCCCCACACCGGCCCCATCGGCCCAGCGGTGAGGACGGCCTGGGTCTTTAGGTCATCGTTGCATGGGGCCGGCATGACTTCTTTTATCCTCAAAGACAAGCCTTAACACTGGGCCCGGCTTTTCATTTAAGCTTAAAACAAGCCATAACCCGTCCCTGATAACGAACTGCTTGTTGGACTAGCGACATTGGAATAACATGGCTGGCAATTAGCTGGTGTTTGAAGGATTGGGCTTCAGGCGTACGTTCGCCGAATGGAATCTTGATCCGTAAGCATTACATTCTGCAGGCAAAAAGGTCTAGGACGAATGGGTATCCATCCGGGTGGTTTCACCAAACTGTTTCGGTTAATGATGGCTTTCATGGTTTGCGTGGTCCTCTCGGCACAGGTCGTCCATTGTTTTGCACAGGGAAGGCCCCCTTCCAACACTCCCACGCCTTCTATGGACCCCTCGACCGGGCCGTCGAATCTCACCTTAACTTCAGTAGGTACCCGGGTGATTCTATCTTGGGACCCGCCGACGAATGGTTTATTGACCCAGCCGGATGGGTATCGTTTGTGGCGTGCCGTCCTTCCGGGGGAAGCCTATAACACGATTGATGGGATATCCTCCAACGCCGCGACGGCTTCCAGTCCGACAGCCCAGGACTCACCGGGATACGGGACTTGGTTCTATAAGGTGGAGGCCTATCACGCCACGGCCTCGGGGAATTATTCCCAGTTCTCGAACGTGGTGGGAGTGAACATGGGTCAACATATGACCCCGACTCCCACGGCCGCCTCTGGGTTGGCTTATTCGCTGGTCCAACCCTTGTTGGCGAACACCAGCACCTTTACCCGGACTCCGACGAGGACCTTCACGCCGACCGTCAATAGGACCGGCACGGCAACCTTCACGCGCACGAAGACAAACACCCCGACCATCACCCGAACCGGCACTTTCACCTTCACACCGACGAAGACGGGGACGCCTACCGTCACCCGAACCGGTACTGCAACTTTCACCCTCACGAAGACGTTTTCCCCGACGATCACCCGAACCGGAACATTCACCTTCACACCGACGAAGACCGCCACGGTCACCTTCACCCCGACCAAAACCAATACCCCCACCCTCAACCGCACCGGAACGCCTACCCCGACCCCGACGAGGACCGGCACCCGGACCAATACTCCCACGCGGACATCGACCAAAACCTTCACTCCCAGCTTTACCCCAACGCGAACATTCACATCCACCTCAACCAAGACCTTTACATCCACCTGGACGAGTACCCCGACCCCGTCTTATTCCCCGACGCCGACTTCGACCCCCACCTTTACTTGGACTTGGACCTACACTCCGTCGGCCACGTTCAGCGCCACCTCGACGACGACTAGGACAGACACCTCGACCATGACCTTTACCTATACACCGACCCCGAGCGAAACATTCACACCTACCGACACTTTCACCTTTACTTCAACATTTACCCTTACCGACACTTTTTCCCCAACGGATACGCCCACCTCTACGCCGACTTCCACCTGCACAGATACCCCCACTTCAAGTGATACCTTTACCCCGACCTGGACCGATTCGGCGACTCCAACAGGGACCGACACTTTCACTTCGACCTTTTCCTTCACACCGACACCGACCGACACGAATACGGCATCCCCCACCGATACAACTACGAATACCTTCACAGCCACTCCTACTTGGACCATCACGGATACCCCTACCTTAACCGCAACCTCCACATGGACAGGAACCGATACGGACACCTTCACGCCTGTCGACACGAGCACGAATACAACAACTCCGACCATTGCCTCTACAGCCACAGTGACCCCAACCCGTACCGCAACGGCGACCAACACCCCCTCGAATACTATGACCTTGACCCTAACGCCCTCCAATACTCCAGCGGCTTTACCGCCCGGAACGAATTTTGTCGGCAACCAGGCCCCGGTGGATGGTTATGACGACTTCCTGATGATGTCCCCGACGAGCCAAGGTAGTGTGCGCTTTACTTCGAGGCAAAGCGGGACCTTGACGTTTGTCATGGTTTACTTCAGCCAAGCGACGGGATCCCCGTTTTATTACGCGGAAATCCAGGGAGATAACGCCGGTGTTCCGAATGGAATTGTTTTAGGTTCCTCTTCGACCTACCTCCTCGGCAGTAACCAATGGATCATGTTGATGTTCGGCTCTACGCATTTGACGGCTGGTACGGTGTACCACTTGGTCATGCGTGCCGGGACGGTCGACCCCTCGAACTACGCGACTTGGCGGATCGGGACGAGCCCCGGGCATCATTTATTCCCCTATGACCAAGTCGCGGATCCAAACCAAGGGACCGCAAAGAATCTTGGTGCTGGGTGGGTGGCCTCGTCGGAACAGCCTGTGTTCGACCTTGTGTTTGGAGCATATCCATATTCTTTTGACGGAAATCCATATTCAGTGGGGACCGAATACCAGGTGAACTCCGGTTCATTCTTGGGGGAACGGTTCGTGGTGGCAGCGGCGCCTCTGACACTGCAAGGGGTGGGTGCTTATGTGAAGAAGGTGGGGTCGCCCACGGCGGATCTCAATTGGCAGATTAAATCGGAATCCAATGGGGCTACTGTGGCTTCAGGGACTCTAGTTAATGCGGGAGCGGCCCCGGGTACCTACCAATGGGTTGATGCGTCGGCGTCCGTGACGCTGGGAACCGGAATTTACCGATTTGTTTTATTGTCGGGAACGGCGCCCGGTTCGGATTATCGGTGGATATCTGGAAATATCGGCGGTGGCGGTGGATTCGGATCAACCCCATTAACCTATGGTGGTGAGACTGCTAGGGCCGGTCAGTCGTTTGACGGCATCAACTGGTCTGATTTTACGAGTGGCCAGGGATATAACGACGACTTCGCTTTCAGGCTCTTGCAGTCGACGGTTGCCGTGACCCCGACACCCACCCCGACGGCGTTGCCGCCCGGGATGGATTTCGTGGGGAACCAGGCGCCTGTGGACGGATATGACGAGTTTCCCATGATGAACCAGGCCTACCAGGGAAGCATTCGCTTCACGGCCAGGCGAACGGATGCGTTGAATATTGTCTGGCTGTATTTCAGCCAGTCAACGGGCGGCCAATATGTCGTGGAAATCCAGGCGGACAACGCCGGTGTTCCAAGTGGGACGGCGCTGGCAAGGTCAGTGACTTTTTACGGAAATTACGGATGGACAATGGCGAGTTTCTCGCCCATGCCGAACCTGACTGCCGAGTCGGTGTACCACCTGGTTTTGAAAGCGAGTTCGGTCAATGCGACCAGCTACGCGACGTGGCGGCTGGGGTCGAGTCCGGGACACCATTTGTATCCCTATGATCAGGTTTTGGATCCAAACCAAGCAACCTTGAAAAACGTAGGAGTGGGGTGGGCAACCTCGGTGGATCAGCCAATTTTCGCTTTAACGTATGGCGTATACCCGAATTTCAACTATGACGGAAACCCCTATGGAATCGGGACTGAATACCGGGTGAATGCCAGTTCATACTTGGGGGAGAGGTTCGTAGTGGCTGCGGCGCCGCTGACCCTGCAAGGGGTGGGTGCTTATGTGAAGAAGGTGGGAGTCCCGACTGCGGATCTACAGTGGCAGATTCAGAGGGAGTCAGACGGGACAACGGTTGTCTCGGGGACACTGGTCACGGCGGGCTCCGCGCCTGGGGCGTACCAGTGGGTGGATGCACCTACGACCGGGATCGTGCCAACCGGTGTATACCGGTTCGTCTTGTTGTCGGGTACCAATCCCGGAACTGATTACCGGTGGATTTCTGGAGGGGGAGAAGCTCTGCCGGGCGCATCCTCGATGACGTATGACGGGGATCGCGGGCGAGCCGTGACGTCGGCGACAGGGACCAATTGGATGAACATCAGCTATCTCGGATACACCAACGACGACTTCGCGTTCCGCATCCTACGGTCGACGGTTGCCGCGACCCCGACTGACACCCCGACATTTACCGCCACACCGAGTATAACTCCGACCCTAGATCCAACTGATACCCCCTTCTTGACATCGACGCAGACCCCTACCGCTACCACGACTATTGATTTGAACCAAACCCCAAGTTTTACCGCGACCGCTGAATTGACCGATACGCCAACCATTATTCCCCCCCTTACCTCGACTGACACGGCGACATCGACCATCCAATTAACGGTGACCTCCACTGAAACGCCAACAATGCAAAATACATACACGGAAACACCCACTTATACCGCCACACCCACCACCACCCCGCATACTTCTCCTACAAGCGCCATGACTCCACCACCGGGTGTTTATTGGGATTTGGCGGAATTCGGGAGATATCGACAAGCCGGCATAACACTCATATTCACTAATTTGCAGATATCCGCCAACAGAAGGCCGGATCCCACTGCGAGCGTGACCCTGACAACCCCCTTGGGGCCTGTGCCACTGGTTAACTTCATGAATACAGACACCTATTCTCATTTTTCTCCCTCGGGGGGTGTGTCTTATATACCAGGCGGAACCTACATTCTCACAACCGTTACGTCGGCGGGCACCGCCGCCGCCACGTTGGTCGCACCCGGTGGAAATATTGTGATCACGCCGGATGGGAAGTCGGCCACATGGGATGTTGAAGGGAATGAGGATTATTTATTCGACAACCAATTTGCTTCCTACAACGTCACGTCAGATATCGATTCGCCCTACAGCATTCCTGATTTGGCCTATCCAGCCGCAGGGACCTATAATGTGTCGTTGTATTCACAAAACACGACCTATAACGTGAGCGGGGTTAGTGTGCCATGCCGTTTCACCATTAAAGATTCGCTTACGGTGCCAGTCGTTAAATAAACCTACGATTTCCTTTGGGGCCAAAATGCCCCGATGCCAATTTCGTTGGAACTTTCGTCGTGCCATCTGCGATTTTTTTCGGTGACTGAAATTTGAACGACTTCCAAAATTCGATTTCCCCGATATTCAACTATCTGGATCCCAATGCGGAAATGCCCAAGGCTCCTCATTCCTTGTCCTTTAAATTGAAAAAGCCTGAAATGTTCTGCTGGTTATGGCGTGACTGATTACTGCGTCCCTGGAATCATTGAGGGTGTTTTGTAATAACCGAATGAATTTACGGCGGGTCATAGGTGGACTCCGATGGGGTTGGGATTTTAAGCAATGGCTATTGTTCAAGGAGACCCCTGGGGCCCATAGGGGCTGGAACAGTGGGGCCGGGCAGGGGTCCTAGGGGGTGGAGCGGGGCCTCATTCCAGGCGCTTTCTGCTTCTAGGGGGCCCCAAGGGTGGGTATACTGGCCCACGAAACCACCATCCTTGGGGGCGCAAAGACCCATCGTGATCCCGGAGAAAAGCCTGAAAGCCTCCTCCTTACCTATACGCCAAGTCCTGGCGCTTCTTCTCCTATTTGCGCCAGGCGGCATGGCCTGGGCCGCCGGTCCCTCGCCCATGGAAGAAGGCAAGGTCCTCCTTAAGGCTCGGGCCTACAAGTTAGCCCTGGAGCGGTTCTTGACCGCCGGGGAACGGTCCTCCGACGCCAGCGCCAAGGCCGAGGCCTTCCGCTTGGTGGCGGAAGCCCAGTTCCGGGCCAAGGATTTCGAGGCGGCCTATGAGGCCAGCCGACAGGCGATCCGGCTCGAGCCCCTCAGCTCCGCCGCCGACGATTCCGAGTTCCGCGCCGCCATCTCCCAGATCCACCTCCATGAGTTCCACTCCGCCCAGGCCGCATTGGAACGTTACCAGGCGACCCATCCCCACGGGGACCGGGCTTCCGACGTCCGGTTCTGGATCGGGGAATGCCTGTTCCAAACCGGAAAGTCCGCTGACGCCCAGGACCAGTACCGGAAGATCCTCGAGACTGACCCCAAGTACGCCCATACGGACCTCGTGCGGTTCCTCAACGCCTGGTGCTCCTACCGGCTCGGCGCCTTCGAGGAGGCCCGCGAGGGCTTCGCCACGGCGCGGGACACCACGCTCGACCCGGCGCTCCAGAAACTGGCTTCCTTCCAGGTGGCCGAGGCGGATTACCGGTTGGGGCATTTCAAGGACGCCTCCGAAGGTTACTCGGCCTTCATGGACAAGTACCCGGGCGATTCGCTGGAACCCGCCGCACTTTATGGCTCAGGTTGGTCCAAGGCGAAGCTGAACGATTCCGCCGGAGCCCAGGCGGCGTTCGGCAAGGTCGTGTCGGGTTGGGGCTCCCATCCCCTGGCCCCCTGGGCCGCGGTTCGGCAGGGCGTCAACGCCACCCTCGCGGGGAAGACCGACGACGCCCGGGCGGCCTACGGCAAGGCCCTCGACCTGGCGGCGGGCAAGCCGCCCGCGGACCAGGCCGCCTTCGGCCTGGGTTGGATCGACTTCAAGGACGGCAAACGGAAGGACGCGGCCGAACATTTCCGTTTGACGGCGAATTTCCAGCCCGAGAGCCCCCTGAAGAACGACGCGACTTACCTGTTGGCGGGCTGCCTCTACCTTGACGGTAAGACCGACGACGCGCTTCCTTACTATGAGCGCCTGGCCCAGGCGAAGGCGGGTGAGTTGTCCACCGCCTCCGCCTATTGGAGCGGTTGGTGCTATTACGCCCAGGGCCGCGCGAAGGACGCCTTGGACCGTTTCCTCAAGCCGCCCGCCGGGATCGGGAGCCCCTGGAAGGCCCGGTTCCTCTGGGCCGCCGCCGAGTCCGCCTACCGGTCCGGCGATAAGGCCCAGGCGCGGCGCCTTTACCAAAAGTCCCTCGATGTCCCCAACAGCCCGGTGGCCCAAGAGGCCTGGCTTGGGTTGGGTTGGTGCTGGTTCGACGACGAGAACTACGATGAGGCCTACAAGGCGTTCCAAAAAGCCGCAGCCGCCAAAAGCGGTAATTCCGCCTCGGTGGAGGCCCGCCTCCGGGCAGGAGATTGCCTCTACAACCTGCACCGTTACGGTGAGGCGGAGGGAGCCTACAAGGCCCTGGCGGATTCCAAACCCGGGGGCGACACCGAATTGGACGCCCTGGAACAATGGGGCTGGTGCGCCTACCGACAGGACCGTTACGGCGACGCGGACAGCCGGTGGAAGGCCCTGCTGGCCAAGCCTGAGGCGGCGGACCGGGCACCCCGGCTGAGGTATTGGATCGCCTGGTCGAAGTTCCGCGCCAAGAAATTCGAGGAGGCCGCCGACGCCTTCCAACAGGTCCTGGACAAGGACCCGGACCATCCCCTGGCCGCCGAGGCGCTCCTGCGGATCGGCGACTGCTATTTCAACCTGGGCCGCTTCAACAAGTCCCTCGAGACCTACCAGAAGTTCCTCAAGGCCTACCCCGACCACCGGCTCCTGCCGGACGCCCTCTACGGGGTGCAATGGTCCTACGAAAAGATGGGGAAGAAGGGGGAGGCGGCCAAGGCCGCCCAGCAATTCCTGGTCGATTACCCCAAGTCCGCATTCGCCCCCGAGGTCCAATACCGCTTGGCCGACACCCTTTACCACGACGAGAAGTTCGACAAGGCCGCGGCGGCCTACCAGGAACTGCTCGACAAGTACCCCAAGAGCGCCCAGGCCCCCCGGGCCCTGTTCTGGCTCGGCACGGCCCAGGTGAAGATCGACAAGCTTTACGAGGCCTCCCTGACCTTCAAGAAGCTCCTGTCCGACTTCCCCGACGATCCCCTCACCCTCGAGGGGCGCTTCAGCCTGGGGTCGGTTTACTTCCAACAGAAGGACTACCTGAACGCCTTGGACGCCTACCGGTACGTGTCCGACAAGTTCCCGACCCACCGGTTGGCGCCCCACGCCCTCTTCAACGCGGCCATCTGCGCCAAGGAAATGCACCAGGAGGACCGCGCCCTCAAGATGTTCGAGCGCCTGAGGGTGGAGCACGCCGCCGATCCCCTGGCCGACGAGGCCTCCCTCCAGTCGGGCATCCTGCTGGAACAGGCGGGGCGTCTCCCCGAGGCCTTGGCGGCCTACGACCAGGCCAAAAAGATCCCGAAGGAATCGTTGGCCGTGGAGGCCACCTACGACCACGCCCAGCTCCAGATGACGATGAAGAACTACGACGCGGCGGCCGAGGAGTTCAACTTCCTCACGATCCATTACCCCAAACAGGACCAATGGGTGGTGACGGCCTTCGCGAGGATCGCGGAGTGCTATGAGGCCCAGTCCAAATACCAGAAGGCCGCGGACACCTATAAGCGCATCCTGAAATACACCGGCGTTAAGGAATGGCGTGATTCCGCCCAGAAACGCCTGGACGCCCTCCAACCCTTCCTCACCCCGACGCCCGGCGTACCGGGCGGGACACCCGCCAAAGCAAAAAAGAAACCCGCCAAGAAGCGCAAGAAGGCGGTGGCGAAACCATGAACAAACCGAACCTTCCGAAAGCCATGATGAGGGCGTTCCTTTTCCTGCTCGCAGTCGCCCTCCTCCAGTCCGGACGGCTATCGGCGGCTGACCAGATCTCCCAGCCGGCACCCCCGGAGTCGGCCCCAGAGGCGGCGCCGGAGGCGCCGGCCGCCGCGCCGGCCGAGAAGGCGCCTCCCGCCGCGCGCCCCACGGCCCAACCCCAATTCACCCTGCCCGAAGTGGTCATCACCGGGGACAACCAGCTCACGATCGGGGCCCAGCGGTTGGATCTCCGGGAGGACGACGTGACCCTCGGTTCCAAGGACCTCCGCGGGCTCAACCGGGCCTCCGACGACCTGCCGGGGCTCGACCAGTCCAGGACCGGTGTTTCCGCCCTCTCGCCGGAACCCCCGCGCGATACGGTGGGTATCCTGCACCTGGGCGCGGGCCTCAAAAAAAGCCTGGAGGGTTGGGGCTTGTTCGGGCACCAAGACAAGGCATTCCAAATCCTGCTTAAGGGCTTCGGCGACCGGTACGGGGGAGAAGTCGCGGGGCCGGGCCGAACCGCCTCGGACAGCTTGGGATGGGGCGCCGTGCTCCAAGCGCAACCTACCGACCGGCTGAAGTTCCATTTCTCACGCCAATTCGAGCAGACCCACCATGACCTGCCTTGGCAGTCCGGCGGGGAAAACCGGAAACCCGTGGATCTCGACGGAAGCGCGGCCTGGAGCTTCGCGTCCGACTGGACCCTGTCCTTGAAGGGCGCCGCTTCCGATACCCGTGTGGACGCGGCCGATCCCTTGATCCCTCCGGTCACTGCCCGGGAACGGCGGGGTAGCGCCCGGGTCGAATATGAGGGCCCGTCCTGGGCCGAATCCCTTTGGGCCGAGGGCGGGGTGAAGACCTCCCGGATCGACCTGGCCCCGCCGGTCCTGTCGGCCTACGACGACTCTTGGGCCAAAATCGGGACGCGCTTGCGGCCCTCGAACAAGCTGGGTCTTACTGCATCCTGGGGATTCACCCGGTTCGCGAAACTGGACTTGCCGGACCGGGGGGAACCCTCGGTGGAACTCGAGTTCCTGCCCCTGGAGGCGACCCGGGTCCGGATCCATTGGAAAAGCGCCCGCTCACTGCCTTCGTTCCGCGACCTTGAAGGGGAGGCCTTCACCACTTTGCCCGTCAACGGCCTTCCGGTCCCCGGATGGATCCGGGATGAAATCGGGGGGGATCTCACGCACCGCTGGGGGGACCGTTTGACGGCCACCCTCGGGGGGCGGGCCTGGTGGGAGGAGAACCGTTCCCAATGGGAGGAGTCCTCGCTCCTCGAGAACCGCCAGGTCCTGGAATCCTTGGGGCTGGTCCGGCTTTGGGAAGGGACCGCGGGCCTGGAGTGGACGCCGCTCCCTTCCCTCGTGGCCCGGGCCGACCTGCGGTACGGTGAGGCCCAAGACCGCTCCGGGACCGACCTGCGGGTCACCGGTTGGGCCAGGCAACAGGCCCAGTTCAGCGTCGGCCACAGTCGGCCGGGCGCGTCCACCCGCCTCTTCGTCATGGCGTCGGGACGCCGGGAGGGGGATTCCTCGAACCCGGTTCCCTTGTCACCTTACTGGACCTTGGGTTTGGAGACCCGGCGGGATTTGGGCGGTCACGTGACGCTTTGGGGCCGGGCGGACAACCTGACGGGCCAGCGGTACGAGATCCGGCCGGGCTATCCCGAGCCGAGGTTCCTCGCGCGGGTCGGGTTGGAAGTTGTTTTTTAAAACCATTTAACACAGGGACCACCGAGTGCACAGGGACGGCGGTCGACTCTTAGATTGAAGAGCAAGCAACTTACGGAGGGGTTTCATGACGCACGAATTCTCGCTGTTGCAGGTCATGCTCAAGGGGGGATGGGTCATCGGTTTCCTCCTGATCCTCTCCGTCCTGGCATTGGCCATCCTGATCGACCGCTGGCGGGCTTTCGCCCGTTCGGGCCGGGACCGGGGGGAATTGATGAAGTCCGTGGAGCCATTCTGGAAAAAGAACCCCCAGGAGGCCGCGGCCTCCTGTGAGCGGGACGGCAGTGTCCCGGCCCTGGCCCTGGCGGCCGGGTTAAGGGCCAAGAAGGACGGCACCGGGGACCCGCGAGGCGCCATGGACCGCGAGGCCAAGGCCCGTTTGATGGACCTAGAGACCCGGTTGCCCCTGTTGGGAACCCTCGGGAACCTGGCCCCCTACATCGGCTTGTTCGGCACTGTCCTGGGGATCATCCGCGCCTTCCGTGACCTCTCCCTGGCCAACGCCGGGGGCGCCGCCGTGGTGAGCCAGGGGATCGCCGAGGCCCTGGTGGCCACCGCCTCGGGCCTTTTCGTGGCGGTCCTGGCCAGCGCGGGGTTCAATTACTTCCAATCCCGGCTGGATGTCCTGGCCCGCGAGACCGAACTGGTGATCGACGAGGCCGCCGAAAAACTCCAGGACTGACCTTTTCGCCGTGATTCCCCGGGAGGCAAGATGGAAAACCGATTGAGGCACAAGACCAAGCTCATCACCGACATCAACATGGTGCCCTTCACCGACGTGGTGCTGGTGCTGTTGGTGATCTTCATGGTGACCACCCCTTTCCTGTTCCAGGGCGACTTCCAGGTGAGCTTGCCCAAGGTGGCGGCCCCGAACCCCAATATCCCCGAGGCCCTGACGCTCACGGTCGCCCAGGGTGGCCGGTTGGCGTTGAACGGCCAGGAGATCAAGTTCGAGGAACTGGCCGAGAAGATCGGGGTTTTGATGAAGCAGAACCCCAACCAACAAGTGGTCATCGAGGCCGACAGCGGGGTGTCCCACGGGACCGTCATGGGCGTCATGGGGGAAGCCTACGCGGCCGGGGTGACGAAGATGGGCATCGCGGTGGAGCAAAGCCACGGATCGGTCGTGGAGCAGAACCCAAGCCCCGCAGGGGCGCAGAATCCAGGCGCCGCCGTGGCGCCCGTCACGGCGAAGTAAAGGGTAGCTGATCCGGGAACTTAAACCGGGAAAGGAGGCGGCCATGGACAAGAACTTCGGACAGTCGTTCCTCATCTCGCTCGGCGTCCACCTGGCCCTGTTCCTGGTCCTTTTCGGGGTCCTGGGGACCTTCCTCGTGGCCCGGACGCCTGCCTTCATGGAACTCACCCTCATCGGCATCAGTTCCCGCGGCGACGGGCCCGGCGCCCAACAGACCCTGCGGGGCGAGACCTCCGTTTCGCCGGAGGCCGCCGACCCCGGAAAAGGGGACACCTTCTCAAGCCCCAAGGTGAAGTCCGACCTGAAACAGCAGGCCGCTCCGAAGGCAGGGGACCTCGCGGTCAAGCGGCCTACGCCCTCAACCGCCCAGACCAGCAAGTCCGACCAATCGGCCTACCTCCAGGCCCTTCACCAATCGGCGCCCATCGGGATTTCCCCGAAGCGGGCCGTGCCCGACAGCATCAAGACCACCGCGGGGCTGGGCTATGGAGGCGTGACGGGCACCCCCAACGGCCGGGTGGACATTGAGGGCGAACTGGCGGCCCGGGGCATCCAACGGAAGGTCGTGCCCGCCTACCCCGATTGGGCCAAGAAGCAGGGCGTCGAGGGGACCATCCAATACCGGGTCACGGTGCTCCCGAACGGGTACCTGCGCGACGACGTCCAATTGGAGCAGACCAGCGGGTGGCGTGAACTGGACCGACAGGCTTATGAGGCCCTGCTCCAATGGGAGTTTGACCCCCTGCCCTCCGCCATGCCCCAGGTCAACCAATCGGGGTTGGTGACCTTCAACTTCAGCTTCAAGAACCAACCGTGAGAGCCCGCGGGTTCTTGGCCTTGTCGTTCCTGGCGGCCTGGGCCCTGGGCCTCCAATTGGTCGCCCCGGGCCTCATGGCGGGGGATTCCCCCGAATTGGCGGCCTCGGCCTACGGTTGGGGAATCTCCCACCCTCCCGGTTATCCCCTTTGGACCCTGTTGGCCCACCTCGCCGGTTCCATCCCC
This sequence comes from uncultured bacterium, assembly GCA_964392085.1. Classification (GTDB taxonomy): domain Bacteria; phylum Oederibacteriota; class Muellerivitia; order Muellerivitales; family Muellerivitaceae; genus CAYMOV01. The sequence continues at coordinate 49,294 of CAYMOV010000002.1, forward strand.
TTGGGATGCCCCGCCTTCCGGACGAACCTCGTCTCCCTTTTCCCGACCGCCCTCGCGACTGCGGCCTTGGGGTTCCTCCTGGCCCGCCGGACCGGTGGGGGCGCCCTCGGGGAATGGGTGGGTTACGGGACGGCTTTTTTCATCGGGACGGGTCCCTTGTTCCTGGACCAAGCCACCGGCACCGAAGTCTACGGTCTCCATGGGTTGATCCTGACGGGCCTCCTGGCCCTCACCCTGGAAATTTCCTCCGAGCGTTTTTACGCCGTGATGTTCCTCGTGGGGCTCGGCGTGGCCCACCACCACCTACTGCTCCTCTTCCTGCCGGCGATCGGTTGGGCCTACCGGGATTTCCTGCGAAGACCCTCCTTCCTCCTGAGGGGGATGTCGCTCGTAGGTTTGGGCCTCTCGCTTTATTTGCTCCTGCCCATCCGGGCGTTGGCCCATCCGGCGGCGGATTGGAGCCGTCCCGATACCTGGACCCAATTTTGGAGCCACGTGAGCCGAAACCAATACGGCGGGGATCTCCAAAGCGGGGCCTTCCTCCACGCCCTTTGGAACGCTTTGTTTTTTTGGAAGGACATCCTACGGGACGGTTGGTTCTTGGCGGGGATCCTCGCGTCCTGGGGGATCTGGACCCGGCGGAAAGCCTGGAGGGGTGAAATCCCGATCGCCTTAGGCCTGGCGGGTTTGGGCCTGGGCCTGCCGTTGCTCCTTCGGGTACATCCCGATCCCCAAAACAACTCGGTCATGGAGGCCTTTTTCCCCCCGATGATGATCTGGGGATCCCCTTGGGTGGCGGTAGGGCTCCAGGGGCTATCCGCGCGGATGTCACGACCCTGGGTCCGGACGGTCGGGGCCCTCCTGCTCACCGGATTATTGGCCGCGCGGGTTGGCTCCGCCCTTTTTGTCTCGAGCCAATCCCGAAACCTCGCCTGCGAGGACATGGGCCGCAACTTCCTCTTGAACCTGCCCCGGGGCGCGGCTCTCTACAGCGAGGGTGATACGGCCACGTTTCCATTGGCTTACCTAAAGCAGGTAATGGGTCTCCGGCCCGACGCCGAGGTTTTCGACCGGACCGGTGGGCTGTTCGGCGATTTTTACGGCTTGCTCGATGTCGGGGGGACTGGGTCGGAGGATCCGACGGTTATGGTCCGAAAGGAACGGGGCCGCGAGTCTTCCCATCCAAGCCAATCCATCTTTTACAGCGAGAAGGAGACTGCTCCCGGCAGGACCCTGGCCCCAGCCGGGTTCCTCTTCCAGGCGACTGACTCGGGCGCGCCCTCCTGGGACGAGTCCAAGTTTTGGCCGAGGGCCCGGGAGCCCCGGGCGGGTTTGGCCCAGGACTTCCTCAGCCGGGAAACCGGCGCCCGGTTCTACGTCTTCCGCGCCCTGGCGGGGCTCCGGGGCAAAGCCCCCCTGGGGAAGATCCGGGACGACTTCGCCGGGACGGCGCGTTTGGCCTGGGACAATACCCGTGTCCTGAATAACGTGGGGATGGAAACCCTCAGGGCGGGATGGGTGGACGGGAGCCTTCCGTATTTTGAAGGCGCCGTGGAGCAGGATCCGGACTTCACCCTGGGCTGGTACAACCAGGGAATCGTCGCGCGGCAACAGGGTCGGACCCGGGACGCGGTCCAGTTCTTCCAAAGGGCGCTCCAGGCGGACCCGGCCTACAGCCCGGCGCGGGACAGTTGGGCGATCCTCCTCTACAACAACGGCCATCCCCCGGAGGCCGTGGACCAATGGCAGAGGCTCCTGGAACTCGATCCGTCCTACGCCCCGGGGTACCGGAACCTGGGTTTCGCACTCGCCACCCAGGACGTGACGATGTCCAAACAACTCCTGGCCCGGTACCTCCAAATAAACCCGGGTGCCCCTGAACGGGCCCAGGTCGAGGCTTTGTTGAACCATTGAACGGTTCGAACGATCCCTCAGGACAGGGTCCCCAACCCAAGTCGGCTGGGTTAAACTACACATCAGCTTGAACAAGGCGGGATGCGGCCATGGCGAGATTGGCGGGGGTATTCGCGAACGAGGGCGCCCAAAACGTGGGCATGGGCAAGGAATTCTACGACAAGTCCCTGACCGCCCGGAAATACTTCGATGACGCCGAGAAGATCCTGGAACTGAAGGTCGCCAAGCTTTGCTTCCTCGGCCCCAAGGAGGAGCAGGACCTCACCCCGAACGCCCATTACGCCACGTTTGTCTGCGGCGTGGCGGCCTGGGAACTCCTGGTGGCCAACAAACGGCGCGCCGAGGTGGTGACGGGGGCCGGGGTTGGCGAGATCGCCGCCCTGACGGCCGCCGAATGCCTGCCCTACGGGGCCGCCTTGAATTTCATCTACAAACGCGCCCAATGGATCGACGCGAAGGTGGGCCCGGACAAGGGCCGGTCGCTCATGGTCCAGGGGATCCCCACGGAGAGGCTGTCGGGGGCCCTCTCCCGGGAGGAAGGTGAGCTCCACCTGACCCACCGGTTGGCCCCTGACGTCCAGGTGGTGTGGGGCCCGCGGGAGGCGGCGGAATCCCTCGAGCTGGAATTGCAAGGCGCACCCGGCGTGAAGGTTACGTCCGCCACCACCCGGGGGCCGCTCCACACGCCCTTGGCGGCCGCCTGGGAAGCCGACCTGGAGGCCCTCCTGACGGCCTGCCTGGCGGGCGCCCCCCTCAAGAACCCGAAGGCCACCGTCCACCGGGTCTCCGACGGGGAATACGTGGGGACCCCCGAGGGTATCCGGGACATCCTGATCCGGCAGTATTCAAGACCGGTGGACTGGACCCAAACGGTGTCCGTCCTGACGGGCCGGGGGTACCGGACTTTCGTGGAGATGGGACCGGGGAAGGTCTACACCACCCTCGTCAAACGCATCGACAGCAACACCCGGGTGGCCAACGTGGAGGACGTGAAGTCGCTATCGGTGGCCCTGAAGGTGACTTCCTGAGGACCGAATGAAATTGCCCGTCCAAACCAGTTATTCCCGAGCCGGTCAATCCTCGTTTGGGACCCGGCGCCTTCGTCTCCTGGCCTTGGCCTTTGGGATCCTCGGGGTGTTCGGTTACGGCCCGGTCCCGGATCGGACCGCCGTTCCCGAGCCGCCGCCCCCCCCGACGGCGACTTCGACCGACAGCCCCGCCTCGACCCCCACGGGGACCCTCACGCCGCCCCCCAGTCCCACCCCCACGGGTTCCCCGACGGCCACGCCCGTGATCGTATTGCCGGTTTACCTGGAACCGACCGAAACGGCGACGCCGGTGGTGCCGGTCCCCACCCAAGAGTTGGACGACGTGGGGCCTGTCCCGACGCTGCCCGAACTGTCGGTCTTCCCGAATCCCGCCCAGGATAAGAACGTTTATTTCCGCTTCAGGTCCCCGGAGGATTGGAAGGTGGTGGTGCGTATCTTCGATTCCTACGGCGACGAGGCGGCCCGCCTCGATCAGGAAGGCAAGGACACCTTCGACCTCCCATGGGCCTTGGGCAAGATCGAGTCGGGCATCTATTACTACCGGATCACCGCGGAGCACTTGGCGTCCGGACGGATCCTGCGGTACCCCGTGGGCCGGTTCGTCGTGGACCGCATCAAGACCCGCAAATAGGGACGCCGGGACCGGGAAGGACTTTCCGTCGCTCGGGACCTGTTTTTCCCTTATGATGATCGGGGTTCTCCAAACATGAACGAAAAACCGCCTGAAATCCTGATCGTGGGCCGGCCCAACGTGGGCAAGTCCACCCTTTTCAACCGTTTCCTGGGCAAACCCATGGCCCTGGTGGACGACCGCCCCGGCACGACCCGTGACCTCAAGAGCGGTGAAGTCGAATGGGGAGGCCGGCTGTTCCAGGTGACCGATTCCGGCGGCTGGCTGCCGGGGGATGTCGAGGACCGAATCGCGGGCCAAGTGGGCCGGCTGATCGATGAGAAAAGCCGCGAAGCCGACCTCCTGCTCTTCCTGGTCGACGGCCAACAGGGCCTGACCCCGATGGACCAAAGCCTCGCCCGCTACCTGCACCAGCAGGGCGGCCGGGTGATCCTGGTCATCAACAAGGCCGACCGCCAGGAGGATGAGACGCCGTTCATGTCCGACTTCTCCCAACTGGGGTTCGAGGACGTCGTCTCCCTGTCCGCCATGCACGGCCTGGGCACGGATACCCTTTTGGACCTGCTCTGCGAACGGCTCCCCGTCACCCGGCTCGATCCGGAGGGGGAGGATTCCCAAAAGCCCTTCAAGATCGCGGTGGTGGGGAAACCCAACGTGGGGAAGTCCTCGCTCCTAAACGCCTTGATCGGGAAGAACCTCCTGGTCGTGGACAACACCCCTGGGACCACCCATGATTCCATCGCCGTGGTCCTCGAGCAGGGTGAACGGGACCTCGTGGCGGTGGACACCGCCGGCATCCGGGCGCCCAAACAGGTCGAATCCCGGGTGGAGAAGATCTCAATCGACCAGGCGCTGTACGAGATCCAGACCTGCCAAGTGGTGCTCTTCATCCTGGACGGGGAATTGGGCATGGCCCACCAGGACGTGACCTTGGCTCGGATGCTCCAGGAGGCCTTCCGGCCCGTGGTCATTGTGGTGAACAAGTGGGACATCCACCCGCCCGGCGCGGAACAGGCTTGGGCCGAGAAGAATGCCCGCCACACCCTCCGTTCCCTACGGTTCGCCCCGATCGTCTTCATTTCCGCCAAGACCAAGAAAAACTTGGAAAAAGTGGTGCCCCTGGCGAAGCAGGTCTATGAGGAAAGCTGCCGGAGGATCTCCACGGCGAAATTCAACCTGGCCCTCCGGGACGCCGTCAGCCGCCAAGCCCCGCCGTTCCGGCGGGGCAACCGTCTCCGCCCACTCTATGGTTTCCAGCGGTTGGGGCACCCTCCGGCCTTTGAGATCTTCGCCAACCATCCCGAATCGGTGGTTCCTTCGTATTTAAGGTTCCTGGAGGAGTCCCTTCGGACGTCGTTCGACCTCCGAAACACCCCGCTTCAACTGGTGTTCAAGGCCAAGTCCCCCAATCCCAAGCGCCCCCGCAAACCCCATTACGTGAAGACCGAGAGATCCGGCCGGACCGCCCATCCGGACCCGGAGGTGCGGCCCAAAAGTCCCGGCGGTCCCCGGGTGGAGTCGTCCGGGGTCCCGAAGACGAAGAGAGAACGCCGGAAGCGCAGCGCCCGCCCGGGCTACCGGGGAGGCCGGCCGCGATGAACCAAAATTTCATCTTTTGGTTCGTCATCCTCTGGTCATACTTTTGGGGTTCCATCCCGACGGGGTACTGGTTGATGAAGTTCGGCAAGGACGTCGATATCCGCCGCCAAGGGAGCGGCAATATCGGCATGACCAACGTTTGGAGGTTCGCCGGGGCGAAGTGGGGGATCGCCACCCTGATCCTGGATATCCTCAAGGGCGTCGTGGCGGTCTGGATGGCCGGGAAACTGGACCCCGTTAACCGCGGGACGATGGTTCTTGCCGGGCTTTTCGTGATCATCGGGAACCTGTTTCCGATCTTCCTCCGGTTCAAGGGCGGGAAGGGAGTCGGGACGAGCATCGGGGTCTTTTACACCCTGTTGCCGATCCCCAGCCTGATCGGGACGGCCTTTTTCGGGCTCGTGATTTGGAGGTGGAAGATGGTGTCCGCCGCGAGCCTCGCCGGCGTCACGGCCATGGCCCTCGCGTCCTGTTATTTCCTGGGCGCCGACCAGGTGGAGCCCCATTTGGCCCTCTTGGTCTGCCTTTTGGTCTGGTACGGCCACCGCGCCAACCTGCTTCGCCTGTTGGCCGGCACCGAACGGAGAATCGGGTCCACGCCGCCTTCGGCCGCGCCGGAACCTCCCGGGAAGGACCAACCCGCATGAAAACCGCGGTCCTGGGGGCGGGAAGTTGGGGGATGACCCTGGCGGTCCATCTCCAACGGGTCGGTCATGGGGTGCGTCTATGGGAAATCGACCCGACCCGCGCGGGACGCCTCCAGGCGGAACGTGTGGATCGGGTGATCCTGCCGGGTTTGACCTTGCCGCCTCCCATCGAGGTGTCGTCCGACCTCGCCCAGGTTTTGGGGGGGGTCGGCGCCGTGGTTTTCGTGGTCCCATCGCACCACATGCGGTCCTCAGCCCGACGGGCCGCGTTATCCTGGCCGGGGGGGGCCTTCGCGGTCAACGCCGCGAAAGGTTTGGAGGAGGGAAGCCTCCGGCGCATGGATGAGGTGTTGGCGGAGGAACTCCCGAAAGGAACCTCCCTCGGGGTCCTTTCGGGACCCAGCCACGCCGAGGAGGTGGCCGAACTCCACCCCACGGCGCTGGTCGCGGCGGCCCGTGAGAAGGCCGAAGCGGCCCGGATCCAGGATCTTTTCCATGGTGATCCCCTCCGGATCTACACCTCCTCCGATCTTGTGGGGGTGGGTTTGGGAGGGAGCCTGAAAAACGTCATCGCCCTCGCCGCGGGGGTCCTCGATGGCCTGGGACTGGGGGACAACACCAAGGCCGCCCTCATGACCCGGGGCCTCCATGAGATCACCCGGTTGGGAGTCGCCTTGGGCGCCGCCCCGGAAACCTTCGCGGGGTTGGCGGGCATGGGGGACCTGTTCGTCACCTGCATGAGCCGTCACAGCCGTAACCGCCTCCTCGGGGAGAAGATCGGCAAGGGTTTGACCTTGGAGGCCGCCCTGGGCCAAATGGTCATGGTGGCCGAGGGCGTCAAGACGGCCCGAGCCGCGCGGGACCTCGCCCACGGTGTCCGGGTCGAGGTACCGATCGTGGAGCAGGTTTGCCGGGTCCTTTTCGAAGGGGTGCCGGCCCGGGAGGCCGTCAGGGCCCTCATGGCCCGGGACGCCAAGCCCGAGACCGGGGAACCCTGATGGACCGCGTGGGGCTAGCGCGGGGCCTCAAGCCGTTGGGCCTCAACCATGAACGGGCGAGGGCCGCCGTGGACGCCTTCTTTGACCAGATGGCCGATGTCTTGAACCGGGGCCGGGCCGTTTCTATAGTGGGTTTCGGCAAGTGGGAGTGGCGGACCCAACCCGCCAAGGACGCCTTGGATCCCCGGACCGGGGCGCCCCGTCGGGTCCCGGCCAGGCGAAAAGTGGGCTTCAAGCCGAGCGAACGGTTGAAAAGCGATCTCAATCCCGGCTTGGACCCGCCGTAACCGAAAGGAGGCCGTCATGGTTCCTGAGGAAAAGTTGATTTATACTATCGGCGACGCCGCACGGTTGATCGACGTGAAGCCCTATGTCCTCCGTTATTGGGAGACCGAATTCCACCGATTGAACCCCGAGAAATCCGTGACGGGTCAAAGGTGTTACCGCGCCAAGGACCTCCGGACGGCGCTGACGATCAAGCGGCTCCTCCATGCCGAGAAGTTCACCATCGCGGGAGCCAAGCAGAAACTTGAGGAATTGGGGGAGGATGGCTTGGACCAACTGAACATCTTCGGCGCTGCGGCCCCCAACCCGGGCCCTTCGGAGTCCTTGGTCCCGGAACCGGTCGTTCAGGCGAACGCCCCGGCCGCTAAGGAAAACCCGGTGGGGCGGCCCGCCATGATCCAAAGCGGGGAAGACGAGAGTTTGGCCACCCGGGCTGATCTAGGAGCCCTTCGCCGACTTATCGCCGAAAGCCTGGAACTCCTCCGGAAATACCCCTGACCTGAGCCCGGGAATTCCCTTGATCGGTTGGGTTTCCGCTTGAGCTATTGAACCCTTTTCCCTAAACTTGGTGTCCCTTCGGCCCCCCTATTGGGAGGCCGCTTCTTTTTGTGGAGGGACGGGGCCGGGGTGGACCCGGGGGCGGATGAAAGTCCACTTTGGAACGGATCCCAAAGTGATGGCAACCCGTCTGCGCATTGGGTTCGGGACAAAGCTGGTCTTTTTGACGATAGATCTGGCTTCTTGGACGGGGTGTAGCGCAGTGGCTAGCGCACTTGGTTCGGGACCAAGGGGTCGGAGGTTCGAATCCTCTCACCCCGACCAAGAAGCCAGATCTGTAGGAAGTTTGGGTCAAACCCGACCAAGATGCCAGAAATGGATGGGCGGGATCACCCCGACCCAGAAGCTAGATTTAATGGGGAGAAAAAGCCGGTTCGTTCAAGCCGTCAAATGGTCGGTGACAATTCGGGGCGTGGCGCAGCCTGGTAGCGCAATTGCATGGGGTGCAAGAGGTCGCAGGTTCAAATCCTGCCGCCCCGACCATTTTAAACCCGGGAAACCTGGGGACCGGCAACGGTCATGACAACCCTCCGAGCCCTCGGGGGGTTTTTCTTTATGGATTTTTCGGCAGTTTGGGATGGGCTGGTAATCCGACCCTTCCCTCAGTATATATATGCCGACATTTGACACTTTGTCCCGGAACCCAACGTCCAATCGACGAATCCCGAATGCTGAAGATGGGACATGACCGGAGAATTGGAACCGCATGGGCCGCCGCACCCACGTTCGTAACCTCCCCAAGCGAAAACGGCCCACGATCCGCGCCCGTCGGGCCCGTCTCGCGTCGGTTCCGGCCGACTCGGTGCCGATGGATCCCGAGCGGAGCGGTCTTCCTTTCGCACCGGGATGGGGTTTGTTCCTATTGCGCCTGGTGTTCGGGTTGGGCCTCATGCGTCACGGCATGGGCAAGTGGGGACAAATGGACGCTTTCACCCAAACCATCGCGGCCCTGGGGTTTCCCTTGGCGGAGCAGGCGGCTTGGGCGGCCATGGGGTCCGAGTTCCTCGGGGGCGCCCTTTGGGTCCTGGGTTGGAAGACCCGGTTGGCCTCCTTCTTCATTGGAGTGACGATGTCCGTCGCGGTTTTCCTGCAATACGCCCAGGACCCTTTCGAGAAAAAGGAAACAGCCCTGGCGTACCTGGCAGTGGCCGGGGTCCTGTTCATCGCGGGGCCCGGGCGTTGGTCGTTGGACCGATCTGAAAGGAACCTTTCCTGACCATGACATCCCCGAATTCCCTTGGACGTATCGTGTCGCGATGCCTTTGGCTCGTCCCATTGCTGTTGGCCGGCTGTTCCGGCACCCGGGTCCGGGTGGGGGACGGGGTGGTGGAGGCGCCGTTACAAGAAGTGACCGGAGTGGATACGGCCGCTGTGGCCCGCGCCAAGGACAAGCCCGCGGTGGGCCTATGGGACGCCTATGCTTTTGCTGTGGAGCGCACCGAACGGCTCGCGGTTGAATATGAGGATGTGGAACAGTCGCGTGCCCACGCCGAGGAAGCAATCGGGAGCTACCTGCCCCAGGTTTCCCTCAAGGGGTCCAAGGGCTACCAACAATCGGTCCCGGGCGTGGCGCCCCCGGTCCAAACGGTTTTCTTGAACGTCCATCAACCCCTCATCACGGGCTTGAACGAGGTGGCGGCTCTCAAGGGCGCCTCCCATGAGCGTTGGATGAGGATCAGCCTACTCCGTCATGACGCGGGCCGCCTTCTTCTTGACGTGGCCCGGGCCTATTACACCGTCATCCAGACCCAGGAATCACTCCGGACCGAGTTGTCGACCCAGGAAATCACCAAGAAGATGTTGGCCCAGGAACGGGTTTTCCGCGACCAGGGCCGTATCCGCCAGAGCGACCTCTTAAGCACCGAGGCCCAGTTGGCCCAGGGGGACGCCGTGGTCTCGACCCTCCAGGACCAGCTCGTGCAGGCCCGGGAGAATTTGGCCAACCTGACCGGAATGGAGCCGGACCGGGAACTGGCATTGGACGATCCGGCGGGCTTCCCGGAATATCAGGGAACGTTGGAAGACGCCGTCCATAAGTCCGGTATCCGTTGGGATGTCCGCGCGTCCTATGAGGCCTACCAGATGGCCAAGGACCAACTGCTGGCCGCCGAGGGAAGCCGCCTGCCGAGCCTTGCCGCCGACGGCGATTATTACCTCGACCGGACGGGCGGGAGCAACCCCGGTAAGTGGGACGCGATGCTGAGCGTCCAGATACCTATTTTCAACCTGGCGGGCCTGGAGGGGAAGGCGCGGGAATACCAGTCAAAAAAACGACAGGCCGCCTTGGCCCTCACGCAGGCGCTCCGCTCGGCCAAGGAGGAGATCCGCGAGGCCTTCCAGGCCTACCAGAATTCCCTGAAGGAAGATGAGGCCTACCAGAAGGCCCTGACGGCCACCCAAAAGAGCCATGACGCGATGGAGCAGGACTACAGCCACCATCTGATGAACATCGTGGATTACCTGAAGTCGGTCTCCGACCTGGAACAGGCGGAATTGGCCCGGGCCAGGTCGCGCACCCAATGGCGCATCCAGCGCGTTTGGCTGGGGGTCGCCACGGGCGAGTTCCCGGTCACCCACGCCTTGCCGTCTGGAGAAGCTACCCCCGCCGTTTCCCCCGAGGTGAAGCCATGACCCTTTCCGACATCTCCATCAAGAACCCGGTCTTCGCCTGGATGCTCATGGCCGCGCTGATCCTGTTCGGCGCCATTTCCTTCTCCCGTATGGGCGTAAGCCAGATGCCCGACGTGGACTTCCCGGTGGTCAACGTCAGCATCACCAACCAGGGCGCGGCGCCCGTGGTCATGGAAACCGAGATCGTGGACATCGTCGAGGACGCCGTCATGACCGTTGAGGGCGTGCGCCACGTGACCTCCACCAGCCGGGAAGGGTCCGCCAACATCACCATCGAATTCAACTTGAACCGAGACATCGACGTGGCCCTCCAGGAGGTGCAGACAAAGGTGTCGCAAGCCCAGCGGTTGTTGCCGAAGGAAATGGACCCGCCGATCATCACCAAGACCAATCCCGAGGACAATCCCATCATTTGGCTCGCGCTGACCGCGAACGACCCGTCCATCCACCCGCGGGACCTGATGATCTACGTCCGGGACGTCCTTCGGACGCAGTTCACCAGCGTCGCGGGCGTCGGCGACGTGCGTTTGGGCGGCTACCTCGACCCGAACCTCCGGATCTGGGTCAACGGTGACGCGATGTCCAGGAACCAGCTCACCGCCAATGACCTCGTGAACGCCATCACTAATGAGCACGTCGAGCTGCCCAGCGGCCTGCTGGAGTCGGGGGCCACCAACGCCAACGTCCGCACGATGGGGGAAGCCACGAAGGTCAAGGAATTCGAGGACATCCTCATCAATACCAGGGGGGGCCAGCCCAATTACTCGCCTTTCCCCCTCAAACGGGTGGCCCGCATCGAGGAAGGCATGGCCGACGTGACCCGTATCAGCCGGGCCAACGGCCTTCCCGCGGTGGGGTTGGGAATCATCAAGCAACGCGGCACGAACGCCGTCGAAGTGGCCCGCAACGTGAAACAGAGGATTGAGGAGGTCCGGAAAGTCCTTCCTCCGGGCTTTGGGCTGGGCATCCGGGTGGACACCACCAAGTTCATCGAGAACTCGGTCCACGACCTGAACAAAAACCTGGTCCTTTCGGCCCTGGGTACGGCCCTGGTCTGCTGGCTTTTCCTAGGCTCCTGGACCTCGACCCTCAACATCCTGTTGGCGATCCCGACTTCCATTGTGGGGGCCTTCACCATCCTCTATTTCGCCGGTTTCACCTTGAACACCTTCACCCTCTTGGGCCTGTCGCTGGCCATCGGCATCGTGGTGGACGACGCCATCATGGTCCTGGAGAACATCGTTCGACACCAGGAGATGGGTAAACACCGCATCCTGGCCGCGTCCGTGGGCGCCCGGGAAGTCACCTTCGCCGCCATCGCCACGACCATGGCCATCCTGGCGATCTTCCTGCCGGTCGCCTTCATGAGCGGCATCATCGGCAAGTACCTTTTCCAATTCGGCGTGACCCTGACCGCCACGGTCCTGCTGTCCCTGCTGGAGGCCCTGACCCTCACCCCGATGCGCTGCTCGCAGTTCGTGACGGTGGGAACGCGCACCTCGGGGCTCGAGAAGTTCGTGGAGTCCGCCTTCCACTCCATGGCGGACGCTTACCGGCGGATGTTGGGAAAAACCCTCCGGTACCGTTGGAGCGTCGTCTTGTTGGCCACGGGGTTCTTCATCGCCAGCATCTTCCTGACTTTCTTCCTCCGTAAGGAATTCGTTCCATCCCAGGACCAGTCGATGTATCTCGTCTCACTGACGACGGCCGTCAACTCCTCGTTGGACACCACCAACGACAAGTTCGTGGAGGCCGAGAAGCTGCTGTTGAAACGGCCTGAAGTCGAAGGGTATTTCGGCAACGTCGGTGGTTTCCAGGGGGGACAGCTCAATACCGGCAGCCTGTTCGTCAACCTCAAGGATAAGGGCAAGCGAGGTATCGATCCGGAGGCACACCATGAATTGTCCCAAATCGAGTCCATGGGAGCCCTTCGCAAGGACCTTTCGAAGCTCACCGGTGTCCGGATCTCGTTTCGGGACCTTTCCACCGGCGGATTCGCCGCCTCCCGCGGATACCCCATCGAATTAGGTATCCGGGGACCGGATTGGGATACCCTCACCGGGGCGGCGGAGAAGATGAGGGCGGCCATGGCCGCAAGCGCCCTCATGACGGACGTGGACACCGACTACCAAACGGGAATGCCCGAAGTGGATGTCATCCCCGACCGGGAAAAAGCCACCCGCCGCGGCGTCAGCATCGGGGCCATCGCGCAAACCGTGGACTTCCTGGTGGGCGGCGAAAAAGTGGGGGAGTATCCACGGGGAGACCACCGGGACGACATCCGGATCCGCCTGGAACCCGACCAGAGGTCCAAGGCCGAGCAGATCCAACGGTTGTATGTCCGCAATAACCGGGGTGAACTGGTGCCCCTTTCCGACCTGGTCACCCTCGTGACGAAACCGACCCTCCAACAGATCAGCCGGGTGGACCGCCAACGCACCATCAGCCTCTTCGCCAACGTGGCAAAAGGGAAGTCGCAGACCGACGCCATGGCCGAAGTCCAGAGACTCGCCAAGAATATCCTGCCGCCGGGCTATTTCGCGGTCTTCACGGGATCTTCCCAAACCTTCAGCGAGTCCTTCAGCGACCTGGGGTTCGCCCTCTTGCTGGGCGTCCTGGTGGCCTACATGGTCTTGGCGAGCCAATTCAACAGTTTCGTCGACCCCTTCAGCGTCCTGATGGCGTTGCCTTTCAGCGTGTCAGGGGCCTTCCTGGGGTTGTTGATCTTCAACCAGTCCTTGAACATCTACAGTTTCATCGGTCTCATCCTATTGATGGGCATCGTGAAAAAGAACTCCATCATGATGGTGGACTTCACCAACCAGATCCGGAAAAGGGACAAGAAATCCGTCGAGGAGGCGCTTTTGGAGGCCTGCCCCCTGCGGTTCCGCCCGATCCTGATGACTTCCGTCGCCTGTATCGCGGCCGCCATGCCCCAGGCTTTCGCCCATGGGGCGGGATCCGAAACCCAAGTGCCTATGGCCGTGGTGGTGATCTTCGGGATGATGGTTTCCACCATCCTCACTTTGTTCGTGGTTCCATGCTTCTACAGCCTGGTGGCACCCCTGGAAAGCCGCCATGCCCATGAGGATCTCTTGGAGGAAGTCCTGGGCAACACCCTGGAACACGTGGAATCCCAAGCCTGAATGGGAAGAAACCCCGGTTGGGCCGTCCATAGGGGTGAACAACGCGGAATCCGAGGATCTGGGCTGCGGTCAGATGGGATGCAACTAGGGGGAAGCCATGGGGAAGGCCTTCATCGGAGTCGTTTCCGGCCGGGTCCAGGGTGTGGGTTTCCGCTATTTCACCAGGGACTTGGCCCAGGAACTGAAGGTCCAAGGTTGGGTGAGGAACCTCCCGGACGGCCAGGTGGAGTTCCATGTTGAAGGGCCCGAGGACGCCGTCGAAGAACTGTTGCTGCGTTTGAAGCAAGGCCCCGTCTCGGGAAGGGTGGACCGGATGGTGGGCGACTGGCTGCCCTCACCCCAAGGTTTCGGCCATTTCGAGATCCGGCCCTGACATGGCCCCCCGAACCCTTCCCCGCGAAAATGGCGCCCCCAAGAAAAAGGCCAGGGGCCCTTCCCTGGTGTTGGCCCGCGGCCAGAAGCCCGCGGCGCCCCAAGGGACCTATCCCACCCACCACGTCACCACGGACAGCCTGAAGCTCTACTTCAAGGAAATCTCCCGGGTACCCCTCATCAACGGCGACGAGGAGAAGGCCCTTTCCAAACGCATCGAGCAGGGCGACCTGGAAGCCAAGCAAAAGCTCGTGGCGGCCAACCTCCGCCTTGTCATCAAGATCGCCAAACGGTACATGAACCAGGGCATCGCCTTCCAGGACCTCATTGAGGAAGGCAACCTCGGCTTGATCAAGTCCGCCGAGAAGTTCAATTGGCGCCGGGGGTTCAAGTTCAGCACCTACGCGACTTGGTGGATCCGGCAATTCATTACCCGGACCCTCGCGAACCATTCCCGGACCGTCCGGGTCCCCGTCCATGTTTCCGAGGACATCCAAAAGGTCCAGCGGACCGCACGGGACCTGGGGCGGAAACTGGGGCGCGAGGTGACCGCCTCCGAGATCGCCCAGGGCGCACGGATGCCCTTGGAACGCGTGAGGCACCTCCAACGGCTGGCCCAACGGGACCTTTCCCTGGAGGTCCCCGTGGGGGATGAGGGCGGGTCGAAGACCTTCGGCGATTTCATCCCGGACACCAACGCCGCGAGCCCGTCCGAAAAGATGTTTGAGCAGCTCCGCTCCGAGAAGCTCAAGACCCTGATGGGGCGGCTCAGCGAGAAGGAGAGGGCCGTCCTCCTCATGCGGTTCGGGTTCGACGAAATGGAGCCCAAGACCCTGGAAGATACCGGGCGAGTTTTGGGCGTGACCCGGGAACGGATCCGGCAGATCGAGGAGCGGGCCCTTAAGAAGATCCGGTCCGCGGTCAAGGGCAAGACCCAGGAGTATCGGGCCCTTTTGGAGGAATTCCTCTAGCTGTTTCCGGGGGACGGATCCCCGGGTGCCCTGATTTAAAGACGGTGATATCCAGCGGTTGGATTTATAATCCTGGGCGAAGCGCCCGGGGGGGGACTCCTCCCGATCCCTTGGAGGAGACGCCCGACTTGGACCTTAAGACCTACATCCGAGATATCCCCGATTTCCCGAAGAAGGGGATCGTTTTCAAGGACATCACCCCGCTCCTGAAATCCCCCGAGGCCTTCGGTTTCGTGATTGAGACCTGGGCCGCGCGCTACGCCTCCCGAAAGTTGGACGCCGTGATCGGCATGGAATCCCGGGGGTTCATCTTCGCCGCGCCCCTCGCGGTCCGGCTGAAGGTGCCCTTTATTCCGGTCCGAAAGCCCGGGAAGCTTCCCGCCAAGACCGTCCGGGAGACCTACCAGCTCGAATACGGAACGGACAGCCTGGAAATCCACGAGGACGCCCTGGCCCCCGGGGCGAAGGTCCTGGTGTTGGACGACGTCTTGGCCACGGGCGGGACGGCCGAGGCCGTGGTCCATTTGGTGGAACGGGTGGGCGCGAGGGTGGAGGAGGCCTCGTTTCTCATGGAATTGGGCTTCCTGAAGGGCCGTGATAAATTGAAAAGCGTCCCGGTGCACTCTATAATCACCTATTAATTCCCGCAGCCTGAGGTCCGTTCCGTTCGGACTTCCGCGCTGTCCTTTGATCGCCCTCGTAGCTCAGATGGATAGAGCGACCCTTTCCTAAAGGGTAGGCCACGTGTTCGACTCACGTCGAGGGTACCACCGTAGTGCGGACCTTACCGAGCGGACTCTCATAGCCCCGTTCTCCATGACCCGGAATTTAAATCCCGGGTCTGACAGGGAAACGGGGTTGTACCTCCCCAAGGCAAAGGAACGCTAGAGCAAAACAGCCTTTTGTGTTCAGGTGTGAGGGCCGATTGGGGGTTTTCAGTTGTCGGAGAATGTCCGGGAGGGTTCGGGATGTCCCAGAAGCTGATAGCGGCTCTTATCCTCGGTTTCCTAGTCGTCATCCCCCCCTTGTCGGCCCAAACCGTAGTGGATCCCGTCCTGCTGGGGCAACGGACCTGGACCGCCGCCGCGGGCCCCTACATGATCAACCACGACACCCTCCTGCCGGCCGGCAGCACCCTGGTGATCGAGGAAGGGACCGTGGTGGAGATCTCCACGGGGAACGACGAAACCATCCCGAACATCTCCAAACAGGTGGATTGGGTGATCCAAGGAAAGTTGGTCGTCCGGGGCAGCGAGACCCGCCCGGTGAAGTTCGTCCCCAGCCAATCCACCGCGACCTGGGGCACCCTTTTTGTGGCGTCCAAGGATCCCCAGGATTGGAATTACCTCCAGGTCAAGACCGGCCGGATCGTCACGGCCCAGACCCGGTTGACCCTCGAGAATTGCAGGATCACGAACAGCCAAGGGCTCCTGGCGGGCGCGGGGTCGGTGGTCGATTTCGTCCAATGCCAGTTGGACGACAACCAATACGGCTTGGCCTTTTGGGACCCCGGGGCGAAGATATCCCTGATCCGGACGCGGCTTTGGGACAACAAATACTCCCTCTATTTCAAGGCGCCGGGGACCCTCACGGCGGTGGATTCCAGCGTTGCCTCCAGCGGCGAGTGGAACGTGGTGAACGCCTCCACGACCCCGGTCCACATCCCGGTCCTTTGGTGGGGAACCCAGGATTCCTCGGAAGTGGCGGGCAAGGTCCTCGACGGCCGCAAACGGGCGGGCTTGGGCGCCGTGGAGTTCGATGGGATCGCCGCCAAGGATCCTTTCATGGCCCTGGTGGCCGGTTATGACCCTGGGGTGGACCCCCGGAGCCGCCTTTGGGTGGGTCCCAAGTATTTCGGGGGTGTGATAGCCCAATGGGTGATGCCTTCGGTCAACCTTCCCAATTCCACCCTCGGCGGTTCCTTCGGGTACGGCGCCATGGCGGGATTCGTCATCAGCCCCCCTTTCGAACTTGGGGTCCTGGCCCAAACCGTGGCTTTTTCCGGCCGGAACCCGTCTCTCCTCAGCAACGTCGACCTTTCCCTGGTCCAGGCGGGCGTCGTGGGACGTTATCCCTTGGCCATGGGCGCCAAGAAGTCCTGGTTCCTGTTCGCCCAAGCGGGTGGGCTTTTCACCCAAACCAAGTTGACCTCCACCCACCCGATCGACTTTTTTAACCTGAGTTCCCCCATGATCACCCGGTCCTCGGTCACCTCCGGTATCAGCGTGATGGCGGGGGCCGGGGTGGAACGGCGGATCGGCCAATGGCACAAGGCCGAATTGGGGATCCATTACATGCCCATCCCCTTGGGAAATGGGCTCAGTGGTTCGGCCATCCTGATCCAGGGCGGGATCACCCTTTTCTTCAGGTAAGCCCTGTTTTAGGGGGTTCTCACGGGCCCTCCGGACGCTGGACATTTCGGCCAGACGCTGACAGGCCCCTTTTCCATTGCTATAATCCACCGCCCGATAACCCAACCCCGAGGAAACCATGTCCAACTGGAAGCCTAATCTTCATATTGAAATCGAGCAGAAGGAACCCTGGGAAAAGGCGCTGGAATGGGCCAAGTCCAAGCAGGAAATCCTGGCGGTGGCCGCCATCCTGATCCTGTTGGTTTCCGTGGGCATCCCCTATTACCTTAAGAGCCAAGCCCAAACCGAAAAGGACGCACTGCAAAAACTCAACGTGGCCCAGTATTACCTCGGGTCCAAGGTGGACCCCAAGAACGGGCCCTTCAAGACCGACGACGAGAAATACAAGAACTCCCTCCAGCAGTTCGAGCAGATCTACCAGCAGGACGCCGGCACCTGGGCCGCCAAGGCCGCGCAATTTTACGTGGCCAAGTGCCAGTTGATCATGGGCCAGAACTCCCAGGCATACGTATCCTTCGATGAGGCGTCCCAGCGCCTGAAAGGCACCCCGCTGGGCGAGGCTTCCATGCTGGGTAAGGCCATGGCCTTGGTGATGCAGGAAAAATGGCCGGAAGCCATCGGGGTCTATAACGCCTACTTGACCCAATATCCCAACGGTTTCCTCGTGGAGGAAGCCCGGATGAACATGGCGGACGCTTATAACAAGTCGGGGGACCGGGCGCGGTCCCAGGAGACCCTGGAACAGGTCGCGAAAGAGGACCCGAAAGGGAATTACGGGCTTGAAGCCGCGCGGCTCCTGAAGAAATCAGCCTCCTAAACGGTCACCACCCTGACCCTCAACCGGCGTTACCCCAGGCCTGGATCAACCGATCCAGGCCTTTTTCATAGGTCCCCGGCTCGCCCAATAGGCTGATGACCCAAAAGCCATCCACTGGAAAATCAAAAAAGGCGCCGGGAAGGGCCCAAACGCCCCGATCCAAGAGCCGTCTGGCCATCAATTCGTCCCCCAAGGCGGGATCCACCTGTTGAACCAGGGCCGACCACCCGCCTTCCGAAGGCCAAAGGCGCCATTGGCTTCCGAGGGGCGCCAAGGCGCGGTCCAACCGACCTTTGTTTTCCAAGACCCGGGTTAGGATGGCTTCCCGTACGTCCCCTCCCATCCTCAGGAGATCCGGTAAAGACAACAGCACGGGCGATCCGACCGAAAGGGCCAGGTCGGCCGAGAATTCCAGCCGCTCCTTGGCTTGTGCCACCAACCGGGTCGGCCCACGGAGGCCCATCCAGGAACACTTTAATTGCGGCAACCCACAGGATTTGGAAAGCCCACCGAGGGTGAAGGTCAAGGCCTGTGGTTCGAAGGAGACCCGTTTCGGTTTCCCCGTCCAACCGTAATCCCAAAAGACCTCATCGAGGACCAGGGCCCATTGGTTTTTGGCGCAGAGGGAATCCAGGAACTTCAAGTCCGATGGGGAGAGGTAGGTGCCGGTCGGGAAATGGGGGGTGATCGCCACCAAGACCCTGGCTTGGTCCTGGGGAATGGACTCCAGGGCCTGACGATCCAGGGGCCAACCCGGTTTGGCGATCAACGGATAACCCATGGGCTGGAGTCCCTCGGCCTGGGAAAGGTGAGCCAAGAGGGGGTACCCGGGGGTGGGGAAGAGTACGCCCTGCCCCGGATCCGCCATGAGCTTCATAACCAGTGAATAGGCCTCGCTGGTACCGGAAGTCAGGAAGAGGTCGTCGGGGGATTGGGTTTGACCTTGACGTTGATACTCTAGGGCCACAGCTTCCCGTGACGGTCTCAATCCCTGTGGGTCGGGTTCGTAGGGACCGATGGAGATTCGAAGATCTTTGAGACCAGACGGATAGGGAAGTCCCACGACCGTCGGATTGGAGGAGGACAAGTCGATCAGGCTGTCCTTTTGGGACTCGATCGCCTGAAAGAGCTCATTGGGGCTTAAATCCTCCGGATATCTGGATGAAAAGTTCAACATGAAGGCCTCAAGTTAAACTTTAACGCAATGAATATGATTGGGCATTTAGGGGCTTTTAGGGTTAGTCGACCCCGGGGATCCCCTATGAGATTAGAAATGTTTGGAAAACCGGGCCTTTCAACGGTGAATCGGGGTCCTAAACGAAACCTTTTCAATAAAACCAACATTTTTGAGGGGCTGAGCAGGTGCAGACCTGCGACTGCCTTGGAGAACTTCGTTTGAGGTCCTGGTCCAACCAGTCCGTTTTGAAACGCGAAAGGACCGCATTGAGCAAATGAGACGGTACATGCACGTGTTGCTGATGAGAAACAATCGTTCAAAAAAACAGCATTTAAATGCAAAAACGGCCTATCTGAGTGACCTAAACGGAGTAAGCACCTGAGGAGCCTCAAGGGTTGGACCCAATTGGCTTTAATGCACCTGAAAAATCTATAGTTAAGGTTGTGGTTATAAAGGTTCATTGTAATTTGTCGCGGCTGATGAGTATACGGAAAGTTTGGAGGATGGCCCCATGGGGACCGCCGGTGAGTTTCAAGGCATAGGCCCCAAAGGCCTTCTTGTGGGCGTCGCGGGCGCCCTTGGAGGCCATTTTGACGTAACTCTCGCTGACCGAGATGCTGGAATGGCCCATCAAGTCCCGGATCTCATACACGCTTGCGCCCGCCTCGGCTAAGCAAGACCCAAAGGTGTGCCTTAAAACGTGGACTGTGAGCTCGTCCGGGGACTCAAAGCCGGCCCAAAGGGCCGCTTTCTTGACCCATTGCTCCAGGAAATGCGGATGAATGGGCTTGAGGGAGTTCCTAGGACTGCAAAAAAGGTATGGGGAGGAAGCCAACTTCGCCTCCGTTTTACGGTCCTGAAGATATTTCTGGACCAGTTTCTTGGTCGCCAGGGTCATGGGAACGGACCGTTCCTTATCGCCCTTACCGATGACGGTGACCAGGTCCTCCGGTAGTTGGATATCCCGGACCTTTAGGCCGGCGATCTCGGAGACTCGGAGGCCGCACTCGAAGCCCAGGCGTACGGTCAAACTGACCTGGAGATCTTCCAGAAGGTCCGTCTTGAGCGAAGCCAGGAGGCTTTGGCGTTCCGACATGGGCAAGGGCCTGGGATTGCGCTTGGGCGAGCGGATCGGCAGGTTGTGGAAGACCGCCGTAGGATCCGTGGCCACCAATTGGCTGGCGGCCATATGGCGGTAAAACGACCGGGTGGTTCCCAGGATCCGTTTCAAGGACCTGGTGGAATAAGGAGGCCGGGGTTTGCCGGTGGGCGTTTTGCCGGCTTGGGCGAGAAAGCCCGCGAAACGGGTCATGTCCTGGTGGGTCGCCTGGAGGGGCCCTGGAACGGAGGATTCATCCAAGAAATACTTCAGCACCCGGAGGTCCTGGTGGTAATTGGTTTGGGTATGCTTGGATTTGCATACCGCCAGGAATTCGGAATAGGGTTTGAGGGTCCGTAAATCCTCAAAGCGCTGGAAGTCGATCGTTTCATCCATGAAACTATTATATCTATAAATATAGAAGATGTTCAAGGCTCATTTGGAGGCGTGGAGTCACAGGATTCCGTTCGATGGGTCCTTGAAGGTTCTTTTCATCTCCGAGCCGGTTCACCTGGAAAAAAACCTAAATTAAGCCGAATTTGCGTTTAAATGTCGTTTATTTGAACGATGGTTGGAATCCGTGGATCTGATTACCCTTTTCGATTCAGCCCTGTTTAGTCTGGAGCGGTCAGGATCACGGACCGATTTGACCTTTCTTGGGACTGTCCGCGCTTCATTAAGCTTTCGGAATGACCCTGGAAGGCCTTGAGGACAACGGATTGCGCCAAGCCAGGGGTTCAAGTGCCCCTTGAAGGCTTCCAACTGGGATCATCGGGCGTCCCAATGGATTCGGTTCTCGGGGCTTGATCAAGGCTGGGTTACCCGGCCAGCCTGGGACTTCCTGAGGCACCCAACCCCGTTCCGATGACGGCTATTTTCCGACCAGACGAAAGATCTTGGCAGGTTGGGACCGCCGAGGGGTCCTTGAGCCGGTTCAAGCCAGGGTTTGGCTTCAAGTGGTTTACCCTTTGAATGTCCGAGGGCGCCTTGAAGTCGAACTTGAAGGGTTCGAGGGCATTTCTGGGTCCGGCCTGTCCTGGGGTGGTCCCCGCAAAATGTTGGCTCATGGGTTTGGACTCGTTTCGGCGCCCAGCAAATCCTTGGCTCCCGGCTTCGCAGTCGCTGCCGTCTTCGCCTGGCTATGGCTCCCAGGGCGTCGGACATGCCGTTTTCGAGAACAGCCCTTTAAAGTATTTGTCATTCCGGAGAGGTATGAGGCTTGCCGGGCATGGCATTGCGAAATCAGGAGCAGACCCGACAAGGAACCTGCCATCAGTTGATAAGTGAAAATGTTGCAGCGGCCTTCACCTGGAGGGTTCAAGCGATACCTCATCGCCCTGGGTGGAGCTCGCAGGGAAATTTACCCAGTTTCCACGCGGTAGGAGACCACCGAGCCTGGTTGTTGTTCCCCGCTTTTTGGGTTGAAGTCAAACTTGAGCAGGACTGGTTCGGCTTTCAGGGATTCTCCGAGGGTCGATGGGAGACAACCGGTATCCACCCCGAAGACGCGATCGGGTTCGTTTTGGTGGCCGTGGGTCTTTTGAGGCCCGGGATTTCGATCAAAGGACGCGTTAGGGTGACTTGAGCGTTGTCGACGGAGGGATGGAAAGGATTAAATGAACCAGGGACTTTGTGTCAGAAGAATCCAGGGAATGGGTCGAATTTGCGTTTAAAGGGCCGAAATTTCAACGACCGATCGGTGGGATGAAGCCGAGGACGCTTCCTGATTTCGCTTCGGATCGGTCCTATTTGGGATCCTCCCGTGGCGGATGAGAGTCGATTCATCCAGGGAGGGTGCCCACGAACTCGTTCAGAAGGTTTTGAAATTGGTCCGGCGATTCCCAGGGCACCAGATGGCCGACTTGATCCAACACTTGAAGTCGGATCTTGGAACTGAGCGAGGCGTTCTGGCGGGCCTCGTCGGTTGAAACGAACTGATCCTCGGCGCCGGCCAGCCAGAGGGCCGGGACCCGAAGGACCCTCAGGGTCTCGGATTGGTCCCGTCGGACCGCCATGGCCCGTTGCGCGCCCGCGATGGCTCGGGGCGGGGCTAGACGGACGCAGTCCCGGACCCGTTCCAGCAACGCGGGGTTCCCTTGGATCGTCGTGGCCCCCAGTAAATTGTTCGGCATGACCTTCAACAGGAAACCGGTCCCCTCCCGTTCGACCTTGTCGGCGACCTCCAACCTCCTGAACCGGGCGGTCTCCTCATCCAGCCCGGCCTTGGTTCCGGCGAGCAACAGCCCCTCGACCTGGTCCGGAAAGAGCCGGACGTACTCCAGGGCTCCATAACCTCCCATGGAGACCCCCCCCAGGACCACTTTTTGGCGGACACCCAAGTCCTCTAGGGCCCGTTGGAGGCTACGAGCGAAGTCTTCCAGCGTCCATCCTGCCTCCGCCCAGGGGGTGGAACCGAATCCCGGGAAGTCCGGGAGGATCAGTTGGGTTTGAGGCGGGGGGAGAAGCTTGTCATAAAGGATATGGGACAGGGGATAGGCGTGGAGCAGGACAAGGGGTCGGCCTTCCCCGCGGGCCTGGACCTGGATTTTTAGGTTGGAAGCGGACATGTCGGGACCTCGTTCCGATCGATCTTAAGCGTTTTCGTGGAAGGTGTCATGATCAAGGTCCCAAAACAATCTTCGAAAAAAACAGTGTTTAAATGTAAATTCGCCACTTCCGCCTGGTTTTTAAATATGATTTTTAAAATCACCCAGCAACGGATTCGGTTCAAACCCTTTCACTTAAGGATGCCGGGTGAAGCGTCTGATGAACCTGAAGTTAGCCTGGTAAACCTCAAATCAAGCGGGTTAGATGGCCAGAAGCCCTAGATCACCCATCGCCAAGCCCATCGAAGTCCAAACGGGAAGTGGAACCTCCTGAAGGGGGCTGGAGACTCCGGCGATAGTCCCCCTAGGGAGTGGGTCTTGATAAGACCATGGAGTCCCAAACGGATGACAGGGAAAGGGTTATGTCGTCTTGCTCAAGCGTCACTTGAACCCCTCAAGTGACGGGTGTGAGTGGCTCTTTCCCGCTTAAAACCAGGTCGATGTTCCGAGCGGCCAGGAGGGCCATCGTATCCCGGGTCTGGACCGTCGCGCTTCCGATGTGGGGCAAAAGGGTCACTCGATCCGAGCGAAGGAGACGGGGATCCACTTGGGGCTCCTTTTCGTAGACATCCAAACCTGCGTAAAAGGGTATTCCCTCCCCCAAGGCCCGGGCGAGGTCCTTCTCGATATGGATGGGGCCACGGCCGGTGTTGATGAAGACCGCCGTGGGTTTCATACGTTTGAAGTCCCGGTAGGTGAAACGGCCCCGGGTTTCCGGGGTCAAGGGCGCCGTGACGACCAGGAAGTCCGACTCCTGAACCAGCCGGTCGAAGGGGACGAACCGGGCTCCCAAAAGCCTTTCCAACCGGGGATCCAAACGGCGCCGGTTGTGGTAGATCACCTTCATGTCCCAGCCCCGACTCCTCCGGGCCACGGCTTGGCCGATGCGGCCGCATCCATAGATGCCCAGGGTCTTCCCTCGGAGATCCAATCCCAGGAGCATGAGGGGGTGGGTGCCCTTGAACTTTCCGGACCGGACCAACCGTTCCCCCTCGGGGATCCGCCTGGCGCAGGAAAGCAACAGGGCCCAGGTCAGGTCCGCGGTGGCGTCGGTCAGGACCTCGGGGGTGTTCGTGACCCGGATGCCCAGTTCCCGGGCCGCGGCCAGGTCGATGTTGTTGAATCCGACGGCGAAATTGGCGACGACCTTGAGGGCCCGGCCGGCCCGCAGGACCCGCGACGTCAGGGGGTCCGCGAGGGTTGTGAGGAGGCCTTGGTAGGGGCCGATTTTGCGGGTGAGCTGGTCCTCGGTGAGCTTCTTCTTGTTCCAGGTGACGGAATAGCGCCGCCGGAGGAAGGCGTAAGCGACTTGGGGGATCTCGTAGGTGATGAGGACCGTGGGTTTCATGGCTTGTTTATAACAAAGGAAGGGATCCGGGCCAAGGGCCGTTATTCGGCAGCCAGATGGGCCCTGGCCGCGGTGAGCTCCGCTTCCTTCACGGCGGTCAACTTGGGGAATTTGAGGCCCAAGGACCGGATGGTGTCGGTCAGGATGTCGGCCACGAGGGTCCGGGCGGCCCATTTGTGGTTGGCGGGGATCACGTACCAAGGGGCCCACTCGGTGCTGGTGGCGGAGAGGGCCTCCTCATAGGCCTTCATGTAGTCCTTCCAATAGGCCCTTTCCCTCAGGTCATTGGCCGAGAACTTCCAATGCTTGTCCGGATTGTCCAGGCGGGCCATGAACCGGTCCTTCTGCTCCTTCTTGGAGATGTGGAGGAAGAACTTCAGGACGAGGATCCCATTGCGGACCAGGTGCTTCTCGAAATGCCGGATGTCGCTGTAGCGGGATTTCCAGAAATCGGTCTGCCGTAGGACCGGGGGGACCTTTTGGCTTTCCAGGATGTCGGGGTGGACCTTCACCACCAATACGTCCTCGTAATAAGACCGGTTGAAGATCCCGATGCATCCGCGCTCCGGAAGGGCCTTCATGTAGCGCCAGAGGAAGTTATGGTTGATCTCGAGGGCGGAGGGCTGCTTGAAGCCATGGACCTGGCAACCCTGGGGGTTCAACCCGGTCATGACGTGCTTGATGAGGCCGTCCTTGCCGGCCGCGTCCATGGCCTGGAGCACGATGAGGATGCCGAAGGTGTCGCTGGCCCACAACAGCTCCTGGGCCCCGGACAGGTTCTCGAGGTTCTTCCGGAGGAGCCGTTTGGCGACCTTCTGCACCCGTTCTTCGCCGTACCGGTCGATCAAGTCCTTGCTGGAGGACCAATCGGGGTCGTGGTCCTTCAGGGAGAGGGCTTCCCCGGGTTGGACGAAGAATTGTCGGTGGAATTTTCGCAGGACCATCGGGGCGCCTCCTGGGCGGCGGTAGCATGCCATAAAGGGGTCGGGAAGGAGGCGGGTCCGGCGGAATTAACCCACTATTTACAATCAGGTTTCCGGGATCCGGGTTTGGGCGTCGGGGCGGGAGGTCAGGCCGCCGAGGCGGTCCTCCAGCTTGTCCAGGTCCCGTTGGGACTTCTCGTAGTTCTGCCGGGCGTGGCCCAACTGGCTCCCGAGCTTCTCGAAGCTCTCGCGGAAGGCCCGGAGGTGGCCGTCGAACTGCTGGAGGTGCTCCAGCACCTCCCGGGTGTGGGCCTCCAATTCCAGGCCCTTGAGGCCCAGCAGGATGACCTGAAGGTAGGCGTAAAGGCTGTTGGGCGAGACCGGGATGACCCGCTTTTCGAGGGCGGTCGCGTTGATCGAGGAACCGTCCTCGTCCCGCAGGATGACCTCGTAATAGACGTTCTCGGCCGGGATGTACATCAGGGCGAAATCGTAGGTGTTCTCCGCGGGGCGGATGTATTTGGAGGCGATGTCGCCGATGTGCTTCTCGACGTCCCGGGAGAACTCCCGCCGCCTCTTTTTCCGCTCGGCCTCGTCCGTGGTTTCCAGGACCCGCTTGAAGTTTTCCATGGGGAATTTCGAGTCGATGGGCACCAATCGCCCGCCCAGGAGCAGGGCCGCGTCCACCTTCAGCCCGTCGGAGAAGCCGTATTGCAGGTGGATGTGGGCCGCCGGGAGGAGCTGTTTCAACAGGTCGCCGAGGAAAAGCTCGCCCAGCCCGCCCCGCAGTTTCGGGGTCTTGAGGATCTCCTGGAGCGAGGCGATGTCCTTCCCCACCTCATAGATGCGCTTTTGGGACTCCTCCAGCTGGGCCAGGCGGTTGGTGACTTCCCGGACGGCCACGGCGGCGCCGTCCAGGCGCTTCCCCACGGAATCCTGGGTCGTCTGGAGGGTGCCGGTCTGTTCCTTCAGCCGTTCCTGGATCTCGGACCGCACCTGGTGGAGCTGGGTCTCGACCTGCTGGGAAAGGCGGCCCGTGGAGTCCATCAGGGATTGGGTCAGGTTCTGGGAAAGGCGGCTGGTCTCCCCCCGGATCTCGGTGAGTTGCTGTTGGATCAGGGGGATCGCGTTGTTGGGCTCGGCCGAGGGGCTTGAGGGCCGAAAGAATGCCCAAGCCAGGGCCGCGGCCATGCCGACGACCAAGAGGAGGAGGATCCAATCCAGGGGTGTCATGGGGGTATTAAAGCATAAACCCATGGGACGTAGAGCCGGGATTCAGGGCCTGGGCAATGGGTAAAACGAAAATGCCGCCTTCCCCTTGGGGGAAAGGCGGCATGGCTTTTCGGGGCATCAGGCCTGGGGCGCTTTGTGGTGTTTCCTGGTGCGTTTCTTTTTCTTGGCCGTCGGATGAGACGGTCCCGGCGTGTCGGTCGGGGTGACGGTGACCTCGGGGCTCGATCCCGGGGTGGCGTCCGGCGTGATCGTGCCGGTGGGGGTGGCCGTTTCCTGGGGGTTGATCTTGGCCCAAGTGCGCTTGATCCAGCTCGGTCCCGGCGTGGGGGTTGGGGACGGGGTCGGCGTGAAGGTGGCGGCCATCCGGTAATCGCTTACCAGCGAATGCTCGAACCCGCCTTGGTCGATGGACTCAACCACGTCCACCACCAGGGACCATTCGCTTTGGGGCAGCTTGAAATAGGTGCCGTAAAGGGCCAGGTGCTGGCCCGGCCGCAGGCCCTTGAGTTCGGATTGGTCGCCCAGGGCCGCCCGGAAGAGGAGGATTGGGAAGGAATAGCGGATGTCGTCGGACGGCTGTTCCTTCAGGGAGAACTTGATCACGTTGAACTCGCGGTTGTTCAGGCCGATTTCCTTCAGGCGGGCCTGGTAGGTATAGAGGGGCTGCCACTGGTTGTCGACGTACCAGCCCTCGAAACGGATTCGCCGCCCGTTCTCGATCAGGTTGTAGTTTTCCCGCAGGAAGCTGAGCTCGACCTTCTCATAGCCCTCGAAATAGAAATCGGGGGCGGCTTTGGCGAAAAGCGCCGGCGCGGCCATGAAGGCCAGGGCGATGACGGTCAGGAATTTCCTCATGCGGGCGTTTCCTCCCAGGGTTTAAATCGATAGCTCCACGGGTTCGAGGACCGGACCTCGACCTTGTCCCGGGCCCAAATCGATTCGGCCCTCCGGGGTTCGACCCAGGAAGGGTAAAGCTCCAACAAGGTGCCGGGTTCCAACCCCAGGCTGTGGCGAAGGCGGTCCTGGATGAAGTTGCAGTCCTCCAGTTGGATGGGGCCCCTCGGGGCGGGTCCTCCCGCCCCCAAGACCGGTAGCCAACGCCAGACCAGGGTGTAGCAGCGTTTCAACCCCGGGAGGTAAAGGAACTCGCAATCCACCTCGGGCTCCGGGTCCTTCGCGGCTTCCGCCCCGTTCAGCCGGACTACCCGGTCTTCCCCGCCCAAAGCCGATTCGAACCAGCGCTCGTGCTTGCGGAGAAAATCCGGATCCAGCGCTTGGGTAGGTTCCAGGAGGCGGTTATAAACGCTGAAGATCCTCTCGGAAGCTTCCTCCGGGTTCAACAAGGGCATCATGGTCCGAAAACGCCGGGTGAGCCTAGCCACGGACTCATCCGGCAGCGACCGGGACAATTTGAACAATTCTCCGGCTTGGCGAACGGCGCACCGGACATAAAGAAAAGCGTGGTTTCGGGATGGGCCTGGGGAGGCGTGAGAGTCCGCCGTCAGGTCCGGGTAGGCGAGGCAAGGGGCGTTCAAGGGGTCTCCCGGGGTCTAAAATGTTCGCACATTATAACGATTGCCGGTGCCCCTCCCAATGGAAAAAACCTCGGGAAAACCAGGCGGGAGCCTACGGAATGGGCCTGGTAGGTGGGTTGGGTGGGGCATTGGTTCAGGAGCCGAGGGCTGGATGGGCCTAAAAATGCCAATTCAGTGGGTTCCGGCCGTAAATGACGTTAGGTCTCGAAATAAAAAACCCCGGCCGGAAGGTCCGGTCGGGGCTTGGGGCACTCGAATTAACGGAGAACGCCGACCCAGATCCCAGAGGTAGTCGACCATCCGGAAAAGGGTTGGGGATACCACAGCCCAGGGGATCCCAAAAAAGCGATCTTGACCCCATCCGGCGAGAGGGCCGGGGCATGGTGTCCGAATTGGGGTTGGATAAGGGTGGCGCTGGTCCCCACGTTGACGTCTAAGACCCGGATATTCCGGACAGGGTTGACGAAAAAGTGGGTCCATCGGGGAGTGGTTTCCTGGAAAACCAACTGTTGTCCATCAGGGGTCCATGCCACATCGCTTATCTCACCGTAGGTCGAATATACATCCTTGGCCATTTCACCATCCGTCAGGACGGCCCAGATGTCGGTCGTTTTCCCCGTTTTGACGGTATAGGCCAACCGGAAATTATCCGGGGCCGCGACCACCAGGTTGATTCGTGAGACTTCCCTCGTTTTGGGCTTGGCCTGAATCTTCAACTTGGCTTCGACGCTCGAAAGGGCTTGTTGGCCCTCGGGGGTCAGGTTGGACTCGTCATTCGACTGTTCGGGCCGGCCAACCACGGTGATCTTTTTGGTGGCCAAGTCCATTGTGCAAACAACCGGGTGTTCCAAGTCTCCGCCCACCCAGGTAATTTTCTTGCCGGCGTCGAACCATCCGAAAGACTTCATGGGCTTCGGGTCCCGGTAAAGGACCAGGGGCTTACCCCCCTTCAAGGGGTCCACGGTCCGGACCTCGTAATCCTCGCCGACCCGGGTCCCGTAAAGGAATTTCCCCGTGACGTCGGACCAAGGCTGGCCCTCTTCCTCGGCTAGGACGCCCTCCCGGGTCAAGGGCTGGGCTAAACCGGATTCGGTATCGACCCGATACAGGTTTCGGACGCCCTGAACGGTGAAGTCGGCCACCAGGCCCTTGCCCCCCAAAACGAAGAGCGGACGGAATTTGCTCTCGCCGGCCGGCACTGAGAGGGGATGATCGGCCTTGGCCGGATCGAAGACCAAAAGGTCCCAACGCTTTTCGTTCAACTGGGCCAGTGCCAAAGTCTTGCCATCGGGCGAGTAAGTGAGGCTCGAAAGCTCGCCCTGGACGCTCTTATAGGCCGGCCCCAAATCCACCAACTTCAGCGTATGGGCGCCTGGCCGCAACATGCCGATGGCGGGCGGAATGAGGAGCAAAACCGTGAGCCCCAGGAACAAGTAGCGGAATTTCATCCGCCGCGGGGAATCGTCGGACGAGGAGGTCAGGAGACTTGCGATGGCGCAGATGAGGGCATAGAAACCCAGGATCATGGAGGGGAAAAGCTCCTGCCCCGCGGACCAGAGGATGAAGGACATGGCCGCGATGGCGATGGCAATCATGGCCATGATCCGTCCTGCGTTGTCGGGGAACCGGTGGGAGACGTAAGCCAGCATGAACCAAACCGCATACCCAATGATCACCAAAAGGAACGCGATCATGCTCACCAAGCTTTCCACGGGAGGCCATCCCCAATGCACGAACGGGATGGTGTGGAGGTCGACGCCGAGGAGGTAGACGCCGATTGAGTACAGGATAAAACCCTGGACCGCCAAGAGGGAGATCTTCCAACCGTGGGCGTCCTTGCGGTCCTTCATGACGCCGATTTCATAGGTGCGGCGGGTCATGCCGCGGCTATGGGCGATCGCCAGGAAACCGAACCCGGCGAACAAATGGGCCAGGAAAGTCCCGTAGGCGGGGACGTTTTGGATCCATCCCAAGAAACGGATTTTCGAGAGGATGCCGTTGAGTTGGGGGATCAAGGACAGGAGGGCGAGAAGCAACAATCCCAATCCGGTCAGGCCCCAGACCAGGGTGGCCATCCAGGAAGGCGGATCGGGGATATATCGAGGCTTCGGGGGCGCGATCGTGGCTTGCGTGGAGGCTTGGCGCCGTCCCCTCGTGGGCCCTGACCCGGGACCGGTCGCGAACTTATTGGGTGCGGCCCCGGCGGAGGGCTTGGCTTCCTGGTGGGCATCGGCCAGGGAGCTCAGGTCGTTCATCATCTGGGAATCATCAGCCACGGTATCCTCCTGGACTTGGACGGACCGGCTTAAAACGCGCGGTAATCGATCTGCATGTTCCCGAGCCGCCGCACCGCGACGCCGCCCGGCACCATCGAGTCGAACAACTCATCCCATTTCACCGGCCGATCCTGGCGGATCTTCGGGTCGCCTTTGAGGCCCCCCAGGTCGGCCGCCAGCTTCACGGCGTCGTAATAATTGCCGAGGGAGTCGATGAAACCCTCGCGGAGGGCCATGCGGCCCGTGAAGACGCGGCCGTCCGCCCATTGCTTGACATGAGCCCTCACTTCGGCCGTGGTGACCTGGGAGGCCTTCTTGCCGAGACGCTTGGCCAGGATGGCCTGGAAGGCGGCCTTGCGGCCTGACACCACATCCTCGACGAACTGGTCGAAGACGTCGTTGATGGTGGACTGCATGTAAAGGCGCTCGGCGGGGGTCATGGGCCGGTCGAAGTTGCCCGTATCCTTGAAGGTCCCGCTCTTGATGGTCTCGAACCTTACACCGACCTTCTTCAACAGGGCGGAGGCCTCCGGCCATTGGGCGATGACCCCGATGGACCCAGTCACCGAGCCGGGATTGGCGATGATCCGGTCGCAGGCCGAGGCGATGTAATAGCCCCCTGAGGCGCAAAGGCTGGAAACGCTGGCGATGACGATCTTCTTGTTTTCTTCCCGGGCCCGTTTGATTTCGGTGTAGATCTCCTGGGAGGGCGCCACCCCGCCCCCGGGCGTGTTAAGGCGGATCAACAGGACCTTGTTGTCGCTTTTACGGAAACGTTTGATGCGACGGACGGTGTCGTCGCTGCTCTCGATGGGCCCGTCGATCTCAAGGAGCGTGATCTCACCGCTGTCCGAGAGCATGGTCATGGGTTTTCCCATGATCCGGTGGAAGGCCCAAAAGGCCACGGCCAGGCTGAAAAGGAAGAAGAACCCCAAAATCCCCAGGAGGATCCAAAGGGAGCGGTTCGATTTAGGCTTGTTTTCCGTAAGGGTGGTCATAGGGGACTCATGATAACAACCCCTTAAATCGTTCGCAATTGAAAGGGTTTTGATCTTGGGCCTGGGTACGGGGGCCTCCAGGGCTCAATCCCGCCAGTTATTCCCCAAATACAGGCAGGGTCCCGTCCAGCCGGCCTTAAGACCCTCCAGGACCTCGGTTTTCACGTTGGGATAGACCGGAAGGCCCGGCAAATCCCCTAAGGGATGGAACTGGGCCCCTTTGAGGACCCGGTCCTGGGTGACCCGGATCTCCGGTTTGTCGCAGGTCACAAGGAAATAGAGGTTCAGGACCTGCCGGTGGCGGTCCGGCGGGATGGAGTCGTGGACCAAGACGATCTTCCCCGCCTCCACCTCCAGGCCCACTTCCTCCCGGAATTCGCGCTTCAGGCCCTCCTCGGCGGTTTCCCCATAGTCCACTCCCCCGCCCGGGAGGAGCCAATAGGATTTTCCGTTCTTCTCATGACGGACCAGGAGGATTTTACCTTCCCGGACCAGGATGCCCGCGGCTCGGATTCGGATGTGGTTGGTCATACGGGTTCCTCGGGTCCTGGGTTTCCGGCTTGGAGGATATTGTAAAGGGCTTCGGCCGCTTGGGCCGAGGTTTCAAAACGATCCAGATCGAACCACCGGGTGCCGTGGTGGTGCCGGAACCAAGTCATCTGCCGTTTGGCGTATTGCCGGGTTCGCCGGTACATCCGTTCCAGGGCTTCGGGTTCGCCCAGCCGGCCCTCCAGGAAGTCGGCGGATTCCTGGTAGCCGATGGCGCCCCAAAGGGACGCCTCCCGGGGAACCTTGGCTTGGATCAAGTCCTTGGTTTCGTCCAGCAACCCACCCCGCCAAAGGGCCTTGGTCCTTATTTGTAGGGCTTGATCCAATCGGTCCCGGGACCGTTCCAATCCCAACACCAGCGACACCAACGGGTCTTGGACCTGAGGGACGGTCTGGGGCGGGGACAGGCTCTTCTCCAGGGCCCGGCTGATGCGCTTGAGGTCGTTCGGGTGGATCCGTTCCGCGGCCTGGGGGTCCCGTTCGCGCAGCCAACGGAGCGAGCCCTCCGTCCCCAACCGCCGGGTCTCCTCAAGGACATGCCGCCGTGTCTCCGGGTCCGGCGCCTCCCCGGGGGGCGCGCCCTCCAAAAGCGCCTGGAGGTAAAAACCCGATCCACCGACCACCAACATCTTCCGGCCCTCCCGGCCGGCTTGATCCAGGAGGGCTCGGGCCTCCAGGGCGAAATCGGCCGCGCTCCAAGACTGAGTCGCGGGGTCCCGGGACGAGATGAAGTGGTGCGGAACTTCGCGCATCCACTCCGCCGGAGGTTGGTTGGTCCCCACGGTGACGCCCCGGTAGATCTGGAAAGCGTCGGCGGAAAGGATCTCGGCGTTGAGAAGTTTGGCCAGGTGGAAGGCGACCTCTGACTTGCCGACGCCGGTGGGACCGACGATACAGATCAACTTGGAATTCATAATTTTATAATTCACAATTCAAAATGTGAAATCGGATTTGAGCCTTGTTGATTATGTTTTCATTGTTCATTTTACATTATCCATTATTCATTTCTTCGTTTCAGTGCCTATCGAACCGCCGGTACAGGTCCGTCAGGGGGATGGACATCAGGGTGGGCCTCCCGTGCGGGCAGGTGAAGGGTATGTTTTCCTTCCGCATGCGGTCGATCAAGCCTCGCATTTGGTCCTCGTTGAGCCGGTCCCCCGCCATGACCGCGCTGCGGCAGGACATGAACGCCGCGGCCCTTCGGCGGATTTGCTCGATTCGACGCTCGCCCTGGACGCCGGTGGACTCCTCCTGGGCGATCTGGTCGGCCAGGTCCCGGACCACCGAGGCAGGGTCCTTCCCCGAGAGGTCCGAAGGGACGGCCTTCACGATGAAGGTGTTGCCGCCGAAAGGCTCGACCTCGAGGCCCAATCCCGCCAGGATCTCCAGGCACCCGGTGAGGTTCTGGGTCTCCCGGGGCGGCAGGTCGAAGGTGATCGGCACCAGCAGTGGTTGGACCTCCACTTGGCGCCTTTTCCATTGGTCCAGGATCTTCTCGAAGTTCAACCGCTCATGGACCGTGTGCTGGTCCGCGATGAAGAGCTCGGAATCGGATTGGAAAACGATGAAGGTGTTGAAAAACTGGGAGAACTGGTAAAGCGGAACGGTCGGATCGATCCGACGGGCGTTCATCTCCAGCGCGGCGGGGGCCTGGTGACCCAGGCCTTGGGTCAGTTGGGCGAACGGGAGGTCCGAGGGGGGTGATCCGGAAGGCGCTTCCCAGAGTCCGGTCGGCATGGGTTCCGCGGCTTGGGCCAAGGGGCCCTGGCGAAGGACGCCATAGGGGGTTTCGGGGAAGGGGACGGGTTGGGGCGCGCCACCGCCCGCGGGGGCCGGGGTTTGATACGACCCCGGCACACCCAAAGCGCCGCCTCGGCTGGAGGCCTCGGCGGAGGGGCCGAGGGGCGAATCCAGCAGGGTCCGCCGCACGGCCTGAACCAAGGCGTCATAGACCGTCCGGTCCTGTGCGAACTTCACTTCCCTCTTAGTTGGGTGGATGTTCACGTCCACGGCCTCGGTCGGGAGGTCGAGGAAAAGCGTTCCCGCCGGGAAGCGCCGGGTGGGCAGGAGGGTTTGGTAGGCCGTCATCACGGCGTGGGAAAGCGAGGGGTTCATCACCCATCGCTTGTTCACGAAGAAGAAGAGGGATTCCCTCGTGGATTTGGTGACGGCCGGTTCGGTGACGGCTCCGGAGACCTGGAGGGGCCCCGCCTGGTGGGAAACCGGGAGCAGGTGCTTGGCCAAATCCTTGCCGAAAACGTCCCGGCGGCGGGATTCGGGGGTTCCGGGGGCCGAATCAAGGATGCGCCGGCCGTCCACCGTGAGTTGGAACGCCGTCCCGGGGAAGGCCAGGGCGTAGGTGGTGACCACCAGGGCCGCCCGGTCGTTCTCGGTGCCGGTCTTCTTCATGAACTTGAGTCGGGCCGGGGTGTTGAAGAACAAGTTTGAGACGGAAACCGTGGTGCCCCTCGGTCGGGGCGCCGGGGTGCCCTCGACGGCCCCCCCGCCCCGGACCCGGATGCGGTAACCGGTGTCCTTGGACTCGACCCGGGTGGTCAGTTCGAAATGCGAGACGGCGGCCAGGCTGGCCAGGGCCTCTCCCCGGAAGCCGAAGCTCCGGAGTGATCCCAGGTCCTCGACGGAGCTGATCTTGCTGGTGGCGTGGTTCTCCACGGCCCGGCGCGCGTCCTCGGGGTCCATCCCCGAGCCGTCGTCGGTGACCTTGATGAGCTTGAGGCCGCCCTCCTGGATCTCGACGGTGATGGACTGGGCCCCGGCGTCCAAGGCGTTTTCCACCAGTTCCTTCACGACCGAGGCGGGCCGTTCCACCACCTCGCCGGCGGCGATCTGGTTCACGGTCTTGGCGTCGAGGATTCGGATGGGTTTCAAGGATCGCCTTGGAGGTTTGATCGGACCTGAGAACGGTCCCATGTCACGGCTGGGTTTGGGTCGCTTTCGCCAACAGATCCAGGTACCCGCGCACGACCGGGTTCCCGGGTTGGAGGCGGTCGGCTTGATGGAGGAAATAAGCGCATTCCCGGTAGCGGTGCATTTTGCCGTACTGGACCCCCAAATTCAAATAGGGCGTGAAATCGTCCGGGTGGGTCTCCAAGGCGTGGTTCAGGCATGCCAGGCTCGCGTCATCCTCTCCTTCCATCCGTCCGTAATAGGCGGAGGCGTTGATGAGGGTATGGAGGCAATCGGGCCCTAAGGCCAAGGCCCGCTGGAGCTCCAGCCGGGCGGATGGCCCGTCGTCCCGGTCCAGGTCCCAGGCGGCCGCCATCAAGTGGATGTCCGAGATGGACTCCTGGGCCTCCGGATCCCTCTTTTCAGCCCAGGTGGGGTCGCGGTCCAAACCCAGGGGCTTTGGGGGCGGCGGCAGGCGTTGTTCCGAGGCCCGGTCGGACATGCGGTAGACCTGGCCCCAGGGACGGATGTGGAAGTCGCCGGAAACGATGCGTTCGTCCGGCAAAAACAGCTCACCCCCGCCTTCGTCGTACCACTTTTTCTCGAGGTCGGAGCGCCGGGCCCCAGGCCTGGCCGCCGCGAGGGCCCTTTTACCCTCCGGAAAGACCGTGGTTTCCCACTCCACGACCCGGAGGTCCGGGCGCAGGCCCTGGGCCAAGACGGCGTAGGCCAGGGGGAACACCTGGTTGTCCCCCGCGATCAGGACCGTGGATTTCCGGGGAAGCGGCTTGAGAAGGTCCAGGATTTCCCCCCAACAGGATTCGGACCGGTTGAGGTCCGACCATTTCCAGGCTGGGACGGAGAGCATCAACGCGCCCAAAAGGACGAGGGCGGTGACTCGGCTGATTTTCAGGGCGGGACCCCATCGCCGCCATAGCAGGTCAAAGCCCTTTCCGGCGAGCAACGCGGAGGCGAGGTAGGTGGGAAGGAAATACCGGTAAAGGATGGGAAGGTCGGTCTCGTTCCCATAGGCGTAGAGGAGCGCGAAGTTGAACAGGACCACGGCGAGGAGCGCCCACAGCTTTGTCCGGTGGACGCGCCAGGCGGAGGCGGCCCCCGCGAGGGCCAGGACCCAGGCCAGCGGGTTCCACTCCCGGCTCCAGGCACCCGCGAGGACCTTCAAGAAAAGCCAAGATCCCATCAGGCCCCGTGAGAACTTCTTTTGGGCGTAGGGTTTTTGGCTCAGGTAACCCCAAAGGGCCCTGAAATGGTCCGGCTTTCCCCAGGCCTCGTTGGCCACGGGATGGGCCCGGAGGGGGATCCACAGGTAGAGGGAGAGACCCAAGGCCAACCCCGGCAAAATCCAAGTCCCGAACGGGCGGATCTCCTCCCTTTTTGCCCAAAGCAGGACAAGGGTGAAGAGCGCCCCACCCAGGAAAAGCATGTGGGTGCCGGCGGAGAGGCCGAGGACAAAACCGAACCCCAAAGCCCAGCGTTTATCCGGTTGGAACGACGTGGCCGCGACCAGGACCGCCGCGAGCAGGGCCAATTGGTACGGATAGACCCGGGCCATGGCCGAATGGAGCGTCAAGGTGGTGGAACCGGCCAGGACAAGTGTCGCGGCCAGGGCGGAGGCCTGCCCGAAAGTTTTCCGGGCCAAAGCATAGGCCAGGGCGAGGGAAAGGGCCCCGAAGGCGGAGGAGGCCAAGTTGACGTGAAAAGCGCCGAGCCGTCCTGGGAGGGTGGAAAGGAGAAGGAACAGCGGGAAGCCTGTGGGATGCGGCACGCCGCCGATCAGGATCGCCGTCAGCATATCCCCATTGTCCCCGAAATAAACCGAGGGGACCGCGTGGAAGGCGAACCAGCCGAAGGAAAGGAGGAAGATCAGGACGGGGGTCAACAAGGACAACTCCAGGGGAGAGGACCTGTTTCGAACCACGGGGTACACGGAGGTCACGGAGGAACCTTTAAAAAGGATCGGCATTAGAATGAAAAACGGTCTCCGTGACCCCCGCATTCTCCGTGGTTAAAATGTCGGTTTTGTTCAGGCCTTGAGGCCGGTCACTTCGAAGACGGCGATCTTGTGGCTCTTGCCCTTCACCTGGACGGGGTCGAGCTTCTTGGTTTCCAGTTGGTCCCCGACCGCCGCGAGGACGGACTCGGTGATGAGGATCTGGTTGCCGCCGCTCTCGCCCTCGACCCGGGCCGTGGTGTTGACCATGTCCCCGATGGCGGTGTAGTCCATGCGTTTCTCGCTGCCGATGTTGCCCACGATGCACTCGCCGGTATTGATGCCGTAACCCACCTGGATCTGGGGCTTCCCCTCCTGCGCCCACTTGGCGTTCAGGGTGACCAACCGTTCCTTCATCTTGAGGGCGGCCTTCACGCACTTGAGGACCGGATCCTTCACGTCCAGGGGCGCGCCCCAAAGGGCCATGATGGCGTCCCCGATGAACTTGTCGATGGTCCCCTCGAACGAGAAGATCACCTCGCTCATGGCGCTGAAGTACTCGTTGAGGAGCGACACGATGGTCTCGGGGGTTTCTTTCTCGGCCAGGGGGGTGAAGCCGCGGATGTCCGAAAAGAGGACCGTGATGGGTTTCTTCTCGCCGCCCAAGGCCAGCACCCCGCCGCCCTTGGTGATGATGTCGTCCACCACGTTGGGGGAAAGGTACCGTTGAAGGGTGGTCCGCAGGCGCTCCTCGCGCCGGACATTGTCGAAAAGCTTCGCGTTGGCGATGGCCACGGCCGACTGGTTGGCGAAGGCCGAGAGGAAGTACATGTCCTCCTCGGTGAAGGTGCTGGTGCCCTCGGCCTTGTCCACGTAGATCACGCCGATGATGTTGTCCTTCTCCCAGATCGGCACGCAGATGACCGAGGACAGGGGCAGGGCCTGGAGGCTCTCCCGGTTGGCGAAACGCGAGTCGTGGATGGCGTCCAGCACCAGGACGGGTACCCGCTCCCGCAGGACGGTGTCCACGATGCCTTGGCTGTAGGGGGCTTGGGACTCGGCGGCCGTCAAGGCGTGGGTGGCGACCGGCGAAAGCTTGCCCTCGCCGTCCTTCAGCAGGAGGAAACCCCGGTTGGCCTGCATGACCTTGATGGCCATGCCCATGACGATCCCCAGCAAGGTCTTGAGTTCCAGGACCGAATTGACGATGTTGCCGACCTCGTAGAGGGTCAGGAGCTTCTTATGGGCCAGGTCCTCGACCTTGGGGGCCTTGGCATCCATGGTTTCCCGGGTCACCTCGACGGCGAACCGCATGCGGGTGTTGCCGACCGAGATGATGTCCTGGTTGCGGAGGGGCGACTCGGAGATCTTGGTGCCGTTGAGGAGGGTGCCGTTGGTGGACCCCAAGTCCTTCACGTTCACCCCGCCCATGCCCAGCATGATCTGGCAATGCTGGCGGGACACCAGGGGGTCGGAAAGGACCAGTTCGCAGGCGGAGGACCGGCCCACGACGGTGGTGGGCTTGGTGATGCGGAAAACCTGGCCTTGTTCCGGCCCGGCCAACAAGGTCAGGAGGATCTGGGGTTTTCCCCCTCCCCCCTTGGGCGGCGTCAGGACGATTCGGCTGGTTTTTCCCGGTTCAGCGGCCATGGACACTCCGAATGCAATTGGGGATCAGGAATGCTGAATGGGGAATGCCTTTAAAGGAATCCCGCATTCCTCATTTCGAATTCCGCGTTGTTGGTTTCATCCCTTTTTCAACTCGTAGACCACTACGTTGCAGTTGGCGATGTCGGTCAGGTAGAGGGAATTGTCCACATCGGTGCAGGTCCCCCAGTAGCGCGGGGCTGTCTTGTAGGATCCCGAGGGGGTCCCGAACTCGGTGACGTAGTATCCCTCCGGGTCGAACACCTGCACCCTCAGGTTGCGGTCGGTCACGAACAGGTTGCGCTTGGTGTCGGCCGCCACCCCCATCGGGTAGGCGAACTCACCCCGGCCCGTCCCCCGCTTGCCGAACTTGTTCTTGAAGACCCCCCGGGGGGTGAAGATCTGCACCCGGTAGTTCTTCTCATCCACGACCATGATCTGGCCGCTGTTGTCGGTGGCGATACCCGCCGGCGCGTTGAACTCGCCGAGCCGGGCCCCGTGGTTGCCGAACTTGTTCAGGACCTTCCCCGCCGGGTTGAAGACCCGGATCCGGTTGTTGCCCGAGTCGCAGACGTAGATGTTGTCGTTGCCGTCCAGGGCCACGCCCTGGGGGTGGGAGAAGCCCCCCATGCCGACCTCGATTTTACCAGACTCGGGGGAAGCGGGTTCCCCGAACTTGGTGAGCACCTGCCCTGATTTCCCGATGACCTGGACCGTGCAGAGCTTGGCGTCGAGCACCACCATGTTACCCGCCTGGTCCACGGCCAGGGAGACGGGCATCAGGAAGCAGACTTCCTTGGGATCGGGGGAATCCTTGCCGAACTTCCCCACCGAATAGAGGTACTTGCCCTCGGGGTCGAAGACCTGCACGTTGCATTTGAGCGCGTCGGCCACGTAGACCCGCCGCTGGGAGTCGACGGCTACCGCCATGGGCTGCATGAACTGTCCCTCGTCCTTGCCCCGGGTGCCCAGGACCCTCGCGGCGCGGTAGGAATAACCGCGGTACCGGAACTGGTTGATGTCGGGGACTTCCTTCACCTCGGGCTTCTTCTCGCCCTGGATCAGCGTGCCGGCGGATTGGGATTCCCCACTGGTCTTCTGGGTGACGGGCTTGTCCAGGAACTCGGCCGGGATGGCCTCCAACTCGGCCTTCATCTCCTGGGCCGACTGGTAGCGCTTGGCGGGCTCCTTTTGGAGGGCCTTGAGGATGATGTTTTCGAGCATGGGCGGGACGCTGGGGTTGATCTTGCGGGGCGGCATGGGGTCGTCTTTGAGGATCTTATTCAGCAGGACCATGGCCACTTCATCGATGAAGGGCAGTTGGCCCGTGACCATCTCATAGAGTATGACGCCGACCGAGTAGATGTCCGAGGCTGGGACCGGGTGGCCCAACACCTGTTCCTTGGCCATGTAATAGAGGGTGCCGCCGATGCCGGGACCCTTGGTGGCCTGGGACATGGTGGCGGTTCCGAAATCGGTGATCTTGACCTTGCGGTCGCTCGTCAGGAGGATGTTGGCGGGCTTGAGGTCCCGGTGGATGACATTCTTCTCGTGGGCGTATTGCACGGCGGATAGGATCTGGGAGACCAGGTCCACGACCTCGCGGAGCGTGAGGGTGGCGTCCACCATCAATTGCCCCAGGTTTTGCCCGTCCACATACTCCATGACCATGAAGAAGATGTTCTCGGCCTTATCGACGGTCAGGATCTGGACGATATTGGGGTGGGCCAAGGAGGCGAGGAGTTTCGGTTCGGCGATCAGGCGGGTAAAATCTTCCTTTTGGTTGTGGGGGATCTTAAGGGCCACCTGTTTGCCCATCCAGGTATCCTCGGCCAGCCAGACGGTCCCGAAGGTGCCGCTTCCCTTTATTTCCAGGAGTTTGTATTTGTCGATGAAGCCCTGGAGCATGGTGGACCTTGGCGCGAGGTTTCAGAGGGGCCCGTATAACGTTACAACCCGAGGACGGACAAAAGCTGAAAAGGACAACCTTCCGCGCGGCATGGGTTGGGTTCTTATCTTATCAATTTGGCGGGTGGGCTGAAACCCTCATTTCCGGTGGGGATATTGGGCCAGCTCCTTATGGAGTAATCGGCGTTTTAAGGGGATCCCGCCGCCGAATCCCCCCAGCTTTCCGGAGGATTCAACCACCCGATGGCAGGGAACCAATAACGGCACGGGGTTGCGGTTCAGCGCTTGTCCGGCGGCACGACAACCCCTGGGGCTTCCAGCCCTGCGGGACGTCCAGGCGTAGGTGCGGGTTTCACCGACCGGGATCCGCGAGGTTGCCCTCAGGATCTTTCGTTGGAATTGCGTGAGGAACCAAAGGTCCAGCTTGGGGACCCGGTGCCGCTTTCCCGCCAAAACCTTGAGGGTTTCCCTGGCGAAGTCCGCCGGGACCTTGGCCTCGCTGGGGGGCGCTGGGTTGGGAGGTAGATAAGTAGCCAACTTTCGGAACGCCGAGTTTTTGGTGGCCTGGGGAAAGGTCAGGGCGCTGAGGCCCCTTGGGGTCCAGGCGGCCGCGCACCAACCCATGGGGGTCCGGAAGGCCCCTTGGCGGAGGAACGGGTGGGATGAGGGTTTCATGTCCAGGTCCTCAGGCGGTTTTTCCGCGGGATCGGACCCAGGCCAGGCTCCGGCACTTGAATGACTTCGCCGCGAT
The DNA here is from genome assembly GCA_964392085.1 of uncultured bacterium. GTDB lineage: Bacteria > Oederibacteriota > Muellerivitia > Muellerivitales > Muellerivitaceae > CAYMOV01. The sequence continues at coordinate 90,192 of CAYMOV010000002.1, forward strand.
GAAATAGACCCCCGCGCCCAAGGTGATCGGGAGGAAAACACGCCAGACCTTCATCCAGGGCAAGCTCCAGGGGTCCATCAGGGTCAAGGTGCCCCAGACCGCCAGGCCCATCACGACGGTGGCGGAGAGGATCCGAAGGACTTCCAAGCCGATGGCCCGGTATTCCAACCGGATGCCGTAGCGGTGGAGTCCCGTTTGGAGCATGGCGAAGTTCACGACGGCGGCCAGGCTGGTGGCGGCCGGAAGCGCCAGGAATCGCAGGTGCATATCATCGACATAACGGAAGGTCGAGAAGTTCAGGATGAAGTCCGCCGCCACGCTGGCGCTCGCGGAGATAAGGGGCCAACGGGACTTTCGGAGGGCGTAGAAGGGCGGGATCATGATCTTGTTGGAGGAAAAGAAGAACAGCCCGGCGACGTAAAGCATGGTGGCCTCGGTGACCCGGGCTGTCGAGCTTGGGTCGAAACGGCCGTGTTGGAAGGCCAGGACGGTGATGGGGGCCGCCGTCAGGATCAGCCCCAAGGTACAGGGCAGGGTGATGAAGGCGGCCGCCTCCAGGGCCCGGCTCAGGGTTTCCTGGAAGGCCCCGCGGTTCCCCTCGGCGGCGTGTCGCGACACCAATGGGAAGACCACGGTGGCGATGGAAACCCCGAAGACGCCGTAGGGAAGCTGCATGAGGCGGTTCCCGTAATACAGGCAGGACAGGTCGCCATTGGGCAGGTACGAGGCGAAGAATTGGTTGATGAGGATGTTGAACTGCATGGCGGATTGGCTGAGGATCGCCGGGGCCATCAGGGAAATCATTTCGAAGACCCCCGGGTGGGTCGGGGGCCAATGCCATTTGAAGGACCAGCCCAGGTTCCGGAGGGCGGGAATCTGGACGGCCCATTGGAGGGCCATGCCCAGGGTGGTGGCGCCCGCCCAAAGGGACATGTTTCGGAGCTCGCCCTGGACATCCACGGCGGCGTGGAAATACCTGAGGTAAAGGCCGGCCGCGATGAGGGTGAGGTTCATGGCCACAGGGGCGAAAGCCGGCACCGCGAACTTGTTTTGGGCGTTGAGGCAGCCCATCCAGAGGGCCGCGAGGGACACGAACATCAGGACTGGAAAGAGGATCCGGGTCAGGTGGACCGTCAGGGCGAACTTGTCGGGCTGGTCCAGGAAACCCCGGGCGATGACCGACACCACCGCGGGGGCGAACAGGATTCCCAGGCCCACGAGGATGCCCACCACCAGCAGGAGCAGGTTGAGGACTTGGGTCATCAGGTCCCAAGCCTCCTCGCTCCCCCCCTTTTTGAGGGCCGTCGAGAAGGTGGGGACAAAAGCCGAGGAGAGGGCCCCTTCGGCGAAAAGGTCCCGGAGCATGCTGGGGATGCGGATGGCCATGAAATAGGAGTCCGAGACCCAGCCGGCCCCGAACAGGGCCCCATTGATCGAATCCCGGACGAAGCCGGTGATCCGGCTGACCGAGGTGGCCAGGGAGACGGTCCGAAAATGCCTCCCCAGCTGGTTTCCGGGGTCAGAGGGGCGTTCGGCTAATTTGTCGGTTTCCTGGGTCATCCTTGACAGTGCCATCCCCTTCTTTTACGATACCCCGGCTTTGAGGAACGCGCCTGGGCCGTTTGAGGCGCCCAACCCCCCCACCGATCCCGGAGGATAAGTCCGAATGCCGATCATCAAGTCGTCCATGAAGGACGTGCGCCGCATCAAGACCCGCACGGCCCGCAATCGAGTCGAGAAGTCCCGAGTCCGCACCGCCATCAAGGCGGTCCGCAACGCGAAGACCGTCGAAGTCGGAACGGCCAAGCTGAAGGAAGCCGTGAAGATCCTCGACAAGGCCTGGTCCCACGGCGTGATCAAGCGCAACACCGCTTCCCGCCACAAGTCCCGCTTGGCGGCCTTCGTGGCCAAGCTCGGCAAGACCGCTTAAGTTTTTCCCTTAAGGCCGCTTCCCCACCGGGAAGCGGCCTTTTTTTATTACCGAAAGCGAATCCACCACAGAGACACAGAGGTTACTTTTTCGGTATTTGGCTGTGTCTTTGTGACCTTGTGGTGAAGATCCTTATCTTTTCGAAAGTCTCTTGAGGAGCCAGGCTTCCAGGGCCTGGGTCTGCCCGTTCTTCCCCAGCCGCCCGGTGACGGTGGCGGCCTGCAGTTCCACCAATTCCCGCACCATCCCCTTGAGTTCCTCGGGCCGGTAGTTGGAGGCCTGTTCCCAGAGGTTCTTGAGGCGGAAGGGGTGGAGCCCCAGTTCCTGGGCGGCCGTCGGTTGGCTCATGCCCCGCGCCTTGGCCAGCGCCACGACGAAAAGCTCCCGGCAGCGTTGGTAGAGGACGGAGGCCGCGCCCCGTTCCTCACCCTCGGCCTTCCCCAAGAGCGACAAGGCCAGGGGGGCGTTGCGCTTCCCCACGGCGTCCATCAGCTCGTAGATCTCGGGCTCGGAACCCGGCAGGGGAACCGAGGCCAGGTCACGCGAGTCGATGGATTTCCGGGGCGACACCGCCGCCTCCAGGATGTCCAGGGCCTGGCGGACGCGTGTGACGTCGATGCCCGTCTGGGCCAATAGTTCCTGCGCCGTTTCGCGGCCGATCCGGAGCCCGCGCTCGGCTGCGCGCTGGGTCACCCATTCCGCGGCCTTCCACGGGGCCAGGGCCGAGCACTCGATGGTCCAGCCGGCCCTCTTCAGGGCGGCGCCCGCCTTCGAGTCCTTGCGGCCCCCGGTGGTGAGGAGCACCAGGTGATGGCCCTCCACGGGGTCGTCCAGGTACTCAGCCAGGGCCTGGGCGGGTTCCCCGGTCAGGGCTTTCTGGGCGTTGAGGAATACCAACATCTTCGATTCCCGGAAGAGCGAAGGGGTCCCGGCGTCGGCCAGGGCCGCCACCATTTCGGTCGGGTTGCCGTCGTAGAAACGGACCTGCCCGTCGGGGTGGAGTTTCCGGAAGGACGCCTTAAGGCGCGACAGCCCCTCGGCCTTGATGTCCTCGGCGTCGCCCGTGAAGAGGACGACCGGGGGCAAGGGGTCCTTCGCGACGCGGGTCATGAACTCGTCAAGGTACAAGGTTTTCCGTCCCCATCTTTTTACGCATCAAGGGCGCCGTGGAGACGGGCGTGGACATGAGGAGGGCCGGCGGCAGGACCGCGCTGGCGGCCGATTGGCCGCTGGTGCCGGTGTTGGGCATCGGCGTGGCGATGGGGGCGACGCTCTTGTCGGCCTCGCGGACGTAGAAGAAGGTCACCCCGCTCAATTGGCCGTCCACGATCAGGTGGACCGTGTAGAGGCCCATGTCGCGAGGGAGACCATCCTGCTTGGCCTCGCTGTTGGGTTTGGACATGCCCAACTTGGAGGTGGCCAGGAACCATTGGTAGTTCTCCCCCACGATGGTCAGGAGCCGGTCGGTGAACCCGACCCGGAACTCATAGTCCTGCTTGGCGATCCGGTTTCCCGTCGGGTTGTACCATTCCACCGAGGCCGTGTGGATGCGCGTGGTGGGCTTCATGAGGAAGTAGGCGTAGTAATCGATCTCCTGGTGCTGGTTGAGGTAGAAATAATTCACGCAATCGGCCGGGTAATTGTTGACGATCTTGGTGCAGGTGGTGAGGTGGCAGAGGACGACCCCGTTGCCGCCCGGTTGGGTCGCGGTGAGGTTCCCGGCTTCCTCGGGACTGTCGGGCACCCCATGGGCGACACCGCTGACGGGGGCGTTCTCCGGCACGCCGCCCGTGACCCATTGGATCTCGGCTTTCACCGGGAAGGCGGCCATGGCGCCCAGGCACATCAGGATGGGGATGATCCGCTTCATGTCAGCCTCCTCAGGATTAAAGCGCCCCTCACCTAACCTCTCCCCGAGGGGAGAGGGAGTCAATTGGGCCGGTGAGCGGCCTCACACCCTCTCCCGTGAGGGGAGAGGGTGAAATTTGGTTTTATCTTTCGGAGGATTAATTCCCCTCGATGGTGCGGCGGACGATGGAAAGCCCCAGGTCCTGCGCCAGCTGTTCGCGGGCCTGGTCCTCGGTCATGGAAACGGCCCCCGGAAAATCCGCGGTATAGTAAAGCACCGTTTGGGCCAGGTTGGTCTCCTCGAAGAGCGCCCGTTGGTCCACCTGGTCGACCGCGGTCAGGTTGTACACGACGGTTAAGCGGTACTGCTTGGGTCGGTTCGTGGTGGGGTCCACCAAGATCACATCGTCGTTGTATTGGCGGATCTCCGCCTTGATGAGGAGGTCGGCGGAATCCTCGGAGACCACGGAAAGTCGGCCGTCCTGTTGGAACTGCCGGATGGTCTGGTTGGTCAGGAGCGACTCCAGGCCGTAATTGGTGGTCCGGTTCCCGAAGGTGGCCACCGCGACTGTCTTCAGGTGGGGCGGTAAAATCACCACCGCCGGCCGGCACCCAGTCAGAACGACCAAACAGACGATGGCCAGGAATGTTCTCGATTTGCTCACTTGACGCCGCCTATCTTTAATTGCCTGTTGCTTGGCCACCCGCCAACCGCTATCCGCGGCATTTAGGGCTTGACCACGAAGTTGGCCAACTTGTCCTGGACCCAGACGACCTTCACGATTTTGGACGGATCCAGGTGGGGGCGCAAGGCCTCCTGCGCGGCCGCTTCCCGCCGGAGGCCCGCCTCGTCCAGTCCCGCCGGGACGTTGAACCGGCCCCGGATCTTCCCGTTGACCTGTACCACGATCTCCACGACGTCGGCCTTGAGCCAGGCGCTTTCCGCCTCGGGCCAGCCGGATTCCATCAGGCTTTTCGGGTGGCCCAGGAGGGACCACATTTCCTCGGCCATGTGGGGCGCGAAGGGACCTAAAAGCCTCGTCAGGTTCTCAACGGCCTCCCGGAGCACCGAAATCCGGGAATCGGGATGGTCCTTGTACTCGTTCAACAGGTTCAGGAGTTCCATCATGGAGCTGATGGCGGTGTTGAACTTGAAACCGCCGGTCATGTCCTGGGTGACCTTGAGGATGGTGCCGTGCACCTTCCGGCGCACTTCCTTGTCCTTGTCCGTCTTGGCGTCGGGCGTCCCGGATTCGGCGAATCCCGGTCGGCTCAAGGTTTCCTGGAAGAGGCGCCAGACCCGGTTCAGGAAGCGGAAGGCGCCTTCCACCGACCGGTCGTCCCACTCGGCGTCCCGCTCGGGGGGGCCGATGAAGAGGGTATAGAGCCGGAAGGTGTCGGCGCCGTATTTGGCGATCAATTCGTCGGGCTGGACGGAATTGCCCTTACTCTTGGACATTTTCACGCCGCCCTTGGTGATCATGCCTTGGGTGAAGAGGCGGGTGAAGGGCTCGTCGAAATTCAGGAATCCCTGGTCCTTCAGGACCTTGGTGATGAAACGGGAGTAAAGCAAGTGCAGGATCGCGTGCTCCACTCCCCCGATGTATTGGTCCACGGGCAGCCACTGGTTGACCAGGGCCGGGTCGAAGGCCCGCTCGGAGTCCTTGGGGCAGACATAGCGGAGGTAGTACCAGCTCGAGTCCACGAAGGTGTCCATGGTGT
>CAYMOV010000003.1:0-89289 GCA_964392085.1 uncultured bacterium
CCAAGTACGAGGGCTCGTACCTGCTCGGCACCTCCCTGGCCCGGCCGGTCATCGCCAAGGGCATGGTCGAGGCCGCCTTAAAGGTCGGGGCCGACGCCATCTCACACGGCGCCACGGGTAAGGGCAACGACCAGGTCCGTTTCGAGTTGACTGTCATGGCCCTGGCGCCCCAACTGGGCATCATCGCCCCCTGGCGGGAATGGGACATCCGGTCCCGCGAGGACGCGATCGATTACGCCGAGAAGCGTGGTATCCCGATCCCGGTCACCAAGAGACGCCCCTATTCCATGGACAAGAACCTCTGGCACCTCAGCCACGAGGGAGGGGAATTGGAAGACCCCTGGTGCGCCCCAGAAGAGCATGTCTACCTGATCTCCCAGAGCCCCGCAAAGGCCCCCAAAAAGCCCTTGGACCTGGTCTTGGGCTTCCAGAAAGGTCGGCCCGTGAGCCTCAACGGGAAGAAGATGGGGGGAGTCCAGCTCCTGGCGAAGCTCAACCAACTCGGCGCGGGCTACGGCGTCGGACGGATCGACCTGGTGGAGAACCGCTTGGTCGGCATGAAGAGCCGCGGGGTCTATGAGACGCCCGGCGGCACGATCCTCTATGAGGCCCACCGGGCGATGCAATCGCTCACGGTGGAGCGCGATACCCTGCACCAGGCCCAGGCCTTGGCCGGACGATACGCAGACCTGGTGTACAACGGCCAGTGGTTCCACCCCCTGCGGGAGTCCCTGGACGCCTTCTTCGACCAGGTCAACGCCCCGGTCACGGGGGACGCCCGGGTGCGGTTGACGCCCGGTTTGGTCCAGGCCGTCGGGGTCCGCTCGCCTTTCTCCCTTTACCAGGAAAAGCTGGCCACCTTCGGGCGGGACGAGGTCTACAACCAGAAGGACGCCGAGGGTTTCATCCGGTTGTTCGGTTTGCCGATGAAAGTCGTGGGATCGGTCCGCAAGGGTTCCAAGCGGTAAACCAGCTGGAGATCGACCGCGTCGCGACGCGGTCCTGAGGGTGCGTCATGGGGAAGACTTGGGGCGGGCGGTTCCAAAAGCCGATGGATTCGGAGGTGGAAGCCTTCACCGAATCCATCTCCTTCGACCACCGGTTGGCCGAGGTCGACATCGCCGGGAGCCGGGCCCATGTGGCCGCCCTGGCGGACGCCAAACTGTTGACCCGGGCCGAGGCGAAGACGCTCGACCGCAACCTTTTGAAAATCCTCAAGCTGGCCCAGGCTGGGAAGCTCCCCCTGGACCGTTCCCTGGAGGATGTCCATACCGCCGTGGAGAACGCCTTGACCCGCCTCGCCGGGCCCGTGGGCGGTAAGCTTCACACCGCCCGGAGCCGAAACGACCAAGTCGCCACCGACCTGCGCCTTTACCTGCGACAGGCCGTCCGCGAGACCGTGGCCGCCGGGTTGGGCCTGGTGGAAACCTTGGCGGACCTGGCCCAACGCGAGAAGTCGACCGTCCTGCCCGGCTACACGCACCTGCAACGGGCCATGCCGATCACCCTGGGACACCATTTGGCGGCCTACGCCTACATGTTGGGACGGGACATGGACCGCTTCCTGGCCGGATGGGAAAGGGCCGACGCGATGCCCCTGGGTTCCGGGGCCCTGGCCGGCATGAACCATCCCCTCAACCGGATCAAGACCGCCCAGCGCCTTGGGTTCAAGGGCGTGGTGGAAAATAGCCTCGACGCCGTGTCCGACCGGGACGCCCTGGTGGACTTCCTCTCGGCCTGCGCCTCCACCCAGATGCACCTGTCGCGCCTCTCCGAGGACCTGGTCCTCTGGTCCAGCGCGGAGTTCCATTTCATCGACCTGGATGACGCCTTCGCCACCGGGTCTTCACTCATGCCCCAAAAGAAGAACCCCGACGTGGCCGAACTTATTCGTGGCAAATCGGGCCGGGTGTTCGGCAATCTCTTGGGTCTCCTGACCCTGCTCAAGGGCCTACCCATGTCCTACAATCGCGACCTGCAGGAGGACAAGGAGCTGTTCTTCGACTCCTACGACACCGTGAAGGCCAGCCTGTCGATGATGACGGGAATGATCAAGCACGTGCACTTTCGCCGGGAATGGATGGAAGTGGTCGCGAGGCAGGACCCGACCCTGCTGGCCACGGACTTGGCGGACGTCCTGGTGAAGGTCGGCATGCCGTTCCGCAAGGCCCATGAGGTCATCGGCCGGGTGGTGCGGTACTGTTTGGTCCAGGAAAAACGCATCCAGGACCTGTCGGACGGCGAACTGAAGCTCTTTTCCGATAAGTTCCCCCCGGGCGCGGCCCGGCGCCTGTCGGCCCACGCCTCGGTGGAGGGGAAGAAGGCGATCGGCGGCCCCTCGCCCGCCAATGTCCAGGCCCAGGTCAAGAGCCTGAAGCGCAACGCGGCCAAGCTCCGCCGCCGCATCCCGAAGGCTTAAAACCCACAAAATAACCAGGCGAACCATTTCACCACAATGGCCCCAAAGGTCACAATGGCCTCAATGGGGATGAAACTTTTGGCCGGGGTTTCATTCAAACTTTTCTTCTTTTAACATGAACCGTCATTGGGACCATCGTGTCCATTGTGGTTAAAATGTGTTTAGCTTTTTGGTTTTAAGTCAAACGGCAGGTGGAGGACTTAAGTGAGCGGTTTCCGTTTCCAAAAGGGCAAGTGGCACGTCGACAACGTCGCCCTCGACAAGATCGCCGACAAGGTCGGGACCCCGGCCTACGTCTATAGCCTTTCACATTTCGAGGAACGCTTCCGGGAAGTGGACCGGGCCTACGCGCCGGTCCCTCACCTGGTGGCCTACGCCATGAAGGCCAACGACAACCTGTCCGTGGTGGCCCACTTGGCCAAGCTCGGGAGCGGCGCCGACGTGGTCTCCGGGGGAGAACTGTACAAGGCGCGCCGTGCGGGCGTGCCGGCCTCCCGCATCGTGTTCGCGGGGGTCGGCAAGCGTGAGGACGAGATCGCCTACGCCCTTCGGGAAGGCATCCGTTTCTTTAATGTGGAGTCCCTGCCCGAGATCGAGGCCATCGACGCGGTGGCCCGGAAAATGCGAAAAACCGCGCCCCTGGCCGTCCGGTTCAACCCCGAGGTGGACGCCAAGACCCACCACTACATCACCACGGGCAAGAAGGGGAACAAGTTCGGCATCACCCTGGACCACCTAGAGGACCTCTACCGGACCGTCCGGGCCTGTCCAAACGTCCAATGGGCCGGGGTGCACGCCCATATCGGGAGCCAAATGACCCAGACCGGTTCCGTGGCGGGTGCCGTGAAGGTCATCGAAAACCTGGTCCGGGCCCTGCGGAAAGAGGGTTTCCCGATCCACACCGTGAACCTGGGCGGGGGCTACGGCATCCAGTACAAGTCGGAAAAGCCGCCCCAGGCCAAGGATTACGCCAAGCATGTGATTCCCATGGTGAAACGGCTAAACGCCTTCCTGATCCTGGAACCGGGGCGCTTCCTTTCGGGCAATTCGGGGGTCCTGCTCGCCCGAGTCCTTTACGTGAAGAAAAGCGGCGGCAAATCCTTCCTGATCACCGATACGGCCATGACGGAGTTGATCCGGCCTTCCTTATATGAAGCCTACCACGGCGTCGCGCCGGTACTCGGCCCCCAAAAGGCCGCCCAGACCTATGACGTGGTGGGGCCGGTCTGCGAATCCACCGATTTCCTGGCCAAAGGCCGCCGTTTGCCCTTGGTGAAGGCTGGCGACCTCCTCGTGGTCTTCTCGGCGGGGGCCTACGGCGCCGTCATGGGCTCCAATTACAACTCGCGGCCTTTCCCGCCTGAGGTGGTGGTGAGGGGGACCCGCTTCGCCGTGGCGCGGCGACGCCAGCGGGTCGAGGAACTCACTACCCGGGAGACCATCGTACGCCCCTGAGCGGTGTTGACCCAAACAGGTTGGAATAGTGGATTCGGGGTACATAGGGGCAGAGCCCCTCACAGGCCCTTGGGCCTGTCAACGGCCAAGTTCAACAGCTCCCTCCCATCCGTTATGGGGAGTCCGCATCGGAGGTCCGCACAAAGCAAGGTTGCGCGCCGCGACCAATCCGCTATACTTATTTCAAGCCGCATCCCGCCTTTCCCAAGGGCGGGTTTTTTTTATCCACTCGGACCCAGGTCCGCTGGATCGGCCGGGGCGCCCATCCCCTTCCCTTCCCTTTCCCGCGGCGCCCAATCCAGGAGGAACCATGTTCCGGGGCGCCTTTACCGCGCTGGTCACGCCATTCAAGAACGGCCAAGTGGATTACGCGTCGTTCAAGGCCCTCATCGAGGACCAAATTACGAAGGGAATCGACGGGGTCATCCCTTGCGGCACCACGGGAGAATCCGCCACCTTGACCGAGAAGGAACACGGCGAGGTCATTGAGTTCGCCGTGAAGACCGTGGCCAAGCGCGTCCCGGTCATCGCCGGCACCGGCTCCAACTCCACCGCCGAGGCGATCCAATACTCCAAGCACGCGCTGGAAGTCGGCGCGGACGCGCTCCTGCTGGTTTGCCCCTACTACAACAAGCCCAGCCAGCGGGGCGTCCTGGCCCATTTCAAGGCGATCGCCGACGCGGTCAACCTGCCCCAGATCCTCTACAACATCCCCGGCCGGTGCGGCATCAACATGGCGCCTGAGACCATCGCGGAGCTGGCCAAGCACCCCCGCATCGTGGCGGTGAAGGAAGCCAGCGGCAACCTGGAGCAGATGTCACGGGTGCGCCAGCTTTGCCCGCCCGATTTCGACCTGCTTTCCGGGGACGACACCCTCACCCTGCCCATCCTGTCGATCGGGGGCACGGGGGTCATCTCCGTGCTGTCGAACCTCCTACCCCGGGAAACGTCCCGCACCGTGCACGCCTACCTGGAAGGGAAGACCGGCGAGTCCCGCGACCTTTTCTTCAAGTACGCGGACTTGACCAAGACCGTCATGGGCGTGGACGGAAACCCCACTGGCATCAAGGCCGCCCTGTCCCTGCGGGGCATGATGGCCGAGGAGTTCCGCCTGCCGGTCGTCCCGGTGACCCCCGAGAGCAAGGACTTGATCCGCAAGCAGATGGACAAGCTCGGCCTTCTGTCCGGGGCCGCCGCCCGATGAGCGTCCGCCTCGCCGTCGCCGGCGCCACGGGCCGCATGGGCCAGTTCATCCTGGGGCTCGCCGCGAAGGACCCGGCGATTGAGGTCACCGCCGCGCTCGAGTACAAGGGCCACGCGGGGATCGGAAAAGCCCTGTCCGCCTCCCTTCCTCAGTTCAAGGGTTCCGCCCTCCTGACCTCGGACCCCGCCCAGGCCTTCGCGGTTTCCCGGGTGTTGATCGACTTCACCCAACCCGAGGCCTCGATGGAATACCTGAAGGCCGCGGTGGCCAAGGGCGCGGCGCTGGTGATCGGCACCACGGGGTTCAGCGACGCCCAGCGCGCCGAGATCCATGAGGCGTCCAAGAAGATCCCCCTGATCCAGACCTACAACTACAGCGTGGGGATGAACCTGTTGTTCGCCCTGGTCGAGGAAGCCGCCGCCAAGTTGGGGCCCGCCTACGACGTCGAGATCATCGAGGCCCACCACAACCAGAAGAAGGACGCGCCCTCGGGCTCGGCCATCCGGTTGGGGGAAGGGGTCGCCAAGGCTTGGGGAAAGAAGCTGTCGGACATCTCGGTCCACGGACGCGAGGGCAAGGTCGGGGTGAGGAAGTCCGGGGAACTGGGTTTCCACGCGGTGCGCGGCGGGGACATCGTGGGGGACCATACGGTCCTTTACGCGGGCGCCAACGAGCGGTTGGAACTGAGGCACCAGGCCCACAGCCGGGAAGCCTTCGCCCAGGGCGCGCTGAAGGCCGCCGCCTGGCTCGCTGGAAAGCCGGCCGGTTTTTACGATATGGCGGATGTGATGGGACTGAAGAAGTAATCAGCCCGGATCAAAAAACGGGTTAACCACGGAGGGCACGGGGGTCACGGAGTTTGAAACCTTTAAAAAGTTGTTGAGACAATATCGTTTTCCTCCCTGAACTCCGCTTTCCCCGTGGTTCAAATGTTCCTTGGTTTTGGCTGTGCTGGCTAGCTTTATCAACCCACTTTTAGGACAGGAACGTAATCTTGCGTATCATCCGCGTCAACCACCTGAACACACCCCGTTGGGCTGTCCTGCGGGACGACGACCAGTACAACATCATGTTCGGCGACATCTACCGGCTCCCAGCCGACGTCGACGCCCGTCCCCACCGGTTGGACCCCGCCAAGATGCTGCCGCCCGTCCTTCCGGGGAAAATCCTGGCGGTCGGCCTGAACTATAAGGACCACATCAAAGAGATGGGACACGAAGAACCGACGGATCCGGTCCTTTTCTTGAAACCGCCCTCCTCCCTGGTGGGCCCAGGCGCCGCCATCCTGATGCCGCCCCAATCCGAGCGTGTGGACCACGAGGCCGAACTGGCCGTGGTGGTCAAGAAGAAGTTGAGGAACGCCACGGTGGAGGAGGCCCAGGCCGCCATTTGGGGCTTCACCTGCCTGAACGACGTGACGGCGCGGGACCTTCAAAAGAAGGACGGGCAATGGACCCGCGCCAAGGGGTTCGACACCTTCTGTCCGATCGGACCCTGGATCGACACCGACTACAAGGAGGCCGACCAGGCCATCCTCTGCCGGGTGAACGGGGAAGTGCGCCAAAAGTCGACCATCGGCCAGAGGGTTTGGAACTCGGCCCAGCTCCTGGCCTTCGCCTCGTCGGTCATGACCCTGGATCCTGGGGACGTCCTGTCCACCGGCACCCCGGGCGGCATCGGTCCCCTCCAACCCAACGACCAAGTTGAGGTGGAGATCGAGGGTCTTGGGTCCCTCCGCAACACCGCCCTCAAAGCCTAAATCGACCGGTTTGAATAGTTGCCTTGGGGTACATAGGGGCATAGCCCCTATGAGAGTCCGCATTATTGGGTCCGTACTCGGCTCGTTGCAATGAACTCCCCGATGTTCTATCCTTTGGCCTTTCCGGGACGGCCCTAAGGCCTGCCCTTCATGGAGGCGACCATGGATTTCCCCTTTTCCGACCGGCTGAAGAAACTGCCCCCCTACCTTTTCCTGGATATGGATAAGAAGAAGAAGGCGGCCCTGGCCCGGGGCGTGGACATCATCAGCCTAGGCATCGGCGACCCGGACTTGGCCACCCCCGACTTCATCATCGAGGCCCTGTATAAGGCCTCCAAAGACAAGGCCAACCACCAATATCCCTTCGGCCCGGGCCTCGCAACCTACCGGGAGGCCGTGGCGCGTTGGTACAAGCGCCGGTTCAACGTCACCCTCGACCCGGCCACCGAGGTCTGCGCCCTCATCGGCTCGAAGGAAGGCGTGGGGCACCTGCCCCTGGCGGTCCTCAACCCAGGGGATATCTGCCTCTGTCCCTCGCCCGGTTATCCCGTCTATAACGCGGGAACCCTCTTCGCTGAGGCCATTCCGTACTTCATGCCGCTCCTGGAGAAAAACGGCTTCCTGCCGGATCTCAACGCGATCCCGGAGGCCACGGCCAAGCGCGCCAAGCTGCTCTGGACCAACTCGCCCAACAACCCCACAGCCGCCCTGGCGGGGTTGGATTTCTACCAAAAGGCCGTGGACTTCTCCCGCAAGCACGGCATCCTCCTGGCCAACGACGCGGCCTACACCGAGCTTTACTACGACGGCAAGAAGCCGGTCTCCATGTTGGAGGTGCCGGGCGCCAAGGACGTGGGCATCGAGCTCCACTCACTGTCCAAGACCTTCAACATGACCGGTTGGCGCGTCGGCTTCGCCGTAGGCAACGCCAGCGCGGTGAAGGCCCTGGCGGAGGTGAAGAGCAACCTGGACTCGGGCGTGTTCAACCCGATCCAGTACGCGGCCATCGCGGCCCTGGAAGCCCCCGATTCAGTGACGGACGGGATCAGAAAAATCTACCAGGAACGCCGGGACCTCATGGCCGCCGGGTTGAAGAAGCTGGGTTGGTCCTTCAAGGTGCCCGAGGCGGCGTTTTACTTCTGGGTGAAGGTGCCGAACGGAATGACGAGCGCCGAATGGTGCGCCCTCGTTTTGGAGGAGGCCGGGATCGTGGTGACCCCGGGCAACGGTTTCGGCCCCGAGGGTGAGGGTTACTTCCGCATGACCATCACCACCGACAAAAAACGCCTCCAGGAAGCCCTGGACCGCTTCGCCAAGCTGGTGAAGGAAAAGGCCAGCGTTTGAAGCCCACCCGTGGTTAAGGCCTATTTGGGGTTGGGGTCGAACCTCGGGGACCGGGAAGCGACCCTGCGCTCCGCGCGGCAGGCCCTGGAGCGGACCTTCCCGGGCGCCCGATTCTCGTCCCTGTACGAAACCGAGCCCCTGGTGGTGACGGACCAGCCCTGGTTCCTGAACCAAGTCGCCGAAATCGACACGGAACTCCCCCCCATGGGCCTGTTAGAATATGCCCGCGAATTGGAGGGGCTCCATGGCCGTCTACGGACGGTCCCGAAGGGCCCCCGAACCCTGGATGTGGACATCCTGCTCTATGGGGAACTGGTCCACCGGGAGCCCGTGTTGGAGTTGCCCCATCCAGGCATCCTCCACCGAAAGTTCGTCTTGGTCCCCCTCGCCGAGTTGGCGGGGGATCGGGTTTTGCCCGGGCTGGGGTTGACCGTCCGGGACGCCTTGAAGAAAACGACCGACGCCGCCCAAGTGCGGCCCGCCCATGGGGGAACGGTGACTTGCTGAACCAGAACTACATCGCCATCGAGGGCCCGATCGGGGTCGGCAAGTCCAGCCTTTGCGAGATCCTGGCCCACAAGCTGGGCGCCCGTCCGGTCCTGGAAGGGGTCGCGGAAAACCCCTTCATCCAAGATTTTTATAAGGACATCCGCCGATACGCCTTCCAGACCCAGCTGTTCTTCCTCCTCTCCCGCTACCGCCAACAACAGGAACTGCACCAGACCGACCTGTTCCACCAGGGAATCGTCAGCGATTACCTCTTCGCCAAGGACCGCCTCTTCGCCAACCTCCTGCTCGACGACAATGAGTTGAAGCTTTACGAGCAGATCCACTCGACCCTGAACGCCCAGGTCCTCAAACCCAACCTGGTGGTGTACCTTCAGGCATCCACCGAGACCCTCCAAAAGCGCATCGGCCTCCGGGGCCGTAAGTTCGAGACCAAGATCACGCCTGAATACCTGGACGAACTGAATAAGGCCTACAACTTCTATTTCTTCCATTACCAGGAGACGCCCCTCATGGTGGTCAACACCAACGAGATCGACTTCGTGCACCGAGACGCGGACCTGGACGACCTTTTGGAGCACATGGGGAAGGTGACCAAAGGGACGCTGTACTACCAACCCATAAGCATCAAAAAATAAAAAACGCCGCTGGCCCTTAGCCGACAGATAAGATCAACATCAACCCCAAGATCACGGCGACAAACGATAGAGGTCCATTTGGAGAAGCGGGTGACGGTCAAAACCTTCGGGGAAAAAAAAGCGGCGGGGCAACCGATCGTCATGGTGACCGCTTACGACTATCCCCAAGCCCTCGCGGTGGACGAGGCGGGGGTGGACGCCGTCCTGGTGGGCGACAGCCTGACCATGACGACCCTGGGCCGCCCGGACACCCTCTCCGCCACCATGGGCGAGATGATCCACCATACGCGGGCCGTCTCCAAGGGCGTGAAACGCGCCCTGGTCATCGGCGACATGCCCTTCATGTCCTATCAGGTCTCGCCGAGGGAAACTCTCCAAAACGCGTCCCGCTTCCTCAAGGAGGCCGGGGCCCAGGCCGTGAAGTTGGAGTGGGGCTCGGACGCCTTGTCGGCCACCAAGCTCCTGGTCGGGAACGGCATCCCGGTGATGGGGCACCTGGGTTTCACCCCCCAGCACCTGAACCGTTTCGGCGGATACGGGGTCCAAGGGAAGGACCGCAAGTCGGCCACGGACATGATCCGGGCCGCCAAGTCCCTGGAACGCGCCGGGGCGTTCTCGATCGTGCTGGAGTTGGTCCCCGAGGACCTGGCCCGCCGGATCACCGTTGCCCTTCGCGTTCCGACGATCGGGATCGGGGCCGGTCCCTATTGCTCCGGGCAAGTCCAAGTCCTCCATGACCTGGCCGGGATGAACCCGGACTTCCGACCCAAGCACGCCAAGGCCTACGCCGACCTCCATGGGGTCCTGAAGGACGCGGTTTCCCGCTACGCCCGGGAGGTCCGCGGGAAACTCTTTCCCACAGCCTCGGGAAAGCGGGTTACCCGAAATTCCATCCGGGGGAAAAATTCCCGATGAAGGTCATCTCCGACCCGAAGGAATTCCAGACCCTCGCCTTGGCTTGGCGCAAGGGCCGGCGGTCCGTGGGGTTCGTCCCGACCATGGGGGCCCTCCATGACGGGCACCTCCAGCTGGTCCGGCGTTGCCGGAAGGAAAACGCGATCGCGTCCGTCTCCATCTTCGTGAACCCCCTCCAGTTCGGCCCGAAGGAGGACCTTTCGAAGTATCCCCGGGCCCTGGAGGAGGACCTCCGACTCCTCAAAAAGGAAAAGACCGACTACGTCTTCACCCCCACCGAGGGATCGTTTTATGAGGATCGGTTCGCCACCAAGATCAAGGTCGAGGGGCCCTTGGTGAAGGGACTTTGCGGCGCTTTCCGGCCCGGACACTTCGACGGGGTGGCCACCGTCGTGGTGAAGTTGTTGGGCGTGGTCCAACCCGACCGCATGTACCTGGGCCAAAAGGACTACCAACAGGCGGCGGTCTTGAAGCGAGTGACGGTGGACCTGAACCTGCCGGTGGAGCTGAGGGTCTGTGAGACGGTCCGGGAGCCGGACGGCCTCGCCATGAGTTCCCGGAACCAGCGTTTGAGCCCCGAGGGTCGCCGGGCGGCCCTCGCCCTTTACCGCGGATTAAAAGTGGGGAAGGGGATTTTTGACCTGGGCGAAACGGACAGCGACAAGATCCTCCGTAAGGTCAAGGACATGGTGGGGGAAGAAAAAAAGGTGAAACTCCAGTACCTGGAGGCGGTCCACCCGGAATCCCTCCAGGAAGTCGAAACCGCCAAGCCGGGGACCGTCCTGGCGCTCGCGGCGTTCGTGGACGAGGTCCGTCTCATTGACAATCTAATCCTTTGACCTTATTGTAGAAACCGCATCAAAGGAAGTGGGGGCCATCAATCGCCGGAAGGTATCTCCTTCCAGGCGTTTTTTTTTAATCAACCCCCGCGGATCCGTACCCGAGGCCCACGACATGTTGCGCACCTTCTTAAGGTCCAAGATCCACCGGGCCACCGTCACGGAAGCCGACTTGACCTATGAGGGCAGCATCACCCTCGATCCGGTGCTCATGGAAGCCGCCCAGATCTCGCCTTATGAGCAGGTCCATGTCCTCAACCTGAACAACGGCGCCCGCTTCGAGACCTACGCCATCGAGGGGAAGAAGGGCCGGGGCACGGTCTGCGTCAATGGCGCGGCGGCCCGGTTGGCCCAAGCCGGCGACCAGGTGATCATCCTGACCTACGCCCAACTGACCGGCCCTCCCCCCAAGAAATACCAACCCCGGATCGTCCATGTGGACGCCAAGAACCGGATCGCAAGGGTGAAGGCGCCCAAGTGACCGGACGGATGCCCGAAAGGCGGTAGCCCATGTCCCTCGACCTTTTCCTGGATGACGCCGAGCTGGTGAAGCGGATCGCCGACCTCAAGAAACAGCGCAACGCGGTCATCCTGGCCCACAGCTACGAGCGGCCCGAGGTGCAGGACATCGCCGATTACGTCGGGGATTCCCTTGAGCTTTCCCGCTTGGCCTCCAAAACCGACGCCGACGTCATCGTTTTCTGTTCGGTCCATTTCATGGCCGAGACCGCGAAGATCCTTTCGCCCCGGAAGAGGGTCCTCCTCCCGGCCGCCGAGGCCGGCTGTCCCTTGGCCGACATGATCACCCCGGACCAGTTGCGCGAGGCGAAGGCCCGGCACCCCGGCGCGGCGGTGGTGGCCTATGTGAACTGCTCCGCCGAGATCAAGGCGCTCAGCGATTACTGCTGCACCTCCGCCAACGCCCTCCAGGTCGTGGAGAACGTCCCGGAACGGGAGATCCTGTTCGTCCCCGACCGACACCTGGGACGGTGGGTCCAGAAACACTCCACCAAGAACCTCATCCTTTGGAACGGCTGCTGCCCCACCCACCAGCGCATGAAAGTGAAGGACATCCTCGACTGCAAGGCGCAGCATCCCGGCGCCGAGGTGGTGGTGCACCCGGAGGCTTCCGAGGACATCTGCAACCTCGCGGACGCCGTGCTGTCCACGTCCCAGATGCTGAGGTACTGCCAGCAATCCCAGGCGACGACCTTCATCATCGGAACCGAGATGGGGCTCCTGCACCGCCTCCGTAAGACGATGCCTGAGAAGACCTTCGTCCAACCCTCCAAGAGCCTCCTTTGCCCCAACATGAAGATGACCCAGCTGGAGGACGTTTACGACGCCCTCAAGGAAATGCAGCACGAGATCGAGATTCCCGAGGAGATCCGGGTGGCCGCGATGCGGTCCCTGGACGCCATGATGGCGGCCGTCCCGGCCAAGTAACCGGACCCGTGGGGTCCCGACGAGGTCGACCCGTGAAATCCCCCTTGCGACGGTTGGGGCTGGTGGGCTGTGGCGCGATCGGCCGCACCCTGGCCCTCCAACTGGTGAAGAAAAAATCCCCATTCCGCGTTACCGCGGTCTGGGACCAAAACCCGGCGGCCGCCCGGGAGCTCTCGACCCTCCTGAAGCCGGCGCCCCATTGTTGTTCCTCCCTGTCCGACCTGGTCCGCCGTTCCGATTTCGTCCTGGAAGCCGCCTCCCAAGCCGCGGCGATCCTGGCGGCGGAGGCCGCCCTCAGGGCCCGCAAACCGGTGATGCTCCTTTCCACCGGCGGATTCTTCCTCCAAGCCGGCCGATTGACGGCCCTCGCCCGGAAGAACCGGACCAAGCTGTACCTCCCCTCGGGCGCCGTGGCGGGCATGGACGCCTTGAAAGCCGCCCGGCAGATCGGACGGCTCCGAAGCGTCACCATCACCTCCTCGAAACCCCCCCAGGGATTCAAGGGCGCGCCGGGACTGACCCCCGACCAAGTCCGTCAACTCGCCGAACTCCAAAAACCCCTGGCGCTTTATGAGGGCCCGGTGGAAGGTGCCCTCAAGCGTTTTCCCGCCAATGTGAACGTCTCCGCCACGACGGCATTGGCCTCCCATCCCACGAAGGTCCAGGTTCGCGTGGTGGCCGATCCCGCCGCGACCCGTAACCGACATGAGATCCGCGCGGAAGGGGACTTCGGGACTCTCACGGCAGTCACCGAGAACCTCCCCTCCAAGCTGAACCCCAAAACAAGCGCCTTGGCCGTACAGTCGGCCCTGGCACTCCTGGAACGGTTGGGGGATTTCGTGGAGGTGGGATCGTGACCAGCCCCTCCGAGACCGCACTCCGGGTCCGGAACCTGTCGAAGATCTATCGCCACAACAACCCCTTCAAGAGGCACCGGGAAGCGGCCCTCCAACCCCTGGACCTGGATGTGCCCTCCCACCAGGCCTTCGGCCTCATCGGCCTCAACGGCGCGGGGAAGACCACCCTGGTCAAGATCCTGTTGGGACTCTTGACGCCGACCACGGGATCCGTGGAGGTCTTGGGCGGGTCGATCGGAAGCCGTGTCATCCGGGCCCGAGTGGGTTACCTTCCGGAGCTCCCTTATTTCCCGCGGCAAATGACCGCGAGGGAATTGTTGGCTTATTACGGTTACCTCTACGGGCTCCGGGGCAAGGGCCTCACCGCCCGGGTCGAGGAGATCCTGGAAATCGTCCGCTTGCAAAAAGCCTCGGGTTACCGGATCGCCGAATACTCCAAGGGAATGCAGCAACGGGTGGGGATCGCCCAGGCCCTGATCGGCAAGCCCGAGCTGATCCTTTGCGACGAGCCGGTGACGGGCTTGGACCCGGTCGGTTACCGGGAAGTCCGTGAGATCTTCCTGGAGCTGAAGAGGACCGGCACAACGCTTTTCTTCAATACCCATGTCCTGTCGGAGGTCGAGAAGATCTGCGACTGGGTGGGGGTCCTCCACGAGGGCGTCCTTCGGCGGGTGGCCCGGGTGTCCGAGGTCATGGCGGAAAAGCTCGAGATGGACTATTGGGTGGAACTGACCGGTGTGGCCGCCGACCGGCTCCAGGGCTTCGCCCACGCCGAAACGGCGGCCCGGAGCGGCGGTTTCCAGGTGTCCGGCCGGGAACTCTCGGGGGTCCTGGGGGATCTTTCGGCCAGGGGCATCACGGTTTCGGGGGTCCGGCCCCTCTCCTCCCTGGTGGAGTCCTTCTTCCTGAGGACCATCGGCCGGGAATCCGACCTGATGTTCACCAACCGGCGGGAGGCGCGTTCATGAGCCGCGTCGCCGCCGTCGCCTGGTTCTCATTTCGGGAATTGGTCCGGAGCAAACTGCTGGTGGTTTGGCTCCTGGCGGTGGGCCTCTTGTGCGGTGTGGCTTACCTTTTGGCCTACCTGAGTTACGGCGAGCCGCTCCGGATCTTCATGGACCTCGGCCTGGCGGGCCTGGAAGCCGCGGGTTTGGTGGTGCTTCTTTTGGAGTTGGCCGTCACCTACAACACCGACATGGAGCAAAAGGCCGTCTTCCTCCAGTTGACGAAACCCCTCACCCGCGGGGAATACCTCCTGGGACGGGTGGTGGGGTTCTGGATGGTGAACTGTTTGGTGCTGTTGGGCATGACCTTGTTCATCGGGGGGTTCATCGCCTTTCACCACGGCCAGTACCCCCTCTTTTGGGTCGCGGCCGCCCTGGTCATGATCCAGATGTTCCTCCTGACCACCCTGGGCTTGGCCTACCAGATGATCGCCACCTCCATGGTGGGGACGGTGCTCTTCACCTTCTTCACCTCGATATTGGGCCACACGATGTCCCAGATCCGGTGGGCGCTTGAAAGGAAGCCGGATCCGATTCTTCGCTTCCTGCTCAACGGGACCTATTACCTCCTGCCGAACCTGGAGGTCTTCAACCTGAAAGACCGCCTGTATGACCCGACCCTGACGACGGCGGCCCTCCCCTGGGGGGACATCGCGCTTTACGCCTTTGGGTATTCCTTCGCGGCCTTCCTGGTGGGTTGGTGGGCGTTGGAAAAAAGGGAATTCCATTGAGCGCCGCCACGCCCGGGCCGGAAACCGACCGTTCCTTGGGCTGGGCGGAACATCCGCCGATGGCCCTGATCCTCGCGGGAGTGATCCTCGCCGTGGCACTGGCCTTCCGGTCCGAAAACCGGATGGGGGCCTACCTGAAACCCCCGGATTTCGTCTCCTTGGGTGGACCGGCGCAGGCCGAGGTCAGGGTACCTTCCACGATCAGGGCCGCCGCCGCCCTGACCGGTTTTCGGGTGCCCGCGGCGCACCTCTTTTGGTTGACGGAAGTGCAATATTACGGTGATTCCGACAACGCCAAGACCCGCTACGGGCTCCTGCTGGATTATGGCCTTCTGACGGCCGACCTGAACCCCCATTTCACCGAGAATTACCTTTTCGGGGCGGCGATCCTCGCGTTCCATGTCCATCGGATCGAGGAGGCGGTTCGGCTGCTGAACCGCGGCATTGGGGCGAATCCCCAGAACATCCGCCTCAAGCTTCTGTTGGCGGCCATCGCCTACATGAACATCGACGACACCCAAAAAATCATCCCCATCCTGGAGGCCCAGGTGTCCCTCAGGGACGCGCCCCCGATGCTGGTCAATATCCTGGCCAATACCTATCGGAAGGCCGGCCAGACCCAAAAGGCAGTGGCCCTTTGGCAGAGGATCCTCCGGACGACCAATCGGGACGATGACCGGGACCAAGCCACCCGGGCCTTGGAACAGCTTTACGCCGAGATCAAAACCGGGAAAAAGCCCCGTTGAGCCGGAGACCAACTCTCGCAGCGCTCCTGGCGCTCATGGCCCTGCCGATCCTGTCCGCCCCGGTCCCAACGGGCAAGACCGGGGAGGGAGTGGTGGCCTCGCCCCCCCGGGCGATCCACGCCCTGAAACTCAAGTTCTTCGGGGACAACCTCCAAGACGCCGTCCTCAAGCTCACAAGTTCCCCGGGATTCAGCCTGACGGATCCTTCGGACCTCAACGACTTGGGTTACGTCTACCTCTATTTCGGGCAGTATGAGGAAGCCACTTCCCAGTTCAGCAAGATCCTCGCGACCTTCCCCAAGTACGCCCCGGCCCAAATGAACTTGGGAGTCACGGCCTACCGGATGGGCGACAACGCCGCGGCCATCACCTGGTTCCGCCGGGCCCTGAAGACCGACCCCGCGAGCGGGGACACGGCCTTCGACCTGGGGGTCCTCGCGCTGGAAGGCGGCGACCTGGAAGGGGCCGTCCAAGACCTCGAAAAGGCGGCCCGCGTCCTCCCCCAGGAACCCGAGGTCTGGAACAACCTGGGTTGCGCGCATTTCCGGCTGGGCCGGACCGCCGACGCGCTCAATGATTTTCGGAAGGCCTGGGACCTGGGGGGGCAGTACACCGAGGCCGCCTTGAACTTGGGGGCCGCGGCCCTCGTTCAAGGCGACGCTTCCACGGCCCGGGAGGCCGGGGAAAGGGCTATCCGCCTCACCCCGGACGGTTCGGCGGGTTATGGACTCTTAGGGGCCGCTTGGTTGGCCCAGGGGGAACCCGAGAAGGCCGTCCTCGCCTTCGCCCGCTCCGTCCAATTGGACCCCTCCTCGGCGGGGGCCTTCAACAACCTGGGGCGTGCCCAGATGACGCTGGGCCACGAGGACGAGGCCGAGCGGGCTTTCCAGAAGGCCTTGGCCCTGGACCCGGGCCTCCTCTCCGCCCAATGGAACCTGGCGGACCTGCGGCTCAAGCAGGGCCGTTCCAATGAGGCGCTCCCCCTTTACGAAAAAGCGCAGGCCGCGCCGGGGGCCGACCGGAGCGCTGTCTTCCACACCAATTGGGGGACCGCCTGCGCCAAGACCGGTGACCCGGTGAAAGCCCGCCGTTTGTGGGAGGAGGCCCTCCAGTTGGACCCCCAAGAACTGACGGCCCTCTACGACCTCGCCCTCCAGGCCCGGGACCAGAAGGAATCGGGCCGTGCGCGCGAGTGGGCCCGCCGGGGACAGGCTTTGGCGCCCCAGGATTCCCGGTGGGAGCGGCTCCTGGGGGACCTGGACCGGATGGACGACAAAACCGCGGATTCCCTCAAGCATTACCGACAGGCCCAGAAACTGGGGGACCACAGCCCCGACCTGGACCGCCGTATCGAGTCCCTCCAGTCGGGGAACCCCATGCCGGCGGTCCCGGGCGTCTTGGACGCTGACCAGACTCCCGAGAACGTCCGGCGGTCGGTCCAGGCCCTCTGGGATCGGGGCGAGACCGAAGAAGCCCTGTCCCTTGCCGCGGGAGCCGCGAACAGGTGGCCAAAGGATTCCCTCGCGCAGAAAACCCTGTCGGAGGCCCACCGGGCCCTGGGGGACGAGGCCGAGGCGGGGGCGGCCATGGAAAAGGCCGTCCAACTCCAGCCGTCGGACCCGAAGCTTCGGGTGGAGGCCGGCAACCTGGCATTCGACCAGAACCGGTTCGCCGACGCGGAAAACCATTTCCGGACGTCCCTTCGCCTGGAGCCCGACTCCCTGCCCGCCTGCCTGGGATACGGCTCTTCGCTCTTCAAGCAATACAAGGTGGAGGAAGCCCTCGCCGCATGGAAAAAGGGACAATCGACACACCCGGATTCCGCGGAGCTGTGTTACAACCTCGCCCGGGGTGACCAGGAACTTGGGAGGCGGGCCCAGGCGCGCGTTTACCTCGACCGGGCCCTGAAGATCCGGCCAAACTATCCCGAGGCCATCACGAACGGCGCGGCCATGGATTTGGACGAAGACCAATTGGACGCCGCGGAGAAGAAATTGAAACGAAGCCTCGACCTGGACCCCGCCCAGGCGGAGACCCATTTCAACCTCGGCAACCTGAACCTCAAGCGGGGCAAGTTCGATGAGGCGGTGGCCGAGTACCGCAAGGGCCTCCAGGTCCATCCCGACGACGCGGACGGCTATTATTATGAGGGGGTGGCCTTCCTCCGACAGTCGAAATGGGCCCCAGCCCGGGAGGCTTTCGAGAAGGCCCTGGAGAAGAACCCCCATCACGCGGACGCGCTCTACAACCTGGGCAAGGTGGCGGTGGAAACGGGCCAGAACGGCGCCGCCCTGAAATACTTCCAGGAATCCCTGGACCTGAAACCGTACCAATCCGACGCGCTCTTCGGGATGGGACTCATGCGGTTCAAGATGGGACAATTCGAGGAGGCCGCCGCCCAGTTCAAACGGGCCCAAGAGGATTGGAAAGGCGGCTGCGAGTCGGCCTATTACCTGGGACGGACCTATGAGAAGCTGGGGGACCCCGGTTCCGCCGAGATGTCCTACCGGCGGTCCTTGCGGGGTTGCCCCGATTTCGGCCCCTCCCACCTGTTCCTAGGCGACCTGCTGGCGTCCCGGGGCCGAGCCTCGGAAGCCCGGGAGGAATACCAATCCGCGGCGGCCCAAACCGGATACCCCGAGGTGGCGAAGATGGGCCGTGACCGGATGGCCGGCAAATGATCCGGCTCGTCTCCCTCGCGCCGTCACTCGACCTGGAGGTCCACCTCCGGAAGCTTCCTACGGGAAAGATCGGGATCTTGGAGGAGTGCCGGGTGATTCCGGGGGGGAAGGCCGTGAACCTGGCGAGGTTCCTCAAGGCCTGGGGCGTTCCGTCCCGATTGAGCCAAGGCGCGGGCGGGGGCGGCCATCCGACCCATGTCCTGTATGAATCGCTCCTTCGGGGGGAGGGTCTCCGCGCGGAGGCCCTTGATCCCGAGGCGCCTATCCGGACGAATTTGGTGATGACAGGCCGTGGTCCGGCCGAGAAATACAACCATCCTGGGTTTGCCCTCTCCCGAGACTCCCTGGCCCGCTTCGAAAGGACTTTTTCTTCCTTTCCGCCGGGGGACTTCTTCGTGTTGACGGGAAGATGCCCCAAGGGTTTCCCGGCCTCCCGGGCCGCAGGATGGGTCCGCCGGTTGGAGAAGCGCGGGGTCCATTGTTGGGTCGACACCTCGGGCGAGCCCTTGAGGGCCCTGCTGGGCGCCGGCCCGTCGTTCCTCAAGGTGAACCTGTTCGAATTAGGGGAGGCCTTGGGCCGTGAGTTCAAGAACCTGGAGCAGTTGATCCCCCTCCTGCCGACGCTCCACCGCAGGGGCCTTCGCCATGGGGCCATCACGCAGGGCGCCGAGGGGGTCCTGGCCTGGGAGGGCCCCGAGGTGGTCCGGGCGAGGCCCCCGAAGGTTTCCCGGCTCCAGCCCTTGGTGGTGGGGGCCGGCGACGGGTTCCTGGCCGGTTACCTCCATGCCTGGCGGGGGAAGAAGAACCTGGCCGAGCGGGTCCGTTGGGCCCTGGCTTCCGGCACGACCGTGGCGGCGAAGGGCATCATGGGTTTCGACCCGAAGCTCGTGGCGCGGCTGGCAGCCCAAGTCAAAGTGAACTAACACCTTTTCACCACAATGGACCCAGGGGACTCGATGGCCACGATGGTAAAGGGATTGATGGGGCACGAAATAACCGCCGAATGGTCGGCGCTTTCATCGAGGAAACCACATTGTGATCATCGTGTCCCCTGTGGTGAAAATGATATGGAAGTGACGATTGACTGAAACGAACCAACCAGTCCTCACGGTCTCCGAGTTCCTGGATTCCGCAAAGACCCTCCTCGAATCCCGATTCGCCCAGGTGGCGATCCGCGGTGAGATCACCAACTTCAAGGTGGCCTCCTCGGGCCACATGTATTTCTCCCTGAAGGACGCCAAGGGGCGGATCGACTGCGCGTTCTTCCGGGGCTTCAACCAGGGCCTGGCCTTCAAACCCGAGGACGGCCTCCAGGTCGTGATGGGCGGCACCGCGGGGATCTACGAGGCCCGGGGCCAGTTCCAGGTCACGGTAAGGTGGATGGAACCCCAGGGCCTCGGCGGCCTGCAGTTGGCCTTCGAACAGCTCAAGCGCAAGCTCCAGGCCGAGGGCTTGTTCGACGAATCCCGAAAGCGGCCTTTGCCCCGGTTTCCCCGGCGGGTGGCGGTCCTCACCTCGGGTGGCGGCGCGGCCTGGCAGGACTTCCTCCGGATATTGGAGTCCAGGGTCGGGATCGAGGAAGTGGAACTGTACGACGTGAGGGTCCAGGGGGCCGAGGCGGCCTCGGACATCACGGCGGCCTTCCAACGGATCGCCGATTGGCCCGAGTACGACGTGGTGGTGCTCACCCGGGGCGGGGGAAGCGCCGAGGACCTGGCGGTGTTCAACGACGAGGCGGTCGTGCGGGCCGTGGCGGCCTGCCCCATTCCGGTGCTCTGCGCGGTGGGCCATGAGATCGACCACAGCCTCTGCGATTTCGCGGCGGACAAGCGGGCCCCGACGCCCACGGCGGCGGCCGAGTGGCTGGCGCCGGACAAGGACGAGATGGCCGATCGGTTGGACGAGATTTCCCGCCGCCTCCGCGATGCCCTGGCCCAGGTTTCGGACAAGGGTCGGGAGGACACCCAAGCCCTCGCCGACCGGCTGAAGGACTTCCACCCCCTGCGATGGCTGGACGAGACCCGCCAGAGGGTCGACGAGGCGTCCGAGGACATCGAGCGGGCCTTCCGGAATTCCCGGGCGATGGGGAAGGAACGCGTGGGCAGGGCCGGGGCGGTGCTGGCCCGAAGCGCGCCGCTGGTCCGGTTCGGAATGCTCCGCGAGAAACTGGAGTCGGGGCAACGGACCCTCCATCAAGCCCTACGGCACGCCGCGAAGCAGGCCGAGTCCCGCCTCTCCGAGGCCAAAACCCGGTTGGACGCCCTCCATCCCCTCGCGCCATTGGAACGGGGATACGCCCTGGTGACCCGCGCGAAGGATGGGCGGGTCCTGCGGTCCTCCCGGGAAGTCCAGGCGGGCGAAGGGGTCGAGATCCGCCTCGCGAAGGGTACCCTGGGTGCCAGGGTGACCCGGGTGGACGGCGCGGGGAAGCCTGTGGAGACCACGCCTCCCCTGCCGGGACTGGAACCCTGAAACATCAAAACCCAAGTCCACCACAGAGGTACGTCCCGCGCTCAGTATTAGAATCTGATGAACGCGGGACTGTCCCGCCTCCATATCATGGAAAGCGGGCGGGACAGAGTCACAGGGTTAAGCCTTAACGGCTAAAACATGAGAAAAAACAATGGGACACAGATTGCGATCTAGCGGGAACCGATGAATGTTGACGGCTCATCGTTAGACTCATTCTTTATTTTAGCCTTCCTAAACTGAGCCTCTATGTCTCTGTGGTGGTTGTTGGTGTAGTTTGGTTTTAAAGGCAACTAAACCGGGTTACAAAGGGCATTAACTCCACTAAAATAGGAAGCCATGACGACCCAGAACCCCACCTTTGAGGAAGCCCTCGAGCGGCTCGAGAAGATCGTGTCTCAGATGGAATCCGGCGAGCTGAAGCTGGAGGATTCCCTCAAGCTTTTCGAGGAAGGCATGCGCCTGACCAAGGTCTGCCACCAGAAGCTCGACGACGTCGAGAAGAAGGTCAAGCAGCTCCTCAAAACCAACGCCCCGAAGGCCGACGACGCCGAGGGCGGCAAACCCCCCAAGCGCTGACCTTTGAAACCCTTCCGGCTTCAACCTTACCTGGAATCCCGCCGCCACCTCGTGGACGGCGCCTTGGCGGCCCTCTTCCGGAAGGTCACCCAAGCCCCGCCTGTCCTCAAGAAGTCCATGGCCTACAGCGTGAACGCCGGGGGCAAACGCCTCCGCCCGGTGCTCTGCCTGGCCTCGGCCGAGGCCGTGGGCCTGCCGACCGCCTCCGCGCTCCGCGTCGCCTGCGCCCTGGAACTGATCCACACCTACAGCCTCATTCACGACGACCTCCCAGCCCTCGACAACGACGACTTCCGCCGGGGCAACCCCACGAACCACAAGGTCTTCGGCGAGGCGATGGCGATCCTGGCCGGGGATGGTCTTCTCACCCTGGCCTTCGAGTGGATCGGGGACCCGAAGGGTTATCCGGCGCGCCTTCATCCCCTTCTCGGCGCGACGGTGTGGGACTTGGCCCGTTCCGCCGGTTATTCCGGCATGGTGGGCGGACAAGTGGACGACGTAATCTCCGAGGGTCAAAAACCGAGTTTGTCCCATGTCCTTTCGATCCACCGCCGCAAGACCGGGGCTCTCCTCGCGGCCTCGGTCCGCCTGCCGGCGGTGCTGGCGGGAAGCCCGACGAAGGTCCACCGCGCCCTCGAGGTCTACGGCCGGGACGCGGGGTTGGCCTTCCAGGTGGTGGACGATGTCCTCAACGAGACGGGGGACGCCGCCCAGTTGGGGAAGGCCGTCGGGAGCGACCGGGCCCGCGGCAAGATGACCTATCCCGCCGCCGTGGGGTTGGAGGCTTCCCGCCGGGAGATCCAACGCCTCACCCAAAGCGCGGTGGATGGCCTCAAGCCCCTGGGGCCCAAGGCCGAACCGCTCCGCGCATTGGCCCTCCACATGGCGAACAGGACCGTCTGACGTGGATGCGATCCGGCAAATAGTCGCTTCCCGCATTTTCCTCGCTACCTTGGCGGCTTGGGCCACGGCCCAAGGCCTCAAAGTGTTGATTTATTACATTCGCTTCCATAAGATGAACTTCCGTTTGTTCGTCGGATCGGGCGGGATGCCCAGTTCCCACTCGTCCTTCGTGACCTGCCTGGCGGTTTCGATCGGTCGGGCGGCCGGCTGGGCGAGCCCGGTTTTCATGCTTTCCTTGGGGATCGCCTTCGTCATCATGTCGGACGCGGCGGGCGTCCGCCGCGCGGCTGGGACGCAGGCGCATATCCTCAACGAAATGATGGAAGACTATTACCGCAACAAGCCCTTCAAGCCGAAGCGCTTGAAGGAATTGTTGGGCCACACGCCGCTCCAGGTCGTCGCGGGCGCCTTCTTGGGCCTCGTCTACGCCCTGATCTTCCCCTGAAAGTCGGGTCCTAAGAGTCCCATGGCCGAATTCCTCGACAAGATCCAAAGCCCCGCCGACCTCCGGGCCCTCGATGTGACGGCCCTTCCCAAGGTGGCGGAGGAAATACGCGAGTTCCTGGTCCGTTCGGTCTCCAAGACCGGCGGCCACCTAGGCGCCAGCCTGGGCACGGTGGAACTCACCCTAGCCCTCCACTACGTTTACGACACCCCGAAGGACCGCATCGTCTGGGACACGGGCCACCAGGCCTACGGCCACAAGGCCGTCACGGGACGCCAGGCCGGGTTCGCCACCCTCCGGCAATACAAGGGCCTTTGCGGTTTCCCCAAGCGCAGTGAGAGCGAGTACGACACCTTCGCGGTGGGCCACGCGGGCACCGCGCTTTCGGCGGCCTACGGCATGGCCCGGGGCCGGGACAACCGTGGAGGCCAGAACCACGTGATCGCCGTGGTGGGCGACGCCTCCATCACCAACGGCATGTCCATGGAGGCCCTCAACAACATCGGCCACGCCAAGGACGGCCGAAAAACCGATATGGTGGTCGTGCTGAACGACAACGAGATGTCCATTTCGCCCTCGGTGGGCGCCATGACGGCCCACCTCAATAAGATCCTGTCGGGGAAGACCTACACGCAGGCCAAGAGCCGGGTGGGGTCCTGGCTGGACCGCATCCCCAAGGTGGGCCGCGACGTCCTCAAGATGGCCCAACACGCCGAGGAGGCGCTGAAGGGCTTCATGACCCCCGGCACGCTGTTCGAGGAGATGGGCCTGACCTACTACGGCCCCATCGACGGACACGACGTCGGCACCCTGGTGGAGATCTTCCGCCGCGTGAAGCAGTTGAAGGGCCCCATCCTGCTCCATGTCATCACCCGCAAGGGCAAGGGCTACGAGTACGCCGAGAAGAACCCCGAAAAATACCACGGCGTCTCGGTATTCGACCCCGTGACGGGCAAAAGCGCGCCGACGCCCGGCTCCGCCCCGCCGACCTACACCCAGGTCTTCGGCGACACCATGATCGACCTGGCCACGAAACGGCCCGAGGTGGTGGTCATCACCGCGGGCATGCCCGACGGCACCGGTCTCAAGGCCTTCGGTGAGAAGCTCCCAAAGCAGTTCTACGACGTCGGCATCGCCGAGAGCCACGCGGTCTGCATGGCGGCGGGCCTGGCCTGCGAGGGCGTGAAGCCCGTGGTGGCCATCTACTCGACGTTCCTCCAACGCGCCTATGACCAGATCATCCATGACGTCTGCATGCAGAAACTTCCCGTGGTGTTCGCCCTGGACCGGGGCGGCATCGTGGGCGAGGACGGGGAGACCCATACGGGGGCCTTCGACCTGTCCTACCTCCGCTGCATCCCGAACCTGACCGTGATGGCGCCCGCCGATGAGAACGAACTGCGGAACATGCTTTTCACCGCCGTGGAACACGACGGCCCCATCGCCCTCCGGTATCCCCGGGGCGCGGGGGAAGGCGTGGCCTTCGATTCCGAATACCGGAAGATCCCCATCGGCAAGGGTGAACTCCTCCAGGACGGCTCTGAGGTGGCCCTCTTGGCCGTGGGGCGCATGGTGGGAGTGGCCAAAAAGGCCGCCGAGATACTCAAGAAGGAAGGTGTGTCCGTCGCGGTGGCCAACATGCGGTTCGTCAAACCCCTCGACGAGGAATTGGTGGCCCGGCTGGCGGGCCGCGTGAAGGGGATCGTGACCCTGGAGGAAAACGCCGTCATGGGCGGCTTCGGGAGCGCGGTCATGGAGTGCCTCCAGGCCCGCGGGCTGGGCTTGGTGCCCATCCGTACCATAGGACTTCCGGACGAGTACATCGAGCACGGGAAACCCCAGATCATCCGGGAAAAGCTCGGTTTGGAACCGGCCCGGGTGGTGGAAACGGTCCGGGAACTCCTGAACCGCCGTTCTCCGGAGGCCCTGGGGGTGGTGTCTTGACCGCCCCCGCCCTGCGGTGCCCGATTTGACCCCGGTCGGTAAGGGGATACTCAAGTTCGCCGCCGTTGAGGCTGGGGTCTTGATCCTGACCCTCGGGGTCCTTTTCGGACTGTCCCGCCATGGAGCCGCCCGGGTTTCCCCGAATACTTCTCCGGACGCCACGCCTGTGGCGGCTGAGGCCACCGCGGACATGGCACCGGCCCCGATCAACGACCACGATAAGCCCTCCATCATCTCGTCCCCCGACGCGGCCGAAGTGGCCGAGAAACCCCAAGAAGCCGCCACCCCCTATCCCGCCATCGATCCCAAACGCCTGCTCGCCAAGAACCTGAAGGTCGT
Organism: uncultured bacterium; assembly: GCA_964392085.1. Lineage (GTDB taxonomy): Bacteria > Oederibacteriota > Muellerivitia > Muellerivitales > Muellerivitaceae > CAYMOV01. The sequence goes on from CAYMOV010000003.1 coordinate 25,225, forward strand.
GGACCACGAGGTGGAGCTGGGCGAGAACTATTGGACCGTCGCGAAGGACTTCAACATCGACGTGCCCACGGTCTTGGGCGCAAACCCCGACATGGATTTCGTGGCCCATATCCACCAGCACCTCCTGGTCCCGAACCGCAAGGGGGCCCTCCACGCCGTGGCCAAGGGTGAGACCCTGAAGTCGATCGCGGACGCCTACAAGGCCAAGGTCGAGGACCTCAAGAAGGAGAACTCGATCTCCTGGTGGCATGGGATACGGGAAGGCGACGTCCTGTTCGTCGCGGACGTCAAGCCGGTGCGGATGAACGACAAGTGGCGGGCCTATTTCGGGAGTCGGGGCTTCTTTGGGATGCCCTTCGCCAGCTGGGGCAGGGGCTGGTCCTCCAAGTTCGGGAAGCGTGTGGACCCCATTACCGGGCTCCAGGGCCGCCACCCGGGAGTGGATTTCAGGGCCAAGTTCGGCGTCGATGTATTCGCCTCAGCCACGGGCCGGGTCATCTTCGCCGGGGTGGCGGGCGGCTACGGCAACCTGGTGCAGATCCGCCACAACAAGGAATACATCAGCTATTACGGCCACTTGTCCAAGATCCTGGTGAAGCAGGGCCAGCACGTCCACCGGGGCCAGATCGTCGGCAAGGTGGGCGCCACGGGCCGCGTGACCGGCCCGCACCTGCACTTCGAGATCCGCCGCTATGGAAAGCCGATCGATCCATTACCGTTGATGTAGCGTACGAGGCCTGGGTAGTCCGCATTCGTCTGATGCTGGTAGGATATTGCCCATGGGTTATCCAACGAGTCCATCCAGAATCGTCATTCGATCCCTTTTGGGGTTCGCGCTTCTCCTGCTGACGATTTCCCCCGTCCGAGCCTATTGGCACACCCTCAAGACCGAAAACTTCACCGTCTACTATCAAAAAGGCGACGAATGGCGGGCCAAGGAGTTCCTGAAGGCCCTGGAACACTATCGCCAAAAGGTGGAGGCCCTCACCGGCAACAAAAGGCGGCACGTCCAAGTGGCGCTCCAGGACATGGGGGGGCTGGTCAACGGCCTCACCGACCCCCTGAACGAGGTGCTCCAGCTTTTCCTCTATCCCCCCCCCGCGAGGATGAACCTGACCGGCGAGGATTGGCCGGCCCTTCTGGCCACCCACGAATATACCCATGAGTTGAACCTCGACCTGTCCGGCGGGCTCCAGGGCCTGCTCTTCCGGTTAGGCGGAAACTCCCTCAACTTCAACCTGGCGAACCCGCCTTGGGCCGTCGAGGGCATCGCGGTTTATTCGGAGTCCCAGGCGTCCCCCTATAGCGGCCGGTTGAACGACGGGTTCATGGACGCCCAACTTTCGGCGGCGGCGAGGGATGGCGGTTTCCCGTCCTTGATGAAAGGCACCTTCGAGCCTTGGGAATACCCGGGCGGCACCCGATATATCGCCGGTGGGGGCTTCCACGGTTACCTGGCCAAGACCTACGGCCAGGACAAGCTCACGGAATTCTATAAGCGCCACAGCTCGATCTTTGGCCAGTTCTTCTCACCGGTCTTCCCGACCCTGGGCATCGATCACGCGGCCCGAATGGCGTTCGGCAAATCCATCCCCGACCTTTGGCGGGATTGGCGAAAAGAAGAAGAGGGCTCTTTCAGGGATGATTCGGGTGAGGGGGAAGCCTTGACCCACCGGGGATGGGACATTGGGGATGTCAAGGTTTGGTGTGGCAAGGTTTACTTAGAACGAACCACCCCGGTGAAGACCACGGTCCACGGCGGATTCACTTTCAATGAGATCCAGGAAGTTGATCCGGTGACAAGGAAAATGCGGGTAGTTGCCTCAACCACCGCGCCCTTTGCGGGAGCCCTCAAATTCTCCGATGGGAAACTTTATTACAGCGCCCAGGAATACAAGCGCGGCTATTCCAACACTACGGGTTTCGGCTATTGGTCCAGGCTCTATGAGAAGGACCTGAAGACCGGGCGGACCCGGTTCCTCTTCACCGACCAGTTCCGGGCCTATGAGCGACTGCCGGGAGGCGATTGGATCTACAGCCGGGACCGGAGCGACGCCTTCGGCAGCGTGATCCTGCGCTGGAGCCCCGTGAACGGGAAAAGCCGGGAGCTTTTTAGGACCGACCTCCTCGTGGACGAGATGGTGGGGGATGGGGACCGGTTGGTCGCCACGGCCCAAGGGGCTTGGGAAAACTACGGGGTCTATTCGTTCGACTTGGACATGAAAACCCTTAAACCCCTGGTGCGGACGCCCTTCTTGCAACGAGTGGACGGGCTGTACGGCGACCAGGTGCTCTTCACGGCCAACTACGAAAAGCGATTTTCGGTTTATGAGGTTGACCTGAAAAGCCGGAGGGTTTCCCGATTGACCCAAGGCCCCTTTGCCTCCACGCCCGCCTTGGATGAAAAAGGCGGGATGCTTTATTACTCGGGGTTGACCGCCCGTGGGAACGACTTATTCCGTCTCAAACAGGACCCGCAGGCCTTTCGTCTCCCGAACGACAAGGCGATGATTCCACCCGTTTATGAACTCCAGGATTCCGACATCCGTCATGGGGGCTACGGTGACAACCTGGCGAGGTTGGCGCCGAGGATCCTCCACATCCCCTATTACTACGACGTGCCGGGTGAACATTCGGCGGGGATCGCCCTGGCGGGGGGCGACGCGGTCTACGACCTGCCGGCCTACACTATTCTGGCGGGTTGGGACATCGCGCGGAAGCGGCCCATGTCGTCCTTCGCGGCGGTGAACCAGTTCGCCTTCCTCCAATACGCCGACGCCTTCGACCAACGGTTCCTCCAAGGCGAACTTTTCTACCCCCTGGCGCTCCAACTCAATCCGGGCCTGTCGACCTGGTGGATGGGGCTTCGGTGGAACCTCCATGAGCGATTCGCCCGACGGGAATGGAGCCCCTACAGCAGTCTCGGGTTCCATTGGGCCGGTTCGGAGTGGGGCCTTTCCTTCCAAAGCCCCATGGAAAGGGAAAGCTGGGGTTCCCTGGTGAACCGGACGGGTCTTTACGCGGACCTGACATGGCGCCAATACCTGAAGGGGAGTGAGTTCCGTGTTTGGGGCCGATGGCTGGAGGACCGAGACAACCCGGACCTGCCGTTCCTCCAATTGCGGGGATACCAAGGGGAATTGCCTTCGCGGGAGGGGGAGCAGGGCAATTTGGATTTTTCCGCCCCGATCCTCAAGATCCGGCAAGGCTTGTGGAATCCATGCCTCTACGCGGAGGATCTGGTCCTGGACCTATTCACCGACCGGGCCTGGGGAAACGAAAGGCAGATCCAATGGTCCTACGGGGCGGAACTTCACTTGGAAACCAGTGTGACGACCGCCGCGGTCCCCCTCGACCTGGGTTTGCGCTTTGCCGAAACAAGGGAGAAGGATTGGGAGTTGGTGGCCCTGGTTTCCTATAACTTCAACCTGGGGATCGGATCCCAAGCGAAAGGCCCACCCTCCGAGGACCTCCAACGGCGGATGGCCCACCCCTGGGTCTCCCAACCCTCCGTGCCGATGCCGGTGGGTTATTGGGGCCAACGACAATAAGCAACGGCGATCTCACCACGGAGGGCACGGGGAAAGAAATGGCTCAAGTCATCCAGACCCATCGTTCCTCCGTGAACTCCGGTTTCCCCGTGGTTCAAGTTTAAGTGGTTTATCTTTTGCTTTTAGGGCGTTTAAGGATTCGGTGGGTGTTCTAAGTCATATTTGGCCAACATGAGGTTTGTCATACTGTCCCCACTTCCGGGGGAACCATGGTGAAGAAAGTCGGCAAAGTCGAGGTCGAATTCCAGCGCTGCAAAGCCTGCGGCCTTTGCGTCCATTATTGCCCCCAAGGCTGTTTCGCCCTTGGGACCGAGCTGAACCATCTGGGGGCGGCCCCGGTCCGGTTCCAGGAAGAGCCTGTCTGCACGGCCTGCGGAATCTGCGCGGTCGTTTGCCCCGACCTGGCCCTCCAGGTCTGGAAACTCCAGGACGCCAAACCCGTCGCCGCGAAGACCCTGCGATGAACCGGGTCCTCTTCAAGGGCAACGAAGTCATCACCGAGGCGGCGATCGCCGCCGGGTGCCGCTTTTACGCCGGTTACCCCATCACCCCCCAGAATGAGATCACCGCCTCCATGGCCCGCCGCATGCCCGAATCGGGCGGGGTCTTCATGCAGGCCGAGAGCGAAATCGCGGCCATCAACCTCTGCTTCGGCGCCGCCGTGGCCGGGACGAGGGCCATGACCTCCACCTCCTCACCCGGGTTCAGCCTCATGCAGGAAGCCATCTCCTTCCTGGCCGGTTGCGAGATTTCCTGCGTGATCGCCAACGTCATGCGTGGGGGCCCGGGCCTCGGCAACATCCAACCCTCCCAGGCCGATTATTTCCAGGCCGTGAAGGGCGGGGGACACGGGGATTACCACAACCTGGTCCTAGCGCCCTTCAGCGTCGAGGAAGCCTATGCCATGACCCTCCTGGCCTTTGAGCTGGCGGACCGTTACCGCAACCCGGTCATCCTTTTGGCCGACGGCATGTTGGGCCAGTTGATGGAACCTGTGGATTTGGAGTTGGGGCCCCCGGCTTCCTTCCCGACGCGAGACTGGAAGCTGGACGGCGCCCAGGGCCGCAAGCCCCGATCCATCAAGTCGCTCTTGATGAACGACGGTGTGTTGGAAAAGCACAATTACCACTTGGCGGCAAAGTACCGGACCATGCAGAAGGAGGTCCGGTGGGAGATCGACCGGCAGGAGGGGTCCGAACTGCTGGTGGTGGCCTATGGATCCTCTGCCCGCGCGGCGAAGGCCGCCGTCCGGGAGGCGCGGGCCCAGGGCCTCAAGGTCGATTGGTTCCGCCCCAGGACCCTCTGGCCGTTTCCCTCGGAAGCCCTGAAGGATGCCGCCCGGCGATCTGGGCGGGTTCTCACCGTCGAGATGAGCCTGGGCCAGATGGTGGAGGACGTCAAGCTGGCCGTGGCGGGAGGGACGCCCGTGGACTTCTTCGGCAGGCCCGGCGGCGCCGTGCCCACCCCCGCGGAAATCCTGGCCGCGATCCGGCAATCCCTTTCCCGCAGGACGACCGTATGAAACTCGCGAACCCCCGCCCCGAGGCCCTGACCGAGTTTCCCAACATCTACTGTCCCGGTTGCGGCCACGGCCTGGCCCACCGCCTGGTGGCCGAGGTGATCGATGAACTGGGGGTGCGCGAGAGGACCGTGGGCGTGGCGCCGGTCGGTTGCGCGGTCTTCGCCTACGACTATTGGAATTTCGACGTGACCGAGGCGCCCCACGGCCGCACCCCCTGTGTGGCCACTGGCATCAAGCGGGTCCTGCCGGACCGGGTGGTTTTCAGCTACCAGGGCGACGGGGACCTGGCCTCCATCGGCATGGGGGAGATCATCCATACCGCCAACCGGGGTGAGAACCTGACGGTGGTGTTCATCAACAACGCCAACTACGGCATGACGGGCGGCCAGCTGGCCCCCACCACCCCCTTGGGCATGAAGACCACGACCACCCCGGCCGGCCGGTCGGAGTCGGATGGGAGGCCCATCCGGATCCCCGAGCTCCTGAACGCCCTGGACGCGCCGGTCTACCTCGACCGCCAGTCCCTCCATGACCCCGTCCATATCCGGCGGGCCAAAGCGTCCCTGAAGAAGGCCTTCCAGGCCCAATTGGACGACAAAGGTTTCTCGCTGGTGGAACTGCTGTCGGCCTGCCCCTCCAACTGGGCGATGACGCCCCCGGACGCGATGAAGTGGATCGGGACGGAGCTGGTGAAAACCTTTCCGCTGGGGATCGTCCGCGACCGCACATAACGACGGCGGATGGCGGATAGCGGATGGCAAAAGCAAAACGGGTTCTGTTTGGGCATTCCCCTTGGTGTTCTTGGTGAACCCGTTTACGCCCTCAGACGAAGTCTGACGGGTGGTGGTGAAAAGTTCTGTTTGGGAGTTTTACTTTGATCGAGGAATTTCACTTCAGGGGTTCCGGCGGGCAGGGCATCCTGCTCATGGGCCTCGTATTGGCCCACGCGGCCCTGGAGGAGGGCCTGCACCTGTCCTGGATCCCCTCCTATGGCGCCGAGCGTCGGGGTGGGACGTCCTTTTGCGCCGTCTCGGTCTCCGACCGACCGGTGGATTGCCCGGTCACCGACCAACCCAACCTCCTTTTCGCCATGGATCCCCGCGCCGCGAGAACCTACGCCATCCGGTTGCGTCCGGACGACATCCTGGTCTACAACGCCACCCTGGTCACGGATCCCCCGAAAGGCCCTTTCCGGTCCATCGGGGTGGAGGCCAGTCGAATCGCCAACGAGGCGGGACTCAAGGCCGCCGCCAACATGGCTGCCCTCGGCGCGGTCCTGGCGGTGATGCCGGTGGTCAGCCTCGTGTCGGTGGCCGCGGCCCTACCCACGGCCCTGGGCGCCCGTAAAAGCCACCTAGTCGCGGGCAACCTGAAGGTCTTCGAGACGGGTTTCCAGTCCGTCCAAGCCGCGGTCGCCCAGTAGCCTTTTTGGGTCGTTTCATTCGCTTAAAAATATGATTTGGATCCCAGTTTCCTTAATCTCAACCAGATGGAGCTTTTCGCGGGGGGGTACACACCCAGTCCATGCATCGAACCTGGGGCACATGCCCCAGGCAATAGGGGATTGGGTCGCCCTCACCTCATGGCTCAGGTGTTGCCTGAGCTTCAAAAACCGAGGTGACGGGCAGGGGGAACGCCCTGTGAGAGTGCGTATTTAAGGTCCCCATTTGGCTACCTTGCAAACCTCCTTTGTATTCCTGTAATCTGGCCACCAGTCACCCACAAATTCGTGGACTTTACAAAACACCGGAATGGGTCCCCTTGGGCCCGTCCCCGTTGAGGTTTGCATGGATCCCCGTTTTCTCAAGGGCGAAGGCTCTGAGAACTTCACCGGAAATGAATTGCTCCTGAAGGGCGCCCTGGAAGCCGGGGTGGCCCTCCTGACCGGTTACCCGGGGTCCCCCGTGGCCGACGTGTTCGATTCGGCCTCCCAAAGCGCGGCCTACCTGCGGGAGCGGGGGATGCTGGCCCAACTGGCCAACAATGAGGCCCTGGCGGCGGCGCGGCTCCACGGCTCCCAATTGGCCGGGGTCAGGGCTTTGGCGGTCTTCAAGTCCGTGGGCTTCCACGTGGCGGCCGACGCCTTGGTCACTGCCTCCATGGCCAAGCACGGCCACCAGGGCGGCGCCCTGGTGGTGGTGGGCGACGACCCCTGGAGCGATACGACCCAGGCCCCGGTGGATTCCCGTCGGCTTTCGGACCACCTTTTCCTCCCGGTGCTGGAGCCCTCCACCTACCAGGAAGTGAAGGACTGGATCGACCTCGGGTTCCAACTCTCCGAGGCCTCGGACCTCTACCTGACCTTCCTCCTGATCACCTACCTGGCCGAAGGCGGCGGAACGGTGGATGTGAAGCCGAACCGCAAGCCCCAGGGCGCCAGCACCCTGAACAAGATCGTCCTCGACCCTGCGACCTTCGACCCTTCCCAATCGGTGATGCTGCCGCCCTACACGGCGCCCATGGAGGAAACGGCCCTGAAAGTGAAGTTCCCGGCCTTGTTGGAGGCCGCCCGAAAGCTGGGCCTCAACCGCCTGATCCCCGGCACCGGCAAGGGCGGCCCGGTCTTCGTGACGGCTGGCGCCTCCTACACTTACCTCGTGGAGGCCCTCCGGCAATTCGACCTGGAGGACCGTTTCCCGATCCTCAAGCTCGGCTTGACCTATCCGGTGGATCCCCAGGCCGTCGCGCTGGCCCTCGCCCATTCCGACACGCTGATCGTGGTGGAGGAGAAGCGCCGGTTCATCGAGAGCCAGGTCCGGGACATCGTGACCGAGCTTCGGCAGGCCGGGAAGGCCCCGACGGACGCGGCGGTCTGGGGCAAGACTTTCCCGGCGGGCCTCGCCGGCTTCCCGATGGAACGCGGGCTGAACCCGGCGCTGGTCATGAAGACCCTGGCGCCATTGCTCGAGCGATACGAGGCCGCCACCCCCAAGGTCCGCGAGAAGGTCACCATGCTGGAGGAACTGGGCCTCTTCGAGGTGGCCATCCCGGCCCGGACCGCCACCTTCTGCCCCGGTTGCCCACACCGCGACACCTCCTCCGTATTCCTCGAACTGGTCCAGGACCTCGCCGACCCGGGTTACATGAGGAGGAACCACCAGGCCGAGCCCGTGAAGGTCCTCTTCCACGGCGACGCGGGCTGTTACTCCATGCTCTTTATGCCGCCCAACGGCCCCCTGATGAACAACTACATCGGCATGGGTTTCTCGCCCGGCACCGGGGCGGGCCTGTCGCCCTTCGCTTCAAATAAGGCCGTGGCGTTCCTGGGGGATTCCACGTTCTTCCACTCGGGCATCTCGGGGATGTCGGACGCCCTCAAGAACAACCAGGACATCCTGTTCGTCCTTCTCGACAATAAGACCACCGCCATGACGGGGCACCAGCCCCACGCCGGAATGGACCGCGACCTCATGGGCAACCTCACCTTCGCCCAGGACATCGAGAAGGCCCTCCAGGGCCTGTCGGAAGGCCAGGAAGTCACCGTGGCCCGGGTGAACCCCGAGGACCGCAAGGCCTACCGGGAACTGCTGGAAAAGCTGGTGCTGGAGGACGGGGTCAAGTTCGTGGTGGCCGACAAGGAATGCGGCATCACCTACCACCGCCGACTGAGGCGGGAGCGGGGCAAGGAACTCAAGGAAGTGGGTTATCTCCGAAAGGAAGTCCGCATCGGCGTGAGCCAGGACACCTGCGAGTTCTGCCTGGAGTGCACCCGATTGACCGGATGCCCCGGCCTCACGATCGAGCCGACCCTTTACGGCCCCAAGATGGCCACGGACCTTTCCACCTGTGTGACCGACGGGGCCTGCGCCCGGGTGAAGGCCTGCCCGGCATTCGAGGAAGTCACCATCGAGCGGAGCTCCAAGCCCCCGAAACCCGCGTTGCCCGACGCCTCGGGCCTGCCCCAACCGGCCCTGTTTTCGTTCAAGGGTGACTGGCGCTGCCACATCGCGGGCGTGGGGGGCATGGGCATCGGGGCCTCCACGGCCATCCTCGTGCGGGCCGCGACCCACCAAGGGCTGTTCGTCACGTTCTGCGACAAGAAGGGCATCGCGATCCGGAACGGCGGGGTCTATTCCCAGATCACCCTGAGCGACCGGCGTCGGATCGTCTCGCCCCTCATGGCCCAGGGCCAGGCCGACCTGCTCCTCGGCCTCGACAACCTGGAGGCGGCCCGTGGCCTCGACCCGCGATTAACCTTCCGGGTGGGATCCAAGGACCGTACCCACAGCCTGGTCAATACCGGCAAGATGCCCACGATCCGCACCCTCATGGGACAGGAGGATTTCTCCCCGGCCTTCCTGGGGGAAATCTTCAAGAAATACACCCTCGATTATTTCGGCGCCGACCTGTCCCACATCAGCCAAGACCTGATGGGCAACAAGCTCTACGTGAACGTCATGATGTTGGGCGTGGCCTTCCAGAAGGGGTTCCTACCCCTATCCCTCGCGAACTTGGAAATGGCCATCGGGGAGAATTTCAGGGGCTCCGAGGGCGAGGCGAACCTCAAGGCGTTCCACCTGGGCCGGGACGTGGCGGCCCATCCCGAGGCCTACCAGGCCGAGGTGAGGGAGGATTGGAAGGCCCTTGCCGACCGCAAGGCGAAGGACCTCGGGGGAAGGGGCAAGGCTTACCGGGCCCTCCTCTCCCAATTCGAGCAGGCCTGGAATGGCGAGGCGGAATTCCTAAAGGATGTGGCGGACCGGCTTTACGAACTCATCCAATACGATTCCATGTCCTACGCCCGCAAGTACCTGGACCGGGTGCTGGACGTCCTATCCTCCGACCGGGCCGAGCGCCAATGGGCCGCCACCCGCGCCACGGTGAAATACCTTCATAAGGTCATGGCCATCAAGGACGAGGTCTACGTAGCCCACCTCCTGACCAGCCCCGAGAAGTACCGGCGGGACCGGAAGCGCTGGGGTGTGGACCCATCCCGGGGCGACAAGCTGACCTACAAGCACTTCAACCGCCCGAGCTTCGAGGTGATGGGCATGAAGCTGGAATTCGACCTGGACTCCCGCGACTGGATGCTGAAGTCCATGAAACACCTGAAGATTTTGCGGGCCCTATTGCCCTCTTGGCACAAGAACGAGAAGGACTTTAGGGCCTGGTATGAGGCCCTGGTGGACCGGTTCCCCCGGGAGGGTAAGGGCCGCTATGACACCTGGGTGAAGGTGCTGGAACTGCCGGAGGAAGTGCGGGGCTACCGGGAGATCCGTTATCCCAAGATGGACCGGGCCCGTTTGGAAGCTGAGAAGCTCTTGTCCGCCTCGGTGCCGACCACCGCCCCCCAACGCGAACCCGTCGGGGTTTAATTCAACGAATAATATTTTTCACCAAAAAGTTCACTACCCGTCAGCCTTCAGCTGAGGGCGTAAACGAGGTCACGAAGGAAAGCCTTGAATTTAATGATTTTATCCCATAGGCGTTCTTAGTGAACTTTGTGATCTTGGTGGTTCAAAAGGTTTTGTCAGCCGTTCTTGTTCAACCCGAATCCCTCCATCATCTTCCCGAAATCCTCCGTGAGCTCCGCGTGGAACGTCTCGGCGAGGCCCTCCCCAAGGGGGATTATCAGTTCCACTGCGTGCAACATCAATCTTGTGGCCCCGCCAACCGGCCTTTCCTGGCCGTACTTGGGGTCCCCCAGCACCGGATGGCCGATGGCGTAGAGATGCGCGCGGATCTGGTGGCGGCGGCCCGTCTCGGGTTCCACCTCCAGCAGGGACGCCTGGTCATTGGCCCGGAGGGCCCGGTAGTGGGTGACCGAGGGTTTGCCCTTGGGATCGGTGCCCACCCGGCCGGAGCCGAACTCTTTCAGCGCTTGGCGAATGGTGCCGTCCTTGTGGACCCGTCCCAGGACGGCCACCAGGTATTTCTTCTTCGCCTCATGCTTTTCGAAGGCCTGGCTGAGGGCCTTATGGGTTTCGGCGTCCTTGGCGAAGACCAGGACCCCGCTGGTTTCCCGGTCCAGCCGATGGACGACCCAAAGCTTGATCCCGAGTTTTTCGGACAATAGCTCGACCAGGGGCTTGGCGGGGTTTGGGCCCCGTTCAGGGATGACGGGCACTCCCGCCGCCTTGGCGACTGCGATGAAATGGGGTTCGTCCTTCAGGATGACGTAGGGTTCGGTGGTCATGGGGATATTAAAGCAGATGGGGCCCACAGCTGGGATGCCTTTGCGGGTGGGTTTGGGATAAAATGCCGGACATTCCTTGGATGTCCCGTGCCGCTGTGACCCCGTGTTGAAAATTGAGGCTTCAGTGCTTCGACATTTATCCGTCCAAAACTTCGCGATCGTCGACCGGGTGGACCTCGAGTTCGAGCCCGGGTTGAACGTCCTGACCGGCGAGACCGGCGCGGGGAAATCCCTTTTGGTGGACGCCCTTTACTTCCTCCTGGGCGACCGGTTGGACCCAGGCATCCTCCGGACCGGCGAGGAGAAGGCCACGGCGGAGGCCCTCTTCCAACTCGAACCCTCCTCCCCGGCCATCGCCAAGCTTTCCGATTGGGGCCTGGAGGCCCCGGGCGGCGAGATCCTCCTGAAACGCGAGTTCAACCGTTCCTCCGGCAAGACGCGCAGTTTCGTCAACGGCTCCCTGGCCACCGCCGCCATGGTTTCCGAGTTGGCGGACTTCCTGGTGGACCTCCACGGCCAGCATGAGCACCAAGCCATCTTCAACGTGGGACGGCACCGGCGATTGGTGGACGCCTCGGGGCACCTGGAAAAACCCCTTCAATCCGTTTCTGAAGCCTACCGGTCCTTGTCCGGCCTGTTGGGGGAGCGAACCCGGCTGGGAGGCGACGCCAAGGAAGCCGCCCGACGGCAGGACCTGTTGGCGTTCCAGGTCAATGAGCTCGAATCCGCCGGATTGGAATCCTTGGATGAGGAATCCATCCTCCGGGAATACCAGGCCCTCAAACACGCGGGACGCATCACCGATTCACTCCGGGAGGCCCAGGATTCCTTGGACGGCGCCGCGGGCGGGGGAGCCGCCTCCCTGGCGGGCCAAGCCCTGAACCGTATCCAGGACTGCGCCAAACTCGACCCGAGCCTGGAACCCCTGGTGGAAACCGCCCGACAAGCCCAGGAAACCTTGAACCAGCTCAGTTACGACCTGTCCCGCAGGCTCGAGTCGGGCGGGTATTCCGAGGACCAGTTCCGGGACTTGTCCGAGCGGGTGGACTTGATCCATACACTGAAGAAAAAATACGGCGAAAGCCTCGGGGAAGTCCGGGGTTACCTGGGGCGGGCCCGGTTCGAACTGGATGACCTGCAGAACCGCGAGGGTCGGTTGAAGGCGGTGCAGGCCGACATCGACCAAGCCGCCGAGGTTTACCGGTCCGCCGCGTCCGATCTCCACGTCCAGCGGGTCAAGGCGGGGAGGAAACTGACGGGCCAGGTGAAGGAGTTGCTCGAGGAACTGGGGCTTCCCGGCGCGCGGTTGGAAGTCGCGGTGGAGGCCCAGGAGCAGCCCGACAGCCCCGTGTCCGACAAGGGCAAGCGCCTCGCCCTTTCCCCCCAGGGATGGGACAAGGTGGAATTCCAATTTTCCGCCAATCCCGGGGAGCCCCTCCGGCCCCTCGCCAAGGTGGCCTCCGGGGGTGAGGCCTCCCGGGTCATGTTGGCCCTCAAGGCGGCTTTGGCCGATTCGGACGAGGTGCCGGTATTGGTGTTCGACGAGATTGATACGGGCGTGGGGGCCCGAACGGCCCCGGCGGTCGGGCGGGTGATGGAGGACTTGGCGGCCCGGAAACAACTCTTATGCATCTCGCACCTGGCCCCCTTGGCGGGGTTGGGAAACTGCCATTACCAGATCCGGAAACAGGTTTCGGAAGGGAAAACCTTCACCTTGGTGAAACGTTTACAGGGGGAGGAACGGGTGGAGGAATTGGCGAAAATGCTTGGTGGGGAACGGGTTTCAGAGGCCTCCCTACGGCACGCCCGGGAGCTTTTGAAGGGGACTCCACCGAAAGGGCCCGAATTCAGGTTGCAATGATTTGTCTCGGTTGCTAACCTTGCGCCGTTGTTGGAGACCCTCCGCGCGAGGCTCGTCGACTCCCTGAGTCGGAACGCGGTTCGGTCCGTTCGGTCTTTTCCCAATAAAAAACATCCAGGAGATCAAAGCATGAAGCTGACCCGTTCAGTTGTGGTCGCAGCGCTTGCCCTGGGGTTGTGCTTCGGCGCCGCCCAGGCCCAGACGACCCATAAGAAGTCCACGGCGAAAAAGCACACGACCAAGATGGCCGTCAGGGAAACCTCGGCCCCGGTCCGGCACCGCATGGCTGAGAAGGAATATCTCGTCGGCCAGACGATGAACGGCAATACCGGTCTCCTGACCCAGGAAACCGCCCAGAGCCTGCCCAAGAGCAAGTTCCGCGGCGGCTTGAACCTGGAGTACGCCAGCTTCGGGAACGGCTTCAGCCAGTTCCAGATCCGCGGCGGCGTGGGCTACGGCATCACCAAGGACCTTGAGGTCTACGGGACCCTGCCCTTCGTCTCCGACAGCTACACGGGCGCCAGCGCCAGCGGGATCGGGTCCATCCAGGTGGGCGGTAAGTACATCATCGCGGGCAAGGGTTCCACCCCGGTCAATTTCGGCTTGGGCGCGGATATCGGCTTCGCGGGCGACACCAAGGTGACCCCCTATTCCGGCGTCAACATCGGCCTGAAGGGCATGGTCACCGCCAAGACCGCTGGTATCCTGCTGAACGGCACCTTGGGCTTCGTGATCACCGGCAGCTCCAACATCACCGGGCTTGGCGTCAACCCGAACCCTCCCTATAACCTGATCAACGTCACTTATTCCTACAATCCCCCCGACTATGTCTACCTTTCGGGTGGCGTGGGCGTTCCCTTCACCCCGACCCTCACCGGGATCGCGGAGTTGAACATCAACCCCTACGGAACGGACAGCTCCAACATCCTCGCGGGGATCCGGGCGGGCCAGAAGACCCAGTTGCAGGCCGGCTTGACGATCGGCATCGGCAGCGCCGCGGCCGACATCGGGTTGTTGGCTGGAGTGGTGTTCTAATAATCAGGACCGAAGGCCCTCCGGGAAACCGGGGGGCCTTTTTTATTTCCGGAGCCTCCGGATATGGGAGGGGCGGAGTTCCAGGCGCATCTGGGGGTTCCGTTTCTTGCGCCGGGTCCTCCGGAGGGGAGAGGACGGTCGGATCGGGCTGTCTGGGTGTGAAGCGGCACGCTTCGGCTTGGGGATCCTTTCACGGGGTTGGGCGGGCCCGCTTCGACGCGGAACGGGAGTCGTTTTCCGCTTCGGGGCCTTGGAGACCCGGGGGATTTCCTGGGTGGGGGCCTCACTCGGGTCCATGAATTCGACGGGAGGGGGAAGGGGCGGCGGCTCGGGCCGGGGGTCCACCGTTTCCCCGGGGAGGCGGCTCAACCGGAAGCATAGCCAAAGCCCCAAGGCCGCGCCCACCGAGTCGATCACCACATCCCGGGGTTGCGCGGACCTGGTGGGGATGAAGGATTGGTGGAACTCGTCACTGACCGCGAAGAGGACGGACCAGGCCCAGGCCTTCTCGGCGTGGCGCCGCGCCCAGAGGCCCAGGGGATGGGTGAGGGCGAAGTAAAAGAGAACCGCCAAAAACCCGTACTCCGCCAAGTGGCAGGTTTTTTTAAGGACGAAATCATAAGACAAGCCGCTTTCGATGTTGGCGTGCTGGGAAAAGGCGAAAATGACCGACATCCAGCCGAGGGCCGGGAGCCACCGGGGTTTCAGGATGTTTTGGGAAGGCGGTGCCATGGGCCTATTGTAGCCCGGCGAGAGGTCGCCGACCCCGGCTCCTTCCGTTATAATGCCCCCCCACCAAAGGCACCAAAGGAACGTCTTGAAAAAGTCCACCCCGAACCTCGAAGCCCAACTCTCGGACCTGGAGCGCCGAATCCGGGATTTGAGGCATTTGCCGGACCACGAACGCCATACGCCCTCCATCACCCGGTTGGAGAAGGCCGCGGGCCAGCTCCGCAAGAAGACCTACGCCAACCGGTCGGCCTGGAGCCGGGTCCAGTTGGCCCGTCATCCCCAGCGCCCCCTGGCCCTGGATTACCTCCAACGCCTGGTGACCGAGTTCACCGAGATCCACGGGGACAGGGCCTTCGGGGACGATCCCGCCACCGTGGCGGGGTTCGGTTTCCTGTCCGGCAAACCCTTAGCGGTCATCGCCCAGCAGCGGGGCCATGACACCCAGGAGAACCTCAAGCGCAATTTCGGCATGTCGCACCCCGAAGGCTACCGCAAGGCCCTCCGTGTCATGAAACTGGCCGAGAAATTCAACCGGCCCATCCTGACCTTGATCGACACTTCGGGCGCCTACCCCGGCCTGGGGGCCGAGGAACGGGGCCAGGCGGAAGCCATCGCGCGGAACCTCCTGGAGATGGCCCGCCTCCGGGTGCCCGTGGTGGCCGTGGTGATCGGGGAAGGCGGGAGCGGCGGCGCGCTGGGGATCGGCGTCGCCAACAAGGTCCTCATGCTCGAGAACTCGGTGTATTCGGTCATCTCGCCCGAGGGCTGCGCGGCCATCCTGTGGGACAACCGGGAGATGATCCAACAGGCCTCCGAGGTGTTGAAACTGACCGCGAAGGACCTCCTGGGATTGCAGGTCGTGGACGAGATCGTCCCCGAGCCGATGGGCGGCGCCCACCTGAACCCCGACGAGACCGCCAAGAACCTGAAGCGATCCCTTGAACGACACCTCGCGTCCCTGGGGCGCCTCAGCCCCTCGGAGATCGAGAAACAGCGTTACAGGAAATTCCGGGCCATGGGGAAGTTCCTGTCCCGCACCTTGCCCGAGAAGTCCTAGGCCATGCGTCGATCCCTCCTGGGCGCGGCCCTCGCCTGCCTTTGCCTCCTCGCGCGGCCGTTGGCCGCCGGGACGAGGATCGCGGTGGACGCGGGCCACGGGGGGGGCGACAAGGGGAGCGTGGCCGGAAGCCAAGTGGAGAAGGATTGGACGCTGAAATTCACCAAGGCCCTGACCCAGTCCCTGACCAGCGCCGGGTATGACGTAACGGCGGTGAGGGTCAAGGACGACTTGATCCCATACGACAAACGCTTTGAGATCCTGAACACCGCCGGGGCGGCCGTGGCCCTGATCCTCCACGCCGACCGGGAATCCACCGGCAAGACCCGCGGGCCCTTTTTCGTGGTCCAGCCCCCGCAGTCCGGGACTCCGGCCTCGGACGAGGGTTTACCCGAGGCGGGGAGCCTTCCCCTGAGCCGCTATAAGCAATCCCTCCAATTGGCCCGTCAGCTGGCTTTGGCCACGGGGGTCTCGCCGAAGTTCTCGCCCTTGTCCGACCCACGGGCCCTGGCGGGTGATGTGTCCTCGCCCGACGGCCGGATCCTGGCGGTGCCCCACCAGTCCTTGCGCTACATCGCCCTTCCGGCGGTGGTGATCGAGCCGCTTTTCCTCACCAACCCGGAGGACCTGGAACTCTTCGGAACCGACGCCGCGATCCAGGCCTTCGCCCAAAAAATCACCCAGGGTCTCGGCGCGTACCTCCGCGGCGAGGGGAAGTGACGCCGTGAAACGCACCGTGCTTATCCGGGTCGCCTTGGGGCTCCTGGCCGTGTTGGGGGCGATCCTCTGGCGCCATGAGCGGATGAGGGGTTTCGGGGGCGACCGCCCCAAACCGGCCCCGGTCAGCGAATCAGGGCTTTGGGTTTCCGGGGACAAGCCGGCGACCATCTTCGTGAGGGTCCTGGTTCCCTCGGTCGGGGAGGTCCAAACCCTCCCGGCCCTGATCCACCGCAGCCAGAGCCGCCTCGACCAGATGAAGCAATCGGTGTTGGCCTACCTGAACGCCGCGGGCAACTCGAAAGCCCGGAGCTTGGCCCCGAAGGGGACGGTGTTGAACGAGATGTACCTGACGGACGCCGGCACCGCGGCCGTGGACTTGAGCGTGCCGCTCGACCCTGAATTTGGGTTCATGGAAGAGGCCCAGTTCGTCGAGGGCCTCAACCACGCCCTCCTCCAGAATTTCGAGGAGATCAAGCGGGTCCGAATATTGAACGACGGGCGTGAATCGGGTACATTGACAGGACATTTCGCCCTGGGAACCTACGAGAACCTGACGAATACCTCTCCCGGGAAGAAACCGGACGAATAGCTCCCCCGAGGAGCGGCATTGGACGACACTTCCTGGCCCAAGCCTCGAAGTGTCGAACTTTTTTATACGGAGTGCCCGAAAAGGGCGGACCCATGGCCGATCCACAACCGACTGAGATCCCCACGGCCTACCAAAGCGCCGAGGTCGAGGAGCGCTGGTACTCCCTCTGGGAATCCTCCGGGGATTTCACGGCCCAAGCCGGGAGCCCCAAGCCCGCCTTTTCCATGGTCATCCCGCCCCCGAACGTGACGGGCAGCCTGCACATGGGCCACGCCCTCAATGACACCCTCCAGGACCTGTTGGCCCGGTACCACCGCATGAAGGGCTTCAACGTCCTTTGGCTTCCCGGCTGCGACCACGCGGGCATCGCCACCCAGAACGTGGTGGAGAAGGAACTGCGCAAGGAGGGAATGAGCCGGCATGAGCTGGGTCGGGAAGCCTTCGTGGGCCGGGTGTGGGACTGGAAGGAAAAGTACGGCGCCACCATCATGCGCCAGATCCGGTTCCTCGGTTGCTCGGTGGACTGGACCCGCGAGCGGTTCACCATGGACGAGGGCCTGTCCCGTTCGGTCCGCCGGGTGTTCGTGGAGCTCTACAAGGAAAAGCTGATCCACCAGGACTATTACCTCATCAACTGGTGCCCGCGATGCCAGACGGCCCTTTCGGACATTGAGGTGGAGCACAAGGCCGTGCAGGGCGCCTTCTACCACCTGCGTTACCCCTTCGTGCATGACCCCAACGACGGGTTGGAGGTGGCCACGACCCGCCCCGAGACCCTCCTGGGCGACACCGCGGTGGCGATCCATCCGGACGACGACCGCTACGCGGGGCTCGTCGGCAAGTCCGTGACCCTCCCGCTGGTGGACCGCCGCATCCCGATCATCGAGGACGGCTACGTCGACAAGGAATTCGGGACCGGGGTCGTCAAGATCACCCCGGCCCACGACTTCAACGACTTCCAGGTGGGCAACCGCCACCAATTGCCCCGCATCAACATCCTGAACCCCGACGGCACCCTCAACGACCAAGCCGGGGCCTACAAGGGCCTGGACCGGTTTGAGGCCCGAAAGCGGATCGTGGCCGACCTCCAGGCGAAGGGCTTCCTGCTCAAGGTGGAACCCCATGAGCACAACGTGGGCCACTGCTACCGCTGCGGCACCATCGTGGAGCCCTACTATTCCCGCCAATGGTTCGTCAAGATGAAGCCCCTCGCGGAAACCGCCCTGAAGGCCGTGGCGGATGGGCGAACGAAGTTCACCCCGGACACCTGGCGAGAGGAATACAACCGCTGGCTCACGAACATCCAGGACTGGTGCATCAGCCGGCAGATCTGGTGGGGCCACCGCATCCCGGTCTATACCTGCGGTTCCTGCCAACACGTGTTCGCCGCTGAGGAAACGCCCGTGAAGTGCGAGTCCTGCGGCCAGGATACCTTGACCCAGGACCCGGACGTCCTGGACACCTGGTTTTCCTCGGCGCTCTGGCCCTTCTCGACCCTGGGGTGGCCGGAAAAGACCCGGGACCTGGCGACTTTCTACCCCACGTCGGTCCTGGTCACAAGCTGGGACATCCTGTTCTTCTGGGTGGCCCGCATGATGATGATGGGCCTGAAGTTCATGGGCGAGGTGCCCTTCAAGGACGTCTACATCTATTCCCTCGTGGCCGACGAGGAAGGGAAGAAGATGAGCAAGTCCAAGGGCAACGTGGTGGACCCGTTGGACATGATCCAGAAGTACGGCACCGACGCCCTCCGGTTCACCCTGGCCTCCATCGAGACCAAACAGCGGTATGTGGCCCTCACGCCCCAGAAGATGGAATCGTCGCGCAACTACATCAACAAGTTGTACAACGCCGTGCGGTTCGTCCTGATGTCCCTGGGGGAATCCGCCGCGTCGACCCGTTCCCTCTCGGCGGAGGACGAGGGCCGGTCGGCCCTCACCCTCGAGGACCGTTGGATCCTGCACCGCCTGGGCGAGGCCGCGGCCTCGGTGAGCGAGTCCATCGAGCGGTACCGTCCCGCGGACGCCTGCCAGACCCTCTACCACTTCCTTTGGAACGAGGTCTGCGACTGGTACCTGGAGGCCCTGAAGCCCCGGTTGGCCCAGGCGCCCTCGGACCCTTCCCGCCAGGCCGCCGCGTCGACGGTCCTCACGGTGATCGAGACGGTCCTCCAACTCCTGCATCCCCTGACCCCCTTCGTCACCGAGGAACTTTGGCACCGCCTACCGGGCCAACGCGACTCAATCCAGCATTCCCGTTGGCCCGATCCCTCCCTCCTGCCGAAGGGGGACGCCGCATCCGCCGAGGCCTTCACCTGGGTCCAGAAGTCCGTCACGTCGGTGAGGACGGTCCGAAGTGAGCTGAACGTGCCGCCCTCCGCCCGGATCCGCCTGGTCGCGACGGCCGCCCTGGCTTCCCGGATATCCGAACAATCCGGGTTGTTCCGGACCCTGGGCCGGGTGGACGCCGTGGAGACCGCCGAGACCCGCCCCCCGCAGAGCGCGGTGGTGCTTTTGGAGGGCGGGGAAGCCTGGATCCCCCTGGAGGGCCTCATCGACCTGAAGGCTGAGGGCGCCCGGCAGTCCAAGGACCTGGAGAAGGCCAAGGGCTACCTGAAGTCGCTTGAGGCTAAGCTCACCAACGAGCAATTCGTGGCCAAGGCCCCCGCCACGCTGATCGAGGCCGAGCGGGAGAAGATCCGCCAGACCCAGGAACGCATCGCCAAGCTCGAGAAGACCCTCTCCGCCCTCAACGGCTGACACACATCCACCCCAGAGACACGTCCCGCGCCCAAGTCAAACCATCATGAACGCGGGACTGTCCCGCTTCCATATCATGGAAAGCGGGCTGGAAAGAGCCATTGGGTGAACATTTGGATTTCCAATCGACCCTATTCCCCTGTGACTTTGTGACCCTGTGGTGAATCGGGCTGTTTGAGGGGTAGCGATGCCGGAGACGTTCCACTGGATCGAAGGCGGGGCCCTGGGCCGTTTGGCCGCGACCCTCCATGTCCCTGAGGGCGCCGGCCCCCATCCGGCGGTCCTCTTTTGCCACGGCTTCACCGGCAACCGGGTGGAACCCCAGCGCCTTTTCCTGTCCTACGCCCGCCGACTTGCCTCCCGGGGTTTAGCGGTTCTCCGTTTTGATTTCGGTGGGCATGGCGACAGCGAGGGGGCCTTCCATGACCTCACCCTGGCCGGGGAACTGAAGGACGCCCAAGCGGCCTGGGATTTCCTGGGTTCCCATCCGACGGTGGACGGGTCCCGAAGGGCGCTCTTGGGGTTCAGCCTCGGCGGCTGGGTGGCCGCTTCCACGGCGCCCAGGCTCCACCCCCGGGCCTTGGCCCTCTGGGCCCCGGTGGACGACCCGATCCGGATGAAGGTTCGGTTCCTGGGGCTTCACGGAGAGGAAAAACTCCTCGCCGGTGAAGATGTGGACATCATGGGGGAGAAGTTGGGGGCCGGCTTCGCCCAGGGGTTCGAAAAGCCAACCGGCTTGGCCCCGGGCGATGGCTACGGGGGTCCCGTCCTGATCCTTCAAGGAACCGCGGACGCATCCTTGTCCCTCCAATCCTCCGAGAACTACGAAAAGGCCTTCCGGGAACGCGGCGTCGAGACCCGGCGGGTCATCCTCCAGGGGGCGAAGCACCTCTTTGAAACGGCGGCCCACCGTGAAACCTTGTACGATGAGACGGAAGGGTTCTTCCTCCGGCATCTTTTTCCGGCGGGGAACCGTTGATCCCGACCTCCGGTCAAGGAATGGCATGAATCATCCTCCTTCCCCCTCACGGAAACTCCTGGGTCCCGTTGAACGGAAACTCCTACGGATGTCGCTCGTGGAGGATGGGGCTTTCCGGGACCTCACGACCCTCGCCACGGTGCCCCGAAACCTCCGGGCCCGGGGGGTGATCCTAGCCCGTCAACCGGGAGTCCTGGCGGGATTGCCGGTTTTCCAGGCGGTTTATCGGATCTTGGACCGAAGCGTTCGCGTGAAGGCAAAGGCCCGGGAAGGGGCCTCTTTCCGTCGGGACGGGGTTGTGGCGGAAATTTCCGGCCCCGCCGGAGCCCTCCTCAGCGGCGAACGGACCGCCCTCAACCTCCTTTCCCGCCTCTCGGGGATCGCCACCCAGACCCGCGCTTTCGTCCGGGCGGCGGGTCCCGGGCCCGCGAGGATCTATGACACCCGCAAAACGATCCCCCTCTGGCGATCCTTCGAGCGCTACGCCGTCCGCGTGGGCGGGGGCGAGAACCACCGCTTCAACCTGGCGACCCATGTCCTCATCAAGGACAACCACCGCTCCCTCGGGGGGGGAGTCTGGGCCGCCGTCACCGCCGCGAGGAAACGTTGGGGCCGCTCCGCCTTTTTGGAGGCGGAAGTGGAGTCCGAACTGGAGACCCGGGAAGCCCTGAAAGCGGGAGCCGACGCCCTCCTGTTCGACAACCGGAGCCCGGCCGAACTCCGGCGACTTCTCCGGCTGGTCCGGGGGACCGGCGTGGTGACGGAGGCCTCCGGCGGATTGACCCTGCGCACGATCGGGTCTTACGCCGCCACCGGGGTCCAACGCCTTTCGGTGGGGGCCCTGACCCATTCGGCCCTGCCCGTGGATTTTTCCCTGGAGCTCAGCGGCCTATGAGCGGGGAACGCCCCTACCGCGAGGACCGGGTGGCCCTGTCCATCCTGGGGCGCTTGATGGAAAGGCCCGAGGGCTTCACCTCCGGCGCCGACCTGAGCCGTACCCTTCGGGTGTCCCGGAACACGGTTTGGAAACACGTCCGCCGGCTTCGTGCCCTCGGCTGCGTCCTGGAGGGAAAGTCCGCCACGGGTTACCGTGTGACCCGCATGCCCGACAGCCTACGCCCGGAATTCGTACAGGCGGGTCTCCGGACCAAGACCTGGGGGCGGTCCTATCGGGCCTATGAGACCCTGGGGTCCACCAACGACGCCTGCCAGGCCTGGGCCCGGGAAGGGGCCCCCGCCGGGTCGGTGGTGGCCGCCGAGGCCCAGACCCAGGGCCGGGGACGCCTGAACCGCTCCTGGTTCCTGCCCAAATCCAAGTCCCTGGCCTTCTCGATCCTTTTACGCCCGAAACTCCCCCCCGGGGAGTTGCCGCTCCTGACCCTCGCCTCGGCCGTAGGGGTGGCCCTGGCCATGGGGGACGAGGGCCTCTCCGTGGGGATCAAGTGGCCCAACGACGTCGAGTGGAAGGGCCGGAAGCTTTGCGGCATCCTGACGGAAGCCCAGGCCGACTTGGACCGGCTCCAATACGCCGTCGTGGGGATCGGGATCAACGTGAACGCCGGCACCAAGGATTTCCCCCCCGATCTTCGCGACCGGGCGGCCAGCCTGTCGCAGGCCCTCGGTCAATCGGTGGATCGCCCCTCCTTCCTCCGCAAAGCCCTGGAACGTTTGGAGGAAGTCCATGGATGGCTCGAATCGGGCCGGTCCGACCGGATGTTGACCGAATGGCGTGCCCGGTCCACGGTACTGGGACATCAGGTCCGGATCCGCCAGGGTGACCGCACCCTTTATGGGCAGGCCCAGGACGTGGACGCCCAGGGGGCGCTTTTGGTCCGGAACGACGTGGGGATGGTCGAGCGGGTGACCGCGGGGGACGTGGATCGGCTCCGGTTGGAGGCCCCCCGGACATCCATTCGAAGGGCCGGAACCGGGCGCCGCCGTCCGGTATAATCACGGACTGGAAAATCCTTTTTACTGCCCGCCGAGGAGCGCCATGATCTGGGCCGTCGACATCGGTAATACCCGGACCGTCTCGGGACTCCTCCGCGGGATGGAAGTCCTTCGCCGGGACGCCTATCCCACCGAGCGCCTCAGGACCCCGGCGGGGGCACGCGCTTGGGCGAGGCGGTTGGCCTCCTGGGGGAAGCCCCGGGGCGTCGCGGTCTCCAGCGTGGTGCCTCCCGTGGACGGCCCCGTCCGCGGGGCATTGGCGCCGTTGAGCGCCGAAGCGCCGATCTTCATCCGTTCCAACCTGGACCTGGGCCTGCCGATCCACGTCCGCCGGCCCTCCGAGGTCGGGGCGGACCGCCTCGTGAATGCGGTGGCGGCCAAAGCCCTCTACGGGGCCCCGGTCCTGGTGGTGGATTACGGGACCGCCACCACGTTCGACTTGGTCGACGCCCGGGGGGGCTACGCGGGCGGAGCCATCCTGCCGGGGATCGGCACTTCCCTGGCCGCGCTCCACCAATTCACCGCGAAACTCCCGACGGTGAGGTTCCAGCGGGTGGCCCGCGCACTGGGCAAGACGACCCAGGACGCCATGCGGTCCGGGGTTTACCACGGCGCCGTCGGCCAGACGAGGGAACTCCTGCGGGTCCTCCGGAAGGAACTGGGCCGAAGGGCCCCGGCCATCGCCACCGGCGGTTGGTGCCACCTCTTCGAGGGATCCGGGTTGTTCAGGCTCCTCCAACCCGACCTGACCCTCCAGGGCTTGTCCTTGATCCTCCGCCGGTTGAAAGGCTGACCGGGTGAAGCCCGCGCGTCCCCGAAGCATCGTGGCCCTGGCCGAGGAGGAATCGACGAGGGCCCGGAAGGAACGCCGGGCGTTTTGGTCGACCTGGGGTTGGGTCTTGGGCGCGGCTCTCCAGGCCTTCGGCTGGTGGACCTACCGTTTGGGCCATTGGGCCGAGGGTTCCCGGTGGATCCTGGGGGGCCTCCTGGCTTGGGCCCTTTGGGGAGGCGCGGGGCGTTTTTTCCGGGGGTCGTTCCTCTCGGCGTTGGGGGCCCTGGGGGTGGCCTTGGCGTCGGGTATCCCGTTGGTTTTACACCGGGCCCAAACGTTCCAATGGGGTTCGGACCCGGCTTTTTACCTCGCGGTCCTCCACGGGGAGATCCCCCCGCCTTTCGCCAATCCACTCGCCGTCCTGACGGCCCAAGCTATCCTGCCGTTTTTGAAAGCCAACCCTTGGACTGATTTACCACTTCTCTCGGCCTTGGCCGGGGCGCTCTCGGCGGGCTTAATGGCGTTCACCCTCCTGGAGACCCTCCGGAACCGGGGTTGGGAAACCAGGTTGCTGGGGCTGGGATTCGCGCTCGCGGCCGGTTGGAGCCTGCCCCTCCTGATCGTCGGGACCCGGGCCTCAGGATTGGCCGCTTGCATGGCCTTGGGTCTGTTGGTGGTGTTGACGCGTTTGTTGGAACGGGAGGGCCCCCTCCCCGCGGCCTTTCTTTTCGTGGGACTCCTCACCGCCCTCCATCCGGCCTGGGGCGTTTTGGGCCTGGTCCTGTTACTCCGAAAGCCTTGGGAAACCCTCACTCGCCTCCCTTCGCGCGGCCTTTGGATCCTGGCGGGGGGGCTCCCCTACCTCTGGGTCCTCCTTCGCCCGGGCGGGGCCCTGGGCGATTGGGGGGGCGCCCACTGCGTCGCCGAGATGTTCCGTTCCTGGGATGACCTGTTGGCGGCGCACCGGTCCTCCGAGATCGATTTCCAGCAGACCCTGAGGCTCCTGGGTTGGGGGTCGGCGGCCCTCGCGGCGCCCCTGTTCCTTTTGGGCTGGAAAGTGGCCTCGGGTCCCTTCGAGGCGCTCCTCATCGCCCTCGCGGCGGCGGGGGCTTGGCTTTTCCATTCCCGCTCGGGGGGGATCCCCGGAACGACGGCGCTTTGGATCCCGGCGGGGGCCGCGCTTTGGTGGGCCCGATATTTGTCCGTCCGCCCCGGGACCGGGTCGGGTGGATTCCGGTTCGCGCGGGTCTTTCCCTGGGTCGTCATGGCCGGGTCCTTGGGTTTGGCCCTTCTTCCATCGGACCGGGTCCTGGTGAATTGCGGCATGGCCGCTTTGCGCCACGCCGAGAACATCCTGACGGATTTTCCCCGGGACGGGAGCCGGACGCTTTACCTCGCCGAGACCGCCGAAGCGGGCGACGCGGTCCGTTTATTATGGTCGGTGGAAAGGCCAAGCGACCCTTCCCCGGTGGTTTTGGACTTGGCCCAATTGGATCAACGGTGGTACCTCGAGGACCTCATCCGCTTCCAGCCTGAAATCCTCCTCTCCGTCGGGGAAGGAAGCCGGGCCCTCCTCTTCTCCGACCTGGTCCGGTTGAACCTGGACCATTGGAACGTCCTTTGGGGCGTCCCCCAATGGCCGGTGGAATGGGAGGGCGACGAGAAGCGGTTGGGGTTCCGTCCGCTGTCCCGCGTCCTCATGGTGCGGTTGGCGGATTCCGCCGCTCCCCTCCCCCCGGATGACCCCTCCGCCCGCTATGACCTCGACGAAATCCTGCTGGAGGCCCGGGCGGGATCCGGTCCCGCCCAAAGGGCCCTGGACCTGTACGTGGAGGGCCTCTTCACCTGGGGAGTGGGCCAAACGCGGGTCGGGCGCTACCCGCCCGCGGTTCGGGCGTTTGAACGGTCCCTCACGCTCCAACCGGATTTTGAGGGATCCCGTGTGGCCTTGAACCGCCTCTATACCGAGAAGGAAATGTTGGAGGCCGCGAGGCTTCAGTTCGAGAAAACGGCCAAGATCCTCCCGACGAGCCTCCAAATCCTGGACCAAGCGCTGGCTTCCCCCAAAACGCCCTTGTCGAAACGGCCCGAACTCCTGGAGGAAAAGGGTCGTCTGTCCACCGAACTTGCCGACGCCCTGCGTCACCTGGGGGTGATCTACGATAAGCAGGGCCGGTACGACGATTCCCGGAAGGCCCTGGAGGGCGCGGTGAAATGGAAGCCGGACGAGATCCAATCCCGTTTGGAACTGGCCCGGCTTTTCATGAAGGTGGGGAACAAGGTCGGCGCCGAGGCGTCCTTCAAGGCCGTGCTCCAGGTGGACCAGGAAAACAAGGAAGCCCAGGCGGAACTTTGGAAGCTCCTCAACCAGCCGTGATCGGATCGCGAAGGGAACGGATCCCGTCCTGGGTTTGGGCCGGGGTGGGACTCCTTTTTTGGCTCCTGGGCCTCCAAATCCAGAATCCCGGGCTGATGGCGGACGATTCCGGCGAGATCGCGGCGGCCGCGTCCTGCTTGGGCCTGCCCCATCCCCCGGGATACCCCCTCCTCACGCTTTTGGGCAACCTCGCGATCCGGTTCCTTCCGTTGGGCGGTCCCGCATTCCGGTTGAACCTGATGTCCGAGGCGTTCCTCATCGGCGCGGTCTTCCTGACCCTTTCCACGGCCCGTCGTTTGGCCCAGGCGGCTTTTCCCGGGGTTTTTCCACGGGAAGGGTTTCACCTTGAGATCCATTTAGCGCTCCTGGCGACCTTCCTTTTTTTCACCCCGAACGTTTTGGGGCAGGCATTGACCGCCAAGGGCGGGGTTTACACCTTGACCTTCCTCCTGCTGGCGGAAATGGTCCGGACGGCGGTTTCCGAAAAGAACGGGTTCCGGAGCCTGTCGGCCGTCCTGGGTCTCTACGCCTTGGGCCTGGGAAACCATTGGCAGACCCAGGTCCTCTGGGTCCCGGCGATCGGGCTTTGGGCCTGGAACCAAAGGGCGACTTGGGGCCTCCGCGATTGGGCCCGGGCCGCCTCGATGGGAGTGGTGGGAGTCTCGACCTACCTGGTCCTTCCCCTTCGGGTCAGGTTCCATCCGCCCATGAGCTGGGGCCATCCGGACCGTTGGGGGGAATTCTGGTGGGTGATTTCCCGCAAATTGGCTTCCTCCAACGAGGGGGAACTGCGGCCCTGGTCCTCCTATGAGAAGTTTTTTGCTTGGTATCGGGACGTGATGGTGAACCAGAATTTCCCCGGGCTTTGGTTCCTGGCCCTGATGGGGGCGCTTTGGGCGCTCTGGAAATTCAGGTTGAAGGCCCTGCCGGCCTGGGCGTTATACGGCGTGTCGGTGGCGGCCATCCTGACCTATGCCCGGGAGGAGGTGGCTTTCCTCGTGCCGGTTTACCTGGTGTCCCTCCAGGGCTTGTTCGTCCTGGCGGCCTTCTTGGGATCCAGCTTCCTTTGGGAAAAGGTTCTCCGCGTTTCCAAATCCCTTGCATCGGCCCTGTTGGCCTTGACTTGTGTCGCGGTCATTTTTTGGGCCGCCCGGTCCTTCCGGATCGAGGACAAGGGCCGTTACACCTTGGCGGGGGATCTGGGGACGAATATCCTCCTGGCCCTGCCCCGGAACGCCTTCTTCCTCGCCGAAGGGGATAACACGGTATTCCCGATTTGGTACGAGCAAGTGGCCATGGGCCGCCGCCCCGATGTGCTGATGGCTCCCCCCCAGTTCCTGGCCTACCGGTGGGGTTGGGGACAGGTGGCCCGATCCCGCCCATCCCTCGCGATTTCCCGCGCCTGGGCCCCGATCCAGGATTTTCTGAGGACCCGGGAGCGGGGGAACCTGTTCGTCTCGATGGACCGGACCTTGATGTTGAAATCCGGGTTTGACCTGTCCTTCGACCAACTCACTCCCTACGGCCTTTGCTATGGGGTTGGAAAAGGTTATGGGCCCACGAAGGGGGTGGAGGAACGTTTCAACCAAATCCATTCTCGGTTCAGGCTTCGGGGCTTGGGGGTGAATGACCCATCGGATCCATCGCGCCCATTGGATTTGATCACCCGCCAGGTCATTCGGTACTATGCCGATGATTGCTCCTCTTTCGCCCATTGGCTGGCTCGTTCGGGGATCCCCGGGGACTCCATCGGATGGTTCGACCGATCACTGGGACTGAAGCCGGACCAGCCGGAGCTTTACGGGGATCTCGCGGTTGTTTTCATGGAAGAGGGTTATCCCGAGGTGTCGATGGGCCTGTGCCGGGAAGGGCTCCGGGAAGACCCCGCCAATACCACCTTGTGCCAAATCCTGGGGATGGGTTTTCAATCCGCCGGGACAGTCCCCGCTCGGGCCAAGATCAGGAAATATCATTCCCTGGCGGATCAAGCCAGGCGAAAAGGCTGGTCCGGGTTGGTCCCCTTGATCGAGAGGACCCTTTTGAGGGTGGAAGGGGAGTCCCATGGGAAACCCTGATTCCCCCAGGGTCGACTTTCCAGCCTGGGCCTGGTCGGTTGGGACGCTCCTGGTTTGGGGTGTTTCCCTAGCCTGCCAAGGACCCTCCATCGCGGCGGATGACAGCGGTGAAACCGTCACGGCCGCATGGACCCTCGGGATCCCGCATCCGCCCGGGCACCCCCTCGTGAACCTCTTGGCCCGGCTTTCGGTCCAGGTCCCCCTGGGGGACCCGGCGTTCCGGATGAACCTATTCTCGGCGGCCGCGGTGATTTTGGCCGCGGCGCTGTTGGGCCGATGGACCCTGGGACTTCTTTCCGAGCGGACGGACCTGCCGCCCGGGGTGGTCCGCTGGATCGCCGTATCCGCGGCGCTCTCCCTCCTGGTATCCCCCGCGGTGTTCCGGCAATCGCTGTCCGCCAAAGGTCTGGTCTATTCCCAGGCGCTCCTGGCGATGGTGCTGATCCTGCGGTGCGGACCCTCGAGGGGTGAGGGGAGGGAAGCGGAGGCTTGGAAATCGGCGTTCCTCTTGGGTGCCTGTGGGGCCATCCATTGGCCGATCGCGGCGGCCGGATCGGTTTTGGCCTGTGGAGGTTGGATCCGCGGGCCGAGGAGGACCCCTCGGATGCTTCTCGGCGTCCTTTCGGTTTTCTTGTTGCCGCTGTCGGTGATCCTCTACCTTCCCTTGCGGGCGATCCACCAACCGCTTTTGGATTGGGGCCACCCGGTCCATTGGAATTCGCTGTTGTGGGTCCTTCGGCGGGCCCCTTATACAGAGTTGGAAAGCGCGCCGCGCGCCTGGGACCAATATGGGGCCCAGGCCCTGGAAACGGTGAAGGCCCTTGGGTGGGCTTCGCCTTGGGCGCCCTTGGGCCTGCTGGGTTTGGCCTTTTGGTGGAGACGGGACCGGCCCTCGGCGTGGGTTTGGGGACTCTCCCTCTTGTTGCCGGTGGCGGCGGTGGCTGGTGTTCCCCGATTGACGACGGATACCTTTTTCCTGATTCCGGTTTACCTCGCGGCTTATCAAGGTACCTGGATGTTCCTGGGGGCCAGCGGCCTGGCTTTTCTCTCCACCCTCGGCCCGAGGAAATGGGGCTGGATCCTGGCCGTCTTGGCCTTGGGGGGGTGGCTTGGCTGGTCCGCCCGATTGATCCCCCGTTGGGAAAGGTCCCGGGATTTTCTGCCGGTGGACTTGGGTTGGAACACGCTTCTCGAACAACCACGCGGCGGGATCCTCTTGGCGGAGGGGGATACTTTGGTCCTCTCGTCCCTATACGTCCGCGATGTCCTGGGCGCCCGGAAGGACCTGGACTTGGTTCCCACGGTTTTTTTGAACGAGGACTGGGGGTTCGAAAAGGCCCTGGCCTCCCTCGACCCGCCGGCGAGGCCCCCCTACGGGCTCCATTCCTTCAATGAGAGGGTGAATTGGTTCCTCAGCCTCGCGCCGACGGGTCCCGGGATGCCGGGCCGACCGGTCCGGGTCAGCCAGGGCAAGGGCGCGTTCTCGAAGGTCACGCTGGATTCCCGTTGGGTCTTGGTCCCGGGCGGTTTGTCCTATGACGTGTCGACCCAGCCGGGCGGTCCCTTCGCGGTCAGGGACCGCGTGTGGGGCCTCGATCAACGCCAACGGCACTTCGGGAGGTTTGATTTCGAGGCAGACCGTTCCCGGGGGGTCCAAACCCGGGAGATCTACGGTTTTTACGCGAACCAGTTCATCTTGAGCGGAAACCTCCAATTCGCCTCCGGGCGAAGCCTGGAGGCATCCGACGATTATGCCCGGGGGCTGAGATTGGACCCGGACTCGCCCGAGGCCTACAGCAACCTCGCGGTCGCGGCGGGATCCAAGGGGTGGGTGGACCTCGCGGAGACTTTTTGTCGGATTGCCCTGGAGCGGGAACCGGGTTACGCGGGAGCTTGGGACAACCTCGGCAATGTTCGCGCCCTCCGGGGCGACTGGAACGGCGCATACGAGGCCTACCAACGGGCCCTGGACCTGGATCCGGACAACCCCGGGACGAAAATGAACCGGGACCGGGCGGCGGAACGGAGGGCCGACGCCTCCCCGGCAGCGCCCTCCTCCCTGGGTGACGCCTTTTATGAGCGGTTGGCCGAGGATTTCGCCCGCCAGCAACGGTGGATGATGGCGGAAGGTTGTTTTAGGACGGCATGTCGGTTGGGCGGGGATAACGCCACCCTCTGGAACAACCTGGGAGTCACTCGGATCCAAATGGGTGATCCGGCGGGGTCCGAAGCGGCTTTCCGGAAGGCCATGGAATTGGACCCCCATTTCGTTGAATCCTATAAAAATTACGGTTTATTGTTGATCCAGCTGGATCGAAAAGGGGAGGCCAAAGCCCTTTTGGAAAAGGGGGCCGTTTTGGACCCCCACCAAGCCGAAATCCAACAGCTTCTGAGGCAATTGGGGGGCGCTTGAGCCATCGGCCCAGAAAGGGGCCAAAATCAGGCGTTTGAACCTTCCAATGATGCTATAATGCCGACGTTTCCACCCTTTCTGGGTTTTCAGCGGTTTGGGGACCCGATGCCGGGTTAAACCGCAGACCACCACATCCGGGAGAAGGCATGGGCCTGGAAGAACTCCTCTTCGCTATGGTCGATAAGAAGGCCTCGGACCTGCATTTCAAGGCCGGCGCCCCCCCCTTATTCCGTATTGACGGCGATCTCACGCCCCAATCCGAGGAAATCCTCACGGCCGAGGAGGTCATGGAAGCCGCCTCGTCCCTGATGGACGAGAAGCAGCGGCGGATCTACTTCGAGGATAAGCGCGAAGTGGACCTGGCTTACGCCCTGGAAGGCGTGGCCCGCTTCCGGACCAATATCCTTTGGCAGCGCGGGAAACCCGAGATCATCATGCGGTTGATCCCACAGCATATCCCCCGCATCGAAGACATCAACATGCCCACGGCGATCCTGAAGCAGATCTCCGCCGAGTCCCGAGGCTTGATCCTGGTCACGGGCATCACGGGTTCCGGCAAGTCCACCACCCTGGCGGCCCTCATCAACGAGATGAACTTGAACCGCCAGGCCCACATTGTGACGGTGGAGGACCCCATCGAGTTCGTCCATCCGGACAAGAAGTCGAGCATCACCCAACGGGAGGTGGGGCTCGACACCGAGACCTTCAAGACGGCCCTGAAATACGTCCTTCGGCAGGACCCGGACATCATCCTCATCGGCGAGATGCGTGACGTGGAAACGGTGCAGGCCGCCATCACCGCCGCCGAGACGGGGCACTTGGTCCTTTCCACCCTCCACACCATGGATACCATCCAGACCATGGAGCGCATCCTGGACTTTTTCCCGCCGAACCAGCAGAACCAGATCCGGGTCCAGCTGTCCAACACCCTCCGGGCCGTCATTTCCCAGCGGCTGGTCCAGAAATCGGGCGGGGTAGGCGTGGTTCCCGCCGCCGAGATCATGATCGTGACCTCCACCATCAAATCCCTGATCGCCGACGGAAAGATCACGGCCATCCGCCAGTTCATCGCCGAGGGCCAAAGCCAGTATGGGATGCAGACCTTCGACCAATCCCTGATCGGGCTCGTCCGGGCCGGCCATATCACCAAGGAAGCCGCCATGGAAGAGGCGACCTCCCCCAGCGAGATTGAGCTGGGGATGAAGGGCATTTCCTCCTCCCGGGCCTCGGCCCAATCCCTCATCAGCCAGATGGAAAACGCCCAGCAAAAGGAACGGACCAACGGCTGGATGCGCCGGGCCCAGGACCTCTTCGGCCGCAACCGTCATGACGACGCTCGGAACGAGCTGAAACGGGTGCTCCAGGAAGTTCCTGACCACAAGGAAGCCAATGAGTTGATGGCCAAACTCCGCGAGTTGGACGTGAAGACCGAAAAGAAGAAGGATACGGGCTCCAACATCCGCGCGGGTTTGGGCCTTTTCCGCGAGGGGAAGTTCCAAGCCGCGATCCTGGAGTTCCAAAAAGTCCTTGAGATGGATCCGGAAAACAAGCAGGCGGCCGGGTATATCCAATCGATCCATGAGCGGATGGCGGCCATGGAAAACGCCCGGGTCCACCTCCAGGACGCCATCCAATCCCAGCAACAGGGTGATTGGGCCGCCGTACAGACCGCGGCGAACCAGGCCCTGGCCGCCGACCCCTCGAACGAGCAGGCGCAAAGCCTCGCGAAGCAAGCCAAGGCGCAGATCCTGGCGACGGCGACCCGCGCCAAGGCCGAGGAGTGGAATAAGGCGGCCATCGAGCAATACAAGGCCGGTGATTTATTGGGCGCCCTGGTGTCCTGGAACCGTGGTTATGAGCTGAACTCTGACCTGGAGGAAGTCAACCGCTACATCCAACAGGGCACCGCGAAGCTGTTATCCTTCGGGGTCGACGGCCTGGAGGGCAACCCCGAGAAAGACACGGTCCTCAAGATGTTCGAACAGGCCGTGCGTTGTTACATCCGAAGCGACTTCCAAACCGCCATCGAGTTCTTCCGGAAGGCCTACGGCAAGGCCGAAGGAAACGCCTATTTGACGGCTTATCTCCAGAAGTCGACCCAGATGTTGGAGGGGCAAGTCAACGAGTTCTACCAGGAAGGGCTGCTGGCCCAACGTTCCGCCGATTTGACGGGGGCGCTCAAGCATTACAACAAGGTCTTGCGGTTGTCACCGGGCCATCCGGATACGGTGGCCCATTTGACGGAACTCAAGGCCACCATTCAAGAGGAGTCCGAACGCATCTATAACGAAGGGAAAGAGCTCTTCGACAAGAACCAGATGGACGCGGCCATCCTCGTTTGGGGCCGCATCCTCGAGATGGACCCCGTGAATGAGCGGGCCCGGAAACGCATCGAAGAGGCCAGGGCCAAGAAAAACATCCTCAGCGACATTTACTCCAAGATTGAATAGGGCGGGTTACGGCCGCGGGCCGTATTAGACGGATCGGGGGAACCGGTGGGAAAGTTGATCGCGGGTATCATTCTCTTCGTCATCGTCTTTTTCGTGGCGATGAACACCCAAATGATTACCGACCAGACGACCACCTGGGTGTCCGGGCACGCGAAGGATCCCAGCGCCCCGACGGCGTTGTTTTGGGCCGGTTGGTGGGCGAACATCCTGGGGGACAACCAAAACGCCGAAAAGTTGTTTTGGGCGCTTTACAAGCAGTATCCGACGGATAGCGAGCATGTTTGCGAGGGGTTGTTGGACATCGCGGATACCCGGTCCCAGGGGGCCGCGAAGATGTCCGCGGTCGATTACTGTAACATCGTGATTCAGGAGTATCCCTCGGAACAGAAGTGGCTGGAGAAGGCCCAAAAACTTAAAGAACAGGTGAAGCTGAATGTCCAATAATCAAACTCACCGGATGAAGTTCCTGGGGCTCTGCGGGGCGCTTTCAATCCTATTGGGAACCCTGGTCATCGCCCCGACGCTTTGGGCGGACGCCGCGGCCGACAATGAAATGCCCTCGGCCGACTCATTGGAACCGGCCCCTGAATCGGCGTCACCTCAGCCGGGTTCCCAGGCCGCTACAAGCACCCCGACGGCCACCCCGATCCCCCAGGCCGTCCCAACGGAGCAAAAGGAAAAGCCCGCCGAAGCCGTCCAGGCCTCGACGGGGGGTGATTTTGAGGACGCGACGATGGGTCCGACTTCAGCCCCTTCGCCGGTTCAGACGGCCGCTCCGACGGTGGTCCCTTCACCGGTCGCGACCACCGTGGAGACCGAGTCTCCGGCCGATGGGTCGGGGGACAACAAGGAACCCCAAACCGAAACCCCGGTTTCCGCCGAATCCGACGGGAACGGCTGGGAGGAGGCCGCGACGAGTCCCTCCGCGACTCCGACGTTATCAATCCAGGAGACCCCGACAGAAGTTCTGGTGGCAACCGCCACGCCCACGACGGATTGGGGAGAGGAGAAGGTTGAAAAGCCGGAACCTACCGCCACGCCCATGGCGACTGAGTCAACCTCCGATGATTTCACGAACGCCGGAGCGGCCGGCAAGACGACGATGACCTTCCTGAAAAGGAAAGTGGGTTTGGACAAGGAGTGGTTCAATTACGTCCTGACCGCCGGATACCTTCGCGCGCCTAAGTCCCATGTCGCGAAACTGGGGACCATCGTTGCGACGCTCAAGGATCAGGTGGACATCATCGGGTTCTCGAGCCAGATCGTGGTGAAGCTGTCGCGGCGCACGGACCTGAAGGTGGGGGACCAATTGGTGGTGTATCGGGTCTTGGACCCGTACTCCGACCCTGAAACGGGCCGGTTTTTAGGCGACTACGTCAAGAACCTGGGTCTGCTTCGGATCACGGAGGTGGACGGGCAACTGCTTCACTGTACCGTGATCGGGGCCTGGTTTCCGTTCTTCGCGGGGGAATCGGTTAAGTCCTATGAGGACGAACTGGATCGGTGGAAACAATCCCGTCGGAAGCATCCCTTGCCGGCGGAGCCCATCCAGTGCTCGGTGGCGGGCCCCGTTCCCGGCACGGATCGGATCCTCACCACCGAAGTGGCCATCCTATCGGCCGGGGAGGACCAAGGCGTGGTCGCGGGCATGAACTTCCAGCTCCGGAAACCCGTTGAGGCTTCCGTCACCCAGAAAACTTGGATGAAGGCCGGTTCCGCCACGGTTTTCTACGTGGGCCCCGGCTATTCCCTCGCGAAAGTCGTTTGGGATGTGGAGCCGATCCTGAAGGGGTACCGGGCTGTTTACCAACCCTAAAGGGGCCACCGACAGGCCCGTGGGAGACAAGGTCCATGCCGCCGGAAGATGAGGAAAAGGACTTCCAGGCCGTTTTGGAAGTCCTTCGGCGGGCCCGAGGGTTCGACGGCCGTTCCTACAAACCCAATTACCTCAAACGCCGGGTGGCGATCCGGATGCGCGCCATGGGCGCTTCGGACTACGCCGCCTATCTCCGGGTCCTGAGGGCCGATCCCAGGGAGATCCCCCTTTTGGTGGATCGCTTGACCGTCCATGTGACGGAGTTTTTCAGGGACTCCGAAGTCTACGACGCCGTGGAACGGCAGGTGTTTCCGTTCCTGGAGGCCGACTTCCCGGGGAAAATCTGGAACATTTGGAGCGCCGGTTGCAGCAGCGGGGAAGAACCCTTTTCCCTCGCCATCGCCCTCAAGGAGTGGCGGCTGAACCACTTGGAAGGGGATTTCCTGGTGGAGGCCACCGACATCGACCCGGACAGCGTGTCCGCCGCCGAACGCGGGCTTTACCCGGTGGAGTCTCTGGCCAAGCTTCCGGAAGCCCGTCGGGCCAGGTGGTTCCTCACATCGGGACGGAAAGTCGAGGTGGTCCCGGAAATCCGGCGCCGGATCCGGTTTGAGGTCCGGAATTTGATGGGCGCTTGGGAACGGCCCGAACGGTCTTTCCACATGATCTTTTGCAGGAACCTGCTCATTTACCTGACGGCGGACGAGCACCAGGCGCTTTATGAGCGGTTTGCCCGGGCGCTCCATCCCGGGGGGTTCCTGATCCTCGGCCGGACCGAAGCCCTTTTGGGGCGGGGCCGTGTTTTTTTCAAGTGCGTGGACGCCCGGAACCGCCTTTACCGCCGGGTGGACTAGGCCGCTACCAGGTCGGGAGAAGCAAGGAGTTGGTAATTAGGGGCTTCATCACTCCTAACTTCGAACGCCTAACTTCTAACTTGTAACATTCAGGGGCCAATGGAACGCGCGCAAGATCACATCAACCTGGGGCTGGCCTTTTCGCTTTCCAAGCGATACCAGGACGCCATCGTGGAATTCAACCGAGCCCTGGAGATCAACCCCCAGGACAGCGAGGTCTTGTTCCAGCTCGGGACCCTCTACGCCAATTCCGGGTCCTACCCCGAGGCGGAGGACCATTTCCGCCGTTCCGTGACGCTCAACCCCATGAACCTTAACGCCCATTGCAAACTGGGCTTGCTGTACGAGGCCCTGGGGAAATACGAGGAGGCGATCCGGGAGTTCAAGTCCGCCGTCGAAATCAACGGGGAGGACGCGGGGCTCCACAACAACCTGGGCAACGTCTGCGTCAAGATGAGCCGTTTCGAGGAGGCGGTGACCGAATATGGGCGTTCGACCTTCATCAACCCCAACAACGCGGAAATCCACTTCAAGGTCGGCTACGCGTTGGAGCAGATCGGCAGGATGGATGAGGCGATCTCCGCCTATGAGCGTGCCCTCGAGTTGAACCCCCGTCATGGGGCCGTCCATTCCATCCTGGGGACCGCCCTCGCGAAAAGGGGCCGATACCAGGACGCGGCGGACCGTTTCGAGCGGGCCCTGGCCATCAACCCGTCGGAACCGGGAGTCCACGCGGGCTTGGGACAGGCCCTCATGAACCTGGGGCAATACGACCGCGCCTTGGAGGTCTTGAACCAGGCGGTTGAGTTGAACCCCCGGAACCCGGACCTTTACTTCAAATTGGGCACCATCTACGCCAGCCGCGGGAGGCATGAGGACGCAGTCCGGATGTACCAGAAACTCATGGAAATCAACCCCAACGACGCCAGTGTCCACAACGTCTTGGGCTATATCTACGATCGCCAGGGCGACACCGAGAAGGCCATCGACGAGTACCGAAGCGCCATGGCGCTGAACCCGAGGGATATCCTGGTGTTGGACAACCTGGGAAACCTCTACTACAAACGCGGCCGATTCGAGGAGGCGGCTGATCTCCTGGAGAAACTCGTGGAACAGAACCCGCAAAACACCGAGGCTTACGCCAAACTGGGGAACCTTTACCTCAAAAAGGGCCTCAAGGAAAAGGCGCTGGAAGCCTGGGAAAAGGCCCTCGCCGACGACCCTGGGAACGAGATCCTCCAAAGGAACCTTCGGATCGCCCGGGGCCAGGCCATCCAGTCTTGAGCCGTGACCGGCGGAACGGACGGAAGGCATGAAGACCCAGGAAAAATCCCTCGGCGAATTGTTGCGGCAAGCGGGCAAGGTCACCCAAGACCAGATCCACCAGGCGTTATCCGAGCAAAAACGCACCCATGAGCCGTTCGGCAAGATCTTGGTCCGGTTGGGGTTCGTCCGGGAACGGGACATCCTCCAGGTCCTGGAGGGGTTGACCGCCTTGACGTTTGAGACCGGCGGGGAGGGTTTCGGGGTCGAAACCTACCGGGTCCGTGAAGTGGTCCCCTACTCCCCCATCCGGGCACTCCCCTTGGCCGGCGATGAGATCCCCGGGTTGACCTCCCTCCGGGGCGAATTCCTTCCGGTTTTCTCGTTCCGGGCCCTCCTGGGGCTCCCGCCCGCCGCCGTCCCCGAGTCCACCTGGTTCATCGTAATGGCCCTGCCGGAGCGTCATTGCGTCCTTTGGATCGATTCCCTCCGGGAAGTGCTCCGGTTCCCCATGGAACAGGTGGAACCCATGCCTGCGTTTCTTTACGGAAAGCGTTCTGAATTCTTCTATTGTTTGGGTAAAATGAAGGGGCGCCTGTATTCCATGATCAATCCGGACCGTTTGGCCCGCGACGAGCGGCTTCAAGCGGCCCTGGAGGAAAAAGCCCATGCCCCCCAGGCCTGACACCAAAACCCTCCGCGAAACGGCCCATGGGATGGACCAAGGGGATGCCTCCACCCACAACAACCTGGGGGTTTTTTACTATTCCAAGGGGCTTTACGCCGAGGCCATCAAGGAATTCAAGACCGCCCTGGAGATCGACCCGGAAAACTCCCAGATCCAGGACAACCTCAAGGCCGTCAACCGGCATACGGGGCTCTATGACCGGGCGATCGAGGCCTATAAAAAGGCCGTCCAGATGTTTCCCGAGGACAGCGAGGCCCATTACAACCTGGCCAACAGCTACCGCTATACCGGGCAGTACCAGGAGGCCATCGGCGAGTATGAGCGGGCGCTCAGCTTGAACCCCGACCACCCCTTCGCCTTGAACTACCTGGGGATCGCCCACAAATGCCTCGGCCAATACGACGACGCCATCAGCGCCTTCAAGCGGGCCCTCGAGAAAAACCCCCATTTCGCGGACCTCCATAACAACCTGGGCGAGGTGTTCTACAACAAGGGCAAGGTGAATGAAGCCCTCGTGGAATACAAAAAGGCCATCTCGCTGAACCCGGATTACGCGGTCGCCCACTACAACCTGAGCTTCGTCTACGGCGATAAAAACATGTTGGAGGAGGCCGAAAAATCCTTCAAGCGGTCGGTGGAACTGAACCCAAATTTCGGGCAGGCCGCCCAGGCGCTCCTGGCCATCGAAAGGCCGAAAAGCCTCGAGGAAAAAATGGCGGAACAGGCGGCCGCCAAGAAAACCGCCGACGCGTCGGCTCCCCTTGGGTCGTCCGCTCCACGGGCCGCGGCGCCGATCCCGCCGAAGGCCTCCGGCTTGGAAGCGGCCCTGGAATTGGCCTCGACCTACCGGAACCGGGGCTTGTTGGACGACGCGATCCGGGAGTACAAGCGCACGATCGATACCCTCCCACGAGAAGCCGTCCTTTACCGCAGCCTGGGTGAGACCTACCTCTTGACGGGACGTTTGGAAGAGGCGTTCGTGGCATGCCAGAAGGCCGTCGAGTTGGGACCGGGCCATTCCGAGAACTACATCCAATATGGGGTGGTCCTGCGGGAAATGAACCGGGTGGAAGAGGCCGTGGCCCAGTTGAATCGGGCCATCGAGATCACCCCGGGGTCCAGCGAGGCCCATTACGAATTGGGTGTCTGTCATTTCAAACGGGGGGACACGGATCGGGCCACCAAGGCCATCCGGGAAGCCCTCCACTTGGACCCGGGAAACGCGGCGGCCCACTATTACCTCGGGGTCTATTACTACAAGGTGAACCTTTACGAAGAGGCCATCCGGGAGATCCGGGAAGCGATGGAACTCGACACGTCCATCGCGGTCAGCGCCGAAGCCCTCACCTACCTGGGACTCTCCCTGGCGGACCGGGGCCGCCACGAGGAGGCGGTGGTTGAATACCGAAAGGCCCTTGAGTTCGACTCCAAGAACCCGGTCATCCATAACAGCCTGGGGGTGGCCTTCAAGAACCTCGGCCAGGTGAAGGAGGCGGTGGACGCTTACGAACGCGCCCTGGAGCTGAACCCCCGTTACGCGAAGGCCTACAACAACCTCGGGGTGGTGTATTTCAAGCAGGCCCAATACGACAAGGCCATGGACTGCTTCCAAAAAGCCGTCGACATCGAGCCCGACTACAAGACCGCCCAAAATAACTTGGCGGTGGCGCGCAAGAAACGTGTGGTCCTCAGCGAGGCCTCCGAACAGCTGATCAAGCAAATCATGGCGGAACCCGACAACCCGGTTCTCCACCACGATCTGGGGAGCGTCTATAAGAATACCGGGCAATACCAGGAGGCGATCCGGGAATTCCTGGAAGCCGTCCGGTTGAACCCCAAATACAAGGAAGCCTTGACCCAGTTGGGGGAGACCCACATGGCGGTGGGTCAGATGGATGAATCGGTCCGATACCTGGCGAAGGCCGTTTCCGCCGACGGGTCGTTCCCGGAGGCGCACCTGGCCCTGGGGCAGGCCTATGTCCAACGGGGTTGGTGGGATGAGGCCATGGTCGAACTCAAGAAAGCCCAGGCCCTCAAACCCGACCTACGGGACATCCACTTCCACCTGGCCCAGGTCTACCGGAACAAGTCCTGGTGGGACGAGTCCATCTCCGAGTACGAGAAGCAGATCGACCTGACGGATGACCCCGACAAGGCGTCCATGTGCCGGGATTTCATCCAGCAAGTGCAGGCCTGGAAAGAGCAGTTGAAAACCTCCCCCAGCGCGGGGAACTCCAAATTGATCAAGTAGAACCGGCGGTCGACCTTGACGGATACGTTGGATAGGAACGGAACCATGAAACCCATCACGGCCGACACACCGGCCCAAGACCGCCGACGGAAGGGTCCAGGGAACTTGGCATGAAACTACTGGTTTGCGTCATCCCGACCAAACGCCTGGACCAGTTGAAAAAGGCCCTTTGGGAGTCCGGGGTCCGGGGAGTCACCCTGTCGGACGCCGCGGGTTACGGATACCAGCGGGTGCAGGTGGAATCGGTCCAAGGCTCCGACTACAAGGTCCAATACCAGCCCCGGGTTCGGATCGAGATCGCGGTCCCGGATGAGGAACTTGAAGCCGTGGTGGATTTGGTGCTGGAAAACGTCCGAACCGGCCGCATCGGCGACGGCAAAATCTTCATCCTTCCCCTGGATGAGGTGATCCGCGTTCGGACCGGGGAGCGGGGCGAAAGCGCCTTGTAATCGGGCGGGGACTTCCGGAATGCCCCGGAATTGCCTTTTTTTAACGCCAAAACTCCCGTTTTCGTCTAAAATCTTGCTGACACTTCCAGGATCCGACGGAGGATGACGTGGCCATCAAAGTGATGCTCGTGGACGACGCCTCGTTCATGAGGATGATGCTGAAGAACATCCTCGTGGGTGCCGGTTACGAGGTGGCGGGGGAAGCCGAGAACGGCGCGAAGGCCGTGGAACTCTATAAATCCCTGAAGCCCGACCTGGTCATCATGGACATCATCATGCCCGAAATGGGCGGGATTGACGCCGTCCGTGAGATCGTTAAGGGTGATTCGGCCGCCAAGGTCCTGATGTGCTCGTCGATGGGGCAGCAATCCCTCGTGGTCGAGGCCATCCAAGCCGGTGCCAAGGACTTCATCGTCAAGCCTTTCCAGCCCTCAAATGTCTTGGAGGCCGTCAAGAAAGCGGTCGGTTGAGGCTCCCGCCATGGCCGAATCCCGCCAGCTCCAACCCTTCCACCTCGACGCCCTAAAGGAAATGGGGAACGTCGGGGCGGGCAACGCCGCCACCGCCTTGTCCCAGCTCCTGGGGCGACGCGTGAACATGAACGTCTCGCGGGTCACGCTGGTCTCCACCGATTCCCTCCCCGACTTCCTGGGGAACCACCAAACCGAAGTCGCCGCCGTACAACTCCCCATCTATGGGGACGCCCGGGCCAAGGTCCTCATCCTGTTCGGATTGGACCGGCTGGGGGTCTTGATCGCCCTTTTATTGGGGCGGCCCACCGCCGATCCCCGTGATCTTTCAGAGCTGGAACGCTCCGCCGTCCAGGAGCTCTCGAGCATCCTCACCGGAGCCTACCTCAACGCCCTTTACGGGTTGATCCGGGTCCAGTTGATCCATGGGGTGCCCACCATGGTTTTGGACCGGGCTGACGCGGTCCTCCAAAGCGTACTGCTGGAGTACGAACAAACTCAGGGTTGGGCCCTGGTGGTCGAGACGGAATTCTCCGAATCCGGAAAGGTCCTGACCGGGCATTTTCTCCTGTTTCCCGAGGCGGCGACGCTGGACCTACTCCTGCGGGCTTTTTACCTCGCCTTGGGGATCACCCCGGATGCCTGAGGCTGGGACGGTTGTCCGGATCGCCGAATTCAAGGTGGGGAAGGGGCCCGAAGTCCTATCGGCGCTGGGCCTGGGAAGCTGCGTGGCCGTGATGTTGTGGGACCCGGTCCCGAAGTTGGGCGGGATGGCCCACGTGATGCTCCCTTCCAGCCTGGTCTTCCCGCCGCCGCACAACCCGGGAAAGTTCGCCGACACCTCCATCCCGGCCCTGGTGGACGCCCTCCTCCAAGAAGGCGCCCGGAAGGACCGGTTGGCGGCCAAACTGGTGGGCGGTTCCAACATGTTCGGCGGCGTCCAGGGGCCGGAAGTGATGCCCTTGGGGTTGCGGAACGTCATGGCGGCCCGGGCGGCCTTACGGACCCTTTGGATCCCCCTGAGGGCCGAGGAGGTCGGGGGGGCCAAGGGCCGGACCCTCCATTTCCAGTGTGAGGATGGGATGGTCCTGGTGCGGAAAGTCTACCAACCGGACGCTTGGTTGTGAGGCGGTCGGGAGCTGGGCTTGAAGGGATGAAAGGTTAGAACCGTGAACCAACCGGATTTAAAAACCGACGGATCCCCGGCTGAGGGCGGGGAAGTCCAATTGGTTTTGTTCATGATGTCGGGGAGCGAGTTCGGCATCGAGATCCGCCAGGTCCGGGAAATCAACCGGGTCGTGGACATCACCAAGGTCCCCAAGGCGCCGGACTTCCTCGAGGGGATCATGAACCTCCGGGGCCGCATCATCCCGGTGGTGGACTTGAAAAAACGCTTTAAGCTCCCGGCGGCCGAGACCACCGCCCAGACCCGGATCATGATCGCCGAGGTGGGGGAGCA
Source organism: uncultured bacterium (assembly GCA_964392085.1). Classification (GTDB taxonomy): domain Bacteria; phylum Oederibacteriota; class Muellerivitia; order Muellerivitales; family Muellerivitaceae; genus CAYMOV01. Next base: position 67,453 of record CAYMOV010000003.1, read on the forward strand.
ACTGGTGGGCCTTTGGGTGGACCGAGTCACCGAGGTCCTGAAGGTTCCTCGGGCGGGGATCGCGCCTGCGCCCCCGATGGTCCTGACCATCGCCGGGGAATACCTTTCCGGCATCCTGGAAACCAAGGGCCGTTTGGTCATCCTCTTGAACCTTCCCCGAATCCTCAAACTGGAGGAAATCCGCGCCCTCGCCGAGGCGGAATCCCTGGCGGATGGTGAGTCTTCCCATGCCCGTTAGGGTCCTGATCGTCGACGACTCCTCGTTCATGCGGTCCATCTTGAAGGGGATCGTCTCCCGGGAACCCTACGTCGCGGTGGGGGAAGGGGCCAGCGGTTTGGACGCCGTCGCGCTCTATAAGGAACTCCACCCGGATATCGTCACCATGGACATCGTCATGCCCCAGATGGACGGCATCGAGGCGGTCAAAAGCATCCGCCAATTCGACCCTGGGGCCAAGGTCATCATGGTCTCGGCCATGGGCCAGCAGGGCATGGTCATCGACGCGATCAAGGCCGGCGCCCGCGATTTCATCATCAAGCCCTTCCAACCCCCGCGCGTCTTGGAAGCCCTCAAGCGCGTCAGCGAATCCTAACAGGGCGTTGAAATGGTTTCCGCGATGCGGGTCAGCGGCCATGAAGGTCGAGCCAATTACCGCGAATCCCCGCTATTACTGGGGATGACTTGCGGGTAAGACACAAAAAAGACTTTTCAGCCCGGCTTTTTCATCATCCCGCTAAGACCGTCCGAGGCCACATGACCCCCGGCTTTCTACCCCCATTAAATGCCCGGTTCACCTCATGAAAAATCCTGATCCCCCGATCCGTGTCCTCGTGGTGGATGACTCGTTCTTTATGCGCCAAGTGGTCTCCCGGATGATCCAAGAGAACCCCGATTTGGAGGTGGTGGGGACCGCCCGGGACGGCGGCCAGGCGGTTGAGAAAAACCTCGAATTGAAACCGGACGTCCTGACGCTGGATGTGGAGATGCCCGGGTTGGACGGGTTGGGGGCTTTGGAGCGGATCTTCAAATCCCGCCCGGTGGCGGTTGTGATGCTCTCGGCGCATACGGGAACCGGCATGGATACCGCCGTCCGCGCGCTTGAACTGGGCGCGGTGGATTGTGTGGGGAAGCCCTCCGGAAGCTTGTCCCTGGATATCCGGAAGGTCCAGGACGAGTTGGTGGAGAAGATCCGGCAGGCGGCCCGGATCCCCAGGGTCTTATTGGGGCCCCGAGACCCCCAGGCCCCCCCTCCCCGGTTGCCGGAAAAACCGTCGACCCGGAGTCGGTGGCCGGACCCGCTCCTCGAAAACCGGTCCCCGGCCGTTTTCGCGGTGGCGGTGGCTTCCTCTACGGGCGGACCCAGGATGCTCCACGAACTGTTGGCCCGCATGCCGTCGGCCCCGCCATCCTGTTTCCTCCTGATCCAACACATGGCCGCCGGCTTCACGACGGCCCTGGCCCGCCGCCTCAGCGACTCCTCGCCCTTTCCGATCGTGGAAGCCGGTGAAGGGGACCTGCTGCGGGATGGGGTCGGGTACGTGGCCCCCGGGGGTAAGCATTTGGTGGTGGAGAGCGGTCCCCGGGGGATGCGAACCGCGTTCCGGGACGGTCCGCCCCGGTTGGGGGTGAAGCCCTCGGGAGACCTCCTTCTGTCGTCGGTGGCGAACACTTTCGGCCCCCGCGCCATCGGATTGGTGATGACCGGGATGGGGCGGGACGGGGCCCAAGGGCTGCTGGACATGAGGAAGGCCGGGGCCTCCACCCTGGCCCAGGACGAGGCTTCCTGCGTGGTTTATGGTATGCCGAAGGCGGCGGTCGAAAACGGGGCCGCGGCCCAGGTTTTACCCCCGGTGGGCCTCGCCGACGAGATTCGGCGAATCCTGGCCCGCCAACCCCTGAGATAGCCGGGGGAGGGCCCCGCGGCGACCGGCGGGACTCCCGTGTTCCGAAAGACCCGTCGATTCAAGGCGGGGCCTCCGATATAATGAGGTCCAACTCAGCCAGGGATTGGGCGCATGAACACCTCCGATTATAAAGACGCTTTCCTGGCGGAATCCCGCGAACACCTGGCCAACCTGAACAGGTCGCTCCTCACCCTTGAGAAGAACCCGACCGATGACGCCTCGATCAAGGAGATCTTCCGGGCGGCCCACACCCTGAAGGGCATGTCCGCCACCATGGGCTACGAGCCCATGGCCCGGCTGACCCACGAGATGGAAAGCGCCCTCGAACCGGTCCGCGTCGGCCAAAAGCCGCTCAACCCCGCCCTGGTGGATGTCCTTTTCGCCTGCCTGGACCAGCTGGAAGGCTGGATCCAGGGACTGGTCAAATCCGAAACCCTGGATGTCGCCCCGCTCCCTGCGCTCTTGGCCCGACTGCAGGTGGCCGCTTCCGGGGCGAAAGCCCCGGCCCCCCTTCCCCCGACCGCCACCGATTCCAAAGGCCTGCGTTTCGAGTTCGACGAGAACGAGAAGGATGTCCTGTCGCAGGCCCGGTCCGGCGGCTTTTCGGTTCTCCAGGTGGGGGTCGAACTGGATCCTGCCTGCGCCTTCAAGGAAGTCCGGGCCTTCATGGTCCTCCGAAACCTGAACTCCCTGGGGGAAGTGGTACGGAGCGAGCCTTCACCCGAGGACATCGAGGCCGGGCGTTTCGGCCGGGGTTTTTGGCTGGTGGTGGTCACCGACCAGTCCCCGGAGGCCATCCGAAAATCGGTCGAGGGGATCACCGAGGTGGCCGCGGTGACCGTGGAAACCTACCGGGAATTGCCGTCCGCCCCCCCCGGCGTTTCCCCGGCCCGAATTTATGACGCCGAGGCCACGGCTTCGATCACCTCCCCGTCCGCCCCCCCGGGCAAATCCGGAGTCCCGACCGCCTCCATCCCACGGGACGACCGCCCCACGGTGACCCCGACGGTCCGGGTCCACACCACAAAACTGGACCGGCTCATGGCCCTGGTCCAGGAACTGGTCATCGCCAAGATCCGCTTCGAGCAGACCGCCCTGTCCACCGGGCTGAAGGAACTGCAGGAGCCCCTCACCCAGCTCCATTACATCGCAGGGGAACTCCAGAACGTCATCACCGAGGTGCGGCTGGTTCCCGTCAAGATGATCTTCGACCGCTTTCCACGGATGGTGCGGGACTTGGCCAAGTCCCTCGGGAAGAACATCGAGTTGGTGATGGAGGGCGGCGACATCGAGTTGGACCGCACCATCGTCGATGAGATGAGCGAACCCCTGGTCCACCTCCTGCGCAACGGGGTGGACCACGGGATCGAGATGCCCGAGGAGAGGTCCCGGGCCGGGAAATCGGCCCAGGGAACCCTGAAACTGACGGCCCGCCGCGAACGGTCGCATGTCCTGGTCACCCTGGAGGACGACGGGCGGGGGATCGACCCCAGGCTCCTCCGCGACAAGGCGGTGCAGAAGGGGATCTTGACGGCCGAGGAAGCCGAACGCCTCACCGACGAGGAGGCCCTCAGGCTGATCTCCACGCCTGGGTTTTCCACCAAGAGCGAAACCACCACGGTCTCGGGACGGGGCGTGGGGGTGGACGTCGCCAAGACCAAGGTGGAATCCCTGGGCGGGTCGTTCCGCATCCAAAGCGAAAAGGGACAGGGCACCACGTTCCTCCTCCGGTTCCCCCTGACGCTCGCCATCGTGAAGGCGCTCCTCGTCCGGGTTGCCGGCGAGATCTTCGCCGTGCCGGTGGCGTATGTGGTGGAGACCGTCGAGGTGGGCCCCGAGCAAAAACGCCTGGTCCAGCAGCAGGAAACCATCCTGCTCCGGGACGAAGTGATCCCCCTTTACCACCTGCGGGAACTGCTGGAACTGCCCGGCGGGACCGAACCGGCCCCCGGCCCGGACGGGGCCGTGATCGAGGCCTCGGTCATCATCGCCGAAGTGGGGGATTCCCGGGTGGGCCTTCAGGTCGACGACATCCTGGGCCAGTCCGAAATCGCGCTCAAATCGTTGGACCGGTTCATGAAGGGCTTGAAGGGTTACGCCGGGGTCACCATCCTGGGGGACGGGCGGATCGCCCTCATCCTGGACTTGGTCGCCCTTTTGGAGGACCTGCGCCGCCGCCGATTCCATTTGACGCCCGCCACATCCTGAAACCGAAGGATTATTCATGCCCTTGAACCTGAAGGAACTGAGCCCCAACCAAATGGACGCACTGCGGGAGGTGGGGAACATCGGCGCGGGCCACGCCGCCACGGCCCTCTCCCAATTGTTGGGCAAGAAGATCATGATCACCGTGCCGGAGGCGTCGATCCTCGCCATCAAGGACGTCCCCAACCTTGTGGGGGACCCGGGGACGCTGGTGGCGGGCCTGTACTTGTCCATCCTGGGCGACGCCACGGGTAAGATCCTCTTGCTGTTGCCTAGGGATTCCGCCCTGAACCTGGCCGACATGCTGTTGAAGCAACCCATGGGCACCAGCATGATCCTGTCCGAACTGGGCCATTCGGCCATCAAGGAGGCCGGGAACATCCTGACGGGGGCCTACCTCAGCGCGCTCAATGAGTTCCTCGGGATGCTCCTCCTGATCTCGGTGCCGACCCTGGTCTTCGATATCGCGGGGGCGGTGCTCCAGACCGTGACCCAGGGCTTGGAGGACGTGACTGAGCTCCTCTGCATCGAGACCCAGTTCATCGACGACAAGCAGATCATCAGCGGGTATTTCCTCCTGATCCCGGACAACGCGAGCCTTCGGGCCATCTTCCAGTCGATCAAGGTGAGATAACGGCAATGAGGAATGGGAAAACCCAACTGTGTCTTACCGTTTATTCCCCGTTCCTTACCTTCGTGGTAAAGGAATCTGTGGCTCTGTGTCCCTGTGGTGAAACCGCAGTTTTAAGGTGGGTGTGATGGAATTCATCTACGCCCTCGACATCGGCACCCGCAAGGTCGCGGGCTTGGTGGGACGCCGCACGGCCCGGGGGGCCGAGGTCCTGGCCCTGGAGGTGCGCGAACACCGTGACCGCTCCATGGTGGACGGCCAGGTCCATGACGTTCCCGCGGTGGCCGCCGTCGTCCGGGAGGTTACGCGCGCCCTGGAAGAGAAGATCGGTTGCCCCTTGCCGGAGGTGGCCCTGGCGGCGGCGGGCCGGTCCCTCCGCACCGCCCGGGGTTCCGCGGCCATGGACCATTCCCCGTTTGAGCCGGTCACCGTCCGCGATGTCCGGTTCCTTGAGCGCTTGGCGCTCCAGAACGCCTTGAGGGACTCGGGCGCGGCGGACCGCTACCATTGCGTGGGGTATGTGCCGGTCCAATGGCGCCTGGATGGGGCGGCCGTGAAGTCCCTCGAGGGACACCGGGGCTCCAAACTGGATCTCGAACTCCTGGCCACCTTCCTTCCGTATCTTGTCCTGGAGGGCCTTTTGGGCGTGGCCCAGCTGGCCGGCCTGAAGGCCGTCTGCCTGACCTTGGAGCCCATCGCGGCCCTGGAAGCCGTCGTTCCGCCGGACCTCCGCCAGCTCAACCTGGCGCTCGTGGACGTGGGGGCCGGCACCTCCGATATCGCCTTGGTCAAGGGCGGATCCGTGACCGCCTTCGCCATGGTTCCCTTCGCGGGCGATGAGGTCACCGAGTCCCTTTGCGAGCACTTCGTCCTGGATTTCCACCAAGCCGAGAAGGTGAAACGGGCCCTGTCCTCCTCGGACGAGCCGTTCGCGGCCGGGGAGGACATCTTCGGCCATCCGTTGTCCATTCCCCGGGCGGAGGGCCTGCGGGTCACGGGCCTAGCCGTGGCCGACCTTTCCCGGCAGGTGGCCGACCGGATTTTGGAACTGAACCAGGGTTCCCCCGCGGCCGTCGTCCTGGTCGGGGGCGGGAGCGCGACCGCCGGGTTGTCCGAAAGGCTGGGGCTGGACCTGAACCTCGAGTCCCGGCGGCTCGGCGTCCGGAAGCCCGACCAGTCGAAGGACCTCGAGGACCGGACCGGATTCCTGAACGAGGCCTGGGGCGTCACACCCGCCGGCATCCTCCTGATCGCGGCCCGGAACAAGGGCCTGGTGATCCAGAATGTCCGCCTCAACGGCACCGCCTATTCCCTCCTGCGGCTCGACGAGTCGGTTTCGGTCTTGGACCTCTTGGCCCAGGCGGGCGTGCCGGTCCAACCGGGCGGGGACCAGGCGGGGGAGCCGCTGGCCTTCACCCATAACGGCCAACCCCGCGTGGTGTCCGGCACGGCGGGGCGTCCCGCGGTGCTCCGGGTGAACGGGATCGAATCCTCCCTGGGCGATCCCCTGCCGCCCGACGCGGAAGTGACCTTCCTGCCCCCTGAAATAGGTGGGAACGGGTTCCTGACGGCCGGCCAGCTGATGGCGGAAGCGGGGGAGGTGGCCTGTTTCCTGAACGGGATCCCCGTGGTGACCAGGGCCCAGGTCAGCCAAGGCGGCCGGATCCTGGCCCCCGACGAGGCGATCCTCCCGGCGGCCCGGGTGGAGACGGGACTCTCGACGAAGTTGGGGGAGATCCTCGAGTCCCAGGGCTTCGAGATCAGCGGTGAGGTGAGCCGCCAAATCCTGGTCTCGGTCAACGGGGATCCCCGCTACCTGACCCAGAAGAACTACCTTCTCAAGGTCAACGGCCGGGAGGCCGATTTCAACCATGAGGTGAAGTCCGGGGACGTGGTGGAGTTCGCCCGGAACACCCAATCCCATTTCCGGGTCCGGGACGTGGTCACCCCGCCCCGGGACGGTCCCAGCCTCCGTTTGACGGTCAATGGAAGGGCTTTCGAGCTCAAGGGGGAACCCGGCCGGATGTTCATGAACGGCTCGGCCGTCTCCCCGGATGAATTTGTCATCGATCATGCTACACTTGTGACACGAGAGGGTCAGTCGGCCGTGGGTTTGGTGTCCCATCTCCTGGCCCAGATCGAGAAGCCCCAGCCCACGGCCCCGGGCCAAAGGCTGCGCCTGGTGGTGGACGGCCTGGAAGCCGGTTTCACCACCCCGCTGAAGGATGGATCCAGCGTACTGGTCGGTTTCGAGTAACGACGCCTGTATCACGACACTTCTCGAGGTTGGGCCCAGGGCCCGGAGGGACCGATGAACCATCCGATCCGTTTTCCCGCCGGACAGCCGTTCCACGCGATCGATCAAGGACGCCTATGACCACCGCCGCCGAAACCCTCGGCAAACTCAACGGGTTCTGCAAATCCGAAAAGGCCGGCCGGGACGACCTCCTCAATTGCTGCAATGAGCTACTCCTCGAATACAAGTTCGAGACCGTCTTCATCGCCGCCGGTCCCTCTCCCGAGGAGACCCCCAAGACCCTCGTCTGGCTTGGCATCGAGGAGATGGTGGATAAGTCCCTCTGGCGGGTGGGCGTCGAGGACCGGATCGCCCTGACCCAGACCTCCTTTAAGTCCATCCCCGACGTGACCGGCCCCGTGATGTTCAACCCGCACGGCTCCCTCAAGATCCAAAAGACCGGAAGCGGCGTGTATTTCGCCCTTTACCACCCCGGACGGGGATACCTGATCCTGGGCTGCGCCCACCGGGAGACGAGGCAGTACCCGAGCAAATTGACCGACGAGCTGGCCGCGGTCTGGAAGGACTGGAAGGATAACCTGTGGGAGGTGGCGGCGCGGGTCCTGCGGCAGCTCCAGATCGACGCCAAGGCCGTGGAGGAGGCCCAGATGCGGGCCACCGAGGAGGCCTCCCGGGTGGCCGGGGGCATGACCCTGTCCGGGAACAGCAAGCTCCCCAAGCGGTTCGTGACGGTGGTGGACGAACCCACGCGGTTGTTCAACCGGCATTATTTCGAGGAGAGCCTCTCGGTGGAGGCGGAGCGGGCCAAGCGCTACAACCGGAACCTGACCCTGATCCTGCTGAGTGTCGCCCCCCTGGGCAAGGTCGATGAGAAGGGCGAGAACCTCCTGGTCCAACAGGCCGCCGAGACCCTCGTGGCCAGCCTGCGGAAGGTGGACATCCTCTGCCGCATCGAGAAGTATAAGTTCGCCCTGCTATTGCCCGACACGCCCAACGAGAACGGCGTCATCATCGCCCGCCGGGTGTTCAAGCACTTCAAGGGCCTGATGGGGGATAAGCCCACGGCCTTCCTGAACCTCGCCTCGGCCTCCTATCCCCGCCACGCCTCCGACGCCCCGGCCCTTTTGGCCAAGGCGGAGGAACAGATGGACCAGGCCAAGGCCGCCGGGCCCAATAAGGCGGTATTGTCGGAATGATCCGGCATCAACAGCCGCCATTCCTCGCGTTGGCCTAGTCTCCGTCATAGTCGTCCACGCCCAGTCCTGCGTACTATTTCCCGATGGATTCACGAACCGCGCTCCTGGCCCTCCACCTGACCGGTGTCATCGGCCCGCGCCGCCTTTTGGCGGCCCGGAAGCGGTATGCCGACCTCTCCGATGTCTTCGGCGCGACCCCGGAAGACCTGGCCGCCCTCCCCGACTGGACGGCCGCCTGCGCGAGGAAGGCCCTGGCCCTGGACAAGCCCTGGGATCGGGTCCACCAGGAGCTTGAAAAGGCCCAAGTCCTCGGGGTGGCCTGCCTGGTGGAGGGGGATGAAGAATTCCCCACGGTATTTTCGGACCTCTACGACCCGCCCTTTGTCCTCTGGCGTCGAGGCACCTATACGGAGAAGGACTGCAGGGCCCTGGCCATCGTGGGTTGCCGTAAACCCAGCAGTTACGGCAGGTCCGCGTCGAAACAATTGGCTGAACAGCTCACGACCTACGGCTACACGATCGTCTCGGGCCTGGCCCGGGGCATCGACACGGCGGCCCATGAGGGGGCCCTGGAAAACCCCCGAGGTCGGACGATCGCCTTCCTGGGAAGCGGGTTGAACGAGCTTTATCCCCCCGAGAACAAGAAGCTGGCGTTCCGGATCGCCGAACGGGGCGCGCTCTTCAGCGAATACCCCCTGGACGCTCGGCCCTTGGCCCTTCATTTCCCCCAACGAAACCGCCTGATCAGCGGCTCCTCCAAGGGGGTCCTGGTGGTGGAGGCGGGGGAAGGCAGCGGGTCCCTCATCACGGTGGACCACGCGTTGGACCAGGGCAAAACGGTCTTCGCGGTGCCGGGGCCGATCCAACATTCCCAGTCCGAGGGTACCCACGAGCTGATCCGCCAGGGCGCCAAACTCGTCATACGGGCGGAGGATATCCTGGCGGAGTTCGGCGAGTTGACGAGGCCCAAGGGGGAAGCCGCGCGCCGGGCGGTCCCGCCGACGGGGAGCTTGAGCGAAGAGGAGGGGAACGTGTTGGAAAGGCTGGGCTTCTCACCGGTCCATGTGGACGCCCTGGCCCGCGACGCGGGGCTTTCGGCCAGACGATTGAGTGAGGTCCTGTTGATCCTGGAGATGAAGGGCTTCGTGAAACAGACGCCGGGCAACAGCTACGTCAAAGCCTGAAAAAACTCAACCCATTTCCACCACAGAGACACAGGGCTTTCAAATTGATCTGAGACTTAAAATCAAAATCCGCGTGCATCCGTGTGATTCGGCGGTTCGCGTATGTATTTTTGATTCCGGTTCAACGCGGTTCCGGCCTGTCAAGGGTGAAAATGTCCAGCCGAGTGATTTAAATCCCCCCCAAACTTGACAAGGGCTCCGAGCGGACCCTATCCTTGCCCGCATCCCAACCAACCCTACTCCGGGTGGTGAAGAGGAAATTATCCGCCGGCGGCCCCGTCCGTTTCCGGCGCGGATCCTTGAAGGAGCCTCATGTCGAACGAATCGTCGCAACCTGAGCAGGCCGCTGAAGTCCCGAAGCCCCCCGATGAAGCCGTCTCCACCGCGCCGGAAACCCCTGGAGCCGCAACCCCCGAAAAAAAAGCGCCCAAAAAGGCCAAGTCCCCCAAGGCCCCGAAGGATCCTAACGCCCCCAAGGCCGCCAAGAAACCCCGGGCCCCCTCCGGCGCGGGCAAACAACTCGTCATCGTCGAGTCCCCCTCCAAAGCCAAGACCATCAACAAATACCTGGGCCATGATTTCATGGTCCTGGCCTCCAAGGGCCATTTGATCGACCTGCCCAAGAGCAAGCTCGGGGTGGACCTCGAGAACAACTTCGAGCCCCAATACATCGCCATCCGCGGCAAAGCCTCCATTATTAAGGAGCTGAAGAACGCGGCCAAGAAGGCCAAGTCCATCTACATCGCGACGGACCCGGACCGCGAAGGGGAAGCCATCGGCTGGCACATCTCCAACTTCCTGAAGAACCGTAAGGACGGCTCTCCGCCCCCGCCGATGTACCGGCTCCGCCTCAATGAAATCACCAAGAACGCCATCCAGGAGGCCATCCTGGCGCCGGCGGAAGTCGACCTCAACATGGTCAACGCCCAGCAGGCCCGACGGGTCCTGGACCGCCTGGTGGGATACGGCATCAGCCCCCTGCTTTGGAAGCACATCCGGCGGGGTCTCTCGGCCGGACGCGTGCAGTCCGTGACGCTCCGCCTGATCTACGAGCGCGAGAAGGAAATCGCCGGTTTCAAGCCGGAGGAATATTGGACCCTGGAAGCCGACTTCCTGACGGCCGGCAAACAGGTCCTCCACACCCGACTGTCCAAGATCGACGGGGCCAAGCCTGAGCTGAAGGCCCAGGCCGAAACCGAGGCCCTGATCGAACGCCTGACCAAGGGCGACTTCAAGGTCGCCGCTTTGAACCGGTCGGAACGTTCCAAGAAGGCGCCATTCCCCTTCACCACCTCCAAACTGCAGCAGGAGTCCTATAAACAGCTCAAATACAGCGCCCGGAAGACCATGTCCATCGCCCAAGGCCTCTATGAGGGCGTGGACATCGGATCCCAAGGACCCGTCGGTTTGATCACCTACATGCGGACCGACTCCAAGCGCATCTCCCCCGAGGCCCGGGCCGAGGCCGCCAAGTACATCGGCGAGACCTTCGGGGCCCAATACGTGGAACTGGCCGACCGGGTTTCCGGGAAGCCCGGGGCCAAGGTCCAGGACGCCCACGAGGCCATCCGCCCCACCAGCGTCTTCCGCACGCCGGACCAGATGAAGCAGTACCTCGCCCCGGAGCAGTTCAAGCTCTACAAGCTCATCTGGGAGGACTTCCTGGCCAGCCAGATGACGAGCGCCCGCTTCGCCATCACCTCGGTGGACGTGGAGGGCGCCGGCTGCATGTTCCGGGCCACCGGCACCGAGAAGATCTTCGACGGGTTCACCCGAATCTATGAGGAAACCGCCGACGAGGACACCAAGGCCAAGGGCGTCCCCCAGGCCGAGGAAAACGCCGAGGACGCGGCGGTGGCCCAATTGCCCAAGGTGGAACAGGGCGAGAAGGTGGACTGGAAGGAACCCAAGCCGGAACAGCACTTCACCCAGCCGCCCCCGCGCTACACCGACGCCTCCATGATCAAGACCCTCGAGGAGATGGGCATCGGGCGCCCCTCGACCTACGCCCCCACCCTCGAGACCATCCAGTTCCGCCGGTACTGCTCCAAGGACGGCGGCAGGTTCTTCCTGACCGAACTGGGGAACCTGGTCATCGAACTGCTCCTGAAGAACTTCCCGAACATCCTGGACTACCAATTCACCGCCACCATGGAAGCCGGCCTCGACCAGATCGAGGGCGGGGAACGCCAATGGCGCGAGGTCCTCGGGGAGTTCTACGCGACCTTCAAGGTGACCTTGGAAGAGGCCGTGAAGCTGATCGGTGAAGAGAAGATCGAAATCATGACCGAGATCCCCTGCGAGAAGTGCGGCAAGATGATGGTGGCGAAGTGGGGGCGCCACGGGAAGTTCCTGGCCTGTTCCGGCTACCCGGACTGCAAGAGCACCCGGGGCCTGAAGGAGACCACCGACGGGTCCATCGTGCCCGAGGAGCCCATCGCCACCGACGAGAAGTGCCCGAAGTGCGAGAGCCCCATGCAGGTGCGGATGGGTCGTTACGGGCGGTTCCTGGCCTGCAGCCGCTACCCGGACTGCAAGTCCACCAAGGCCATCAGCCTGGGGATCATCTGTCCGCTCAACTGCGGCGGGGAAGTGGTGTCACGCCGCGCCCGGATGGGCCGGGTGTTCTACGGCTGCAATAAGTACCCCGACTGCAAGTTCATCTCCTGGTACAAGCCCATCAACCGGGCCTGCCCGCTTTGCGCGAGCCCCTACGTCGTGGAGAAGTTCACCAAAACCCTGGGGCCCCATGTGGCCTGCCCGAACAAGGAATGCGACTACAAGGAAATGCCGAACCCCGAGGCGGCGGAGGGCGCGCCACCCGGCGCCGCCCCGGCTTCCGGGGCCGCGCCGGCTTTGGTGTCCCCGGTTCCTGTGGCGGTTGCGCCCTCGGCGGCTGTGGAAACCCCTCCCGCCTGACGAGTGGCCGTCGGGAATCCTTCGGAATGCCCCTTGAAATCGGGCGGCCCGTTCGAACGGGCTCCCTGTTTCCGATTATTCAATTTCCAGTCGGCACCCTTCGCCCTAAAATATCCCGTCGGACACCACGAATCCGGAACGGCGCGAGATGAAAGAATCGATCCTCAAGGCCCAAGTCCTCGTTGAGGCCCTGCCCTATATCCGTAAGTGGGCCGGCGCCACCGTCGTGGTGAAGTACGGCGGGTCCACGCGGTCGGGCGACGACGAACTCCGCAGCACCCTCCAGGACATCGTGCTTCTCAAGTACGTCGGGCTGCGCCCCGTGGTGGTCCATGGCGGCGGCAAGGACATCAGCCGGATGCTCGAGAAGCTCAAGATCCCCACGAAATTCATCGATGGGTTGCGGTTCACCGACGCCGCCACCATGGAAGTGGTCGAAATGGTGCTGGGTGGGAAGATCAACAAAGAACTGGTGAACGTCATCCACCAGCTGGGCGGGCAGGCCGTGGGCCTCTCGGGCAAGGACGGCCACATGCTCGAGGCCGCCCGCGTCAAGTCCAGGACCGGCCAGGACATCGGGTTCGTCGGTAAGGTCGTTAAGGTCAACACCCGGGTCTTGGAGACCCTCGACCGGGACCTTTTCATCCCCGTGATCGCGCCCCTGGGCGTGGACAAGGCGGGCAACACCTACAACGTGAACGCCGACGAGGCCGCCGGGTCCATCGCGGCGGCGCTCAAGGCCGAGAAACTCGTCTTTTTGACCGATGTACCCGGCATCTGCAAAAAGAAGGACGACCCCTCCACCCTGATCCACAGCCTCAAGTCCAAGGACATCCCCAAGCTGGTGAAGCGCGGGGTGCTGGGCGGCGGCATGATCCCCAAAACCGACGCTTGCCTGACCGCCGTGAGGGCCGGGGTGAAGAAGACCCACATCATCGACGGCCGGGTTCCCCACGCCCTTTTATTGGAGATATTCACCCCTCAGGGAATCGGCACCGAAATCATCCCCTGAGAATGTTGAGAGTGATTCGGAGGTGAGTATTGCATTCGCTCCCCTGGTATATAAAAGGATATTTGGTTTTGTTGGGGATATTGGTTATGCTTTTTATTCCAGTGCATTTAATGTTTTGGTATCAATCAATGGCATCGTGGAATTGGAAAAATAACAGCATGGGCTCATGGTGGGATAATTTAAATTCTAGAAAACCAAAAATTTGGGAAGTGCTCTTTAAATCTCTAGTGTTGCTGATATTGCTCCCGTTCTTAATAATATTCATAATGATGACTTATTCTTATATTCGACATCCCGAATTGCGATAAAGGTCAGGGTTTCCTCTAAGTGTGGTTAGCTGGATTTAGCCTGTTTGTAATTAAGAATCCCTAAAACAACCCTTGCTTACGTATGGCGGCCTCTCCCATGTGGGTAGAGGGATGGGACTAGGGTGGTCAAATCAGTATTATCCGCACCCCTCGCCTTCTCCCGCATGTTGCGAGGTGTGGGATGTTCAAATAGGCTTTCAAAACCGCTTCGATTCTAGGCCTAGTAGACCCCTGGGAAATCACGAATAAACAGACACTTCTGTTAGCGTGTTTGATTGGGCTGGTACTCCCGCCTGTGGTATAATCCCGCGTCTTGTGGGGATGTCCCGGGACACCACAACCGGGTCCCCGACCAAAACCCAACCGACACCAACCAGGAGCCCTCGATGAAATGCCCGTTTTGCGGACACCAGGAAGACCGAGTCATGGATTCCCGCCCTTCCAAGGGCGGATCGGCCATCCGTCGCCGCCGCCAATGCATGAAGTGCGAGAAGCGCTTCACGACCTATGAGCAGATCGAGGACATCCTTCCGATGGTGGTGAAGCGGGACGGACGCCGGGAACCCTTCGACCGCCTGAAGATCGTGGCGGGCATCCGAAAGGCCTGCGAGAAACGCCCCGTGCCGGCCGAGCGCATCGAGGCCGCGGTCGACGAGATCGAGAACATCCTCCAGGAAAAGACGGTCAAGGAAATCAACTCGACCGAGGTGGGCGAGATGGTCATGCGCAAGCTCCAGGAACTCGACGACGTGGCCTACGTGCGGTTCGCCTCGGTGTACCGCCAATTCAAGGACATCACCGCGTTCATGGACGAGGTCAAGAAGGTGATGGCCCGGGACAAGTCCAAAAAGGAATCCTAACCCAGACTTTTACAGCTGCCTGAACAGAACAACCGAGCCGAACACCGGGAGCCGGAACGCCCCGGGGGGATTTTATCCTCCCGGGGCATTTTTAACTCCGCCCGGCGGGACGCCCGGATCCTTTCATGAGGTCACCATGGCGCGCATCCTTCCGTTTAGGGCACTCCGTTATTCCCAGGATCTCCGTAAAAAGGCCTCCCGGCTCTTGGCCCCCCCATACGACGTCATCTCCAAGGAGATGAAGCAACAGCTCCTGAAATCGGATCCCGTCAACGCGATCCGCCTCATCCTGGGCAACCCCAGCGTGGAGAACCACAAGCTGTCCGACTACGCCTCCGCGGCCAAGACCCTGAAGCTTTGGCGGGAGAACGGGACCCTCGAGCGCGACCCGGAGCCCTCCCTGTACGCCTACCGGCAGACCTTCAAGGTGGAGGGGAAGACCTACAAGCGGACCGGGTTCCTCGGCCTTTCCCAATTGGAGGCCTTCGGCCGGTCCAAAGGCGGCATCCTGGCCCATGAGTTCACCCTGGCGGGCCCCAAGGCCGACCGGCTGAAGTTGACCACCGCGGCCCAGGCGAACTTCAGCGCGATCTTCTCGCTTTATTCCGACAAGGTCGGAGTCTCGAAAATGTTGGCCCGCGCCATGACGGGTCCCCCGGACCTGGAAGCGAAGTACCCCGCCGATGTGTTGAACGAGGTCTGGCGGATCTCCGACCCGGCGGTCCTCGCGGAGATCCAGGGCCGAATGGAGGAAGTCACGCTCTTCATCGCCGACGGGCACCACCGTTACGAGACCGCCCTGGCCTACCAGGCCGAGCGGCGCAAGACGGACCTTTCGGACCCCGGCTCCAAGCCCTACGATTTCGTGATGATGATGTTCGTGGCCATGGAGGACCCGGGCCTGGTGATCCTTCCGACGCACCGCTGCCTGGCCCCGGGCAAGATCGAGGACCCGGTGGAGTTCCTGAAGGCCCTGGAGAAGGTGGCCAAGGTGGTCCGGGCCCCGGGCAACCTGTCGAACCCCCAACCCATGGAGGAATTGGCGAAGGTCGGGAAGAAGTCCCCGACCATCGGCGTCTCCTTCGACGGGCGCAAGCTATACCTGGTGACCTTCACCAAGGCCGCCATGGCGTCCAAGCCCCTGGCGGGATTGTCCCAGGCCCAGCGCGGCCTGGACGTCACGCTCCTGCACCGCTTGATCCTGGAACCCCACCTGGGCATCACGAAGGAACGTGCGGAACAGGATTTGGTGTTCACCGCAAAGGCCAACGAGGCGATCCAACGACTGCGCTTGGCGAAATCTGGAACGGTGTTCTTCCTCAACCCCACCCGGATCGGACAACTCCGGGACGTCGCCGGCGCCGGCGAGCGCATGCCCCAAAAGTCCACTTTCTTCTACCCGAAGCTGGTGACGGGGTTGGCGTTCAACGACCTGTCGAGCTTCTAGAAAAAATCACCTTTGAAACACAGGGACCACAGAGACCACAGGGAAGGCCTGGATTTCGAAAATCACTGATCATGTATTTGTAGTCCCTGTGAACCCTGTGGTCCCTGTGTTGTCGCGGTTTTGCGGTGAAGTGGGTCGGTTTTGATGTTCGTCATACCTTGCGCCCCCTGCCGGGGGCTATAACCCTCGGTGTTGGGTCGGCTTGTCAGGGGTGGGGTGGACGGTTAAAATCCACCCTCTTCCTGAATTAGTCCCTACCTTAAATGGAGGAAACATGAAGCGTCTCATCGATCAAATCGTGGCCCGGGAAATCTTGGATTCCCGCGGCAATCCCACCGTGGAAGTGGACGTCCTGTTGAAGGACGGCTCCCTCGGCCGCGCGGCCGTACCCTCGGGCGCCTCGACGGGCGAGTTCGAGGCCGTGGAACTTCGTGACGGCGACAAGAAGCGGTACCTGGGGAAGGGCGTCCTCAAGGCCGTGGAGAACGTGAACAAGAAGATCGCACCCAAGCTGGTGGGTTTCGACGCCGAGAAGCAACGGAGCCTCGACCACCTGATGATCGAACTGGACGGCACCCCCAATAAGGCCAAGCTGGGCGCCAACGCCATCCTGGGCGTCTCCATGGCGGCCGCCAAGGCCGTCGCGATCTCCGCGAAACTGCCCCTTTACCAGTACCTGGGCGGCGGACATGGTCACACCCTGCCGGTCCCGATGATGAACATCATCAACGGCGGCGTACATGCCGACAACAATGTGGACATCCAGGAATTCATGGTGATGCCCGCCGGTGCACCCACCTTCAAGGAGGCCCTCCGCATGGGCGCCGAGGTGTTCCACGCCCTCAAGGCCGTCCTGAAGGGCCGCAAGTTGAACACGTCCGTCGGCGACGAGGGCGGATTCGCGCCGAACCTCCAGTCGAACGAAGAGGCCATCCAGGTCATCCTGGAGGCCATCGACAAGGCCGGCTACAAGGCCGGCAAGGACGCCTGGATCGCCCTGGACGCCGCCTCCTCCAGCTTCTACAAGGGCGGAAAGTACGTCATGGAGGCCGAGGCCGTCAAGGAGAAGAGCGCGGCCGACATGGTGGAGTTCTACGCCAAGATGGTGGAGAAGTACCCCATCATCTCCCTCGAGGACGGGCTGGACGAGAACGACTGGGACGGTTGGAAGAAGCTCACCGACCGCTTGGCGGGCAAGATCCAGATCGTGGGTGACGACCTTTTCGTCACCAACACCCAGCGCCTCAAGACCGGCATCGAGAAGGGCATCGCCAACTCGATCCTCGTCAAGGTCAACCAGATCGGTTCCCTGACCGAGACGATGGAATGCATCGAGATGGCCAAGCAGGCAGGCTACACGGCGGTCATCTCCCACCGTTCCGGGGAAACCGAGGACTCGACCATCGCGGACATCGCGGTGGCCACCAACGCGGGGCAGATCAAGACCGGGTCGGCGTCCCGTACGGACCGCATCGCGAAGTACAACCAGCTCCTGCGCATCGAGGAGGAACTGGGCGAGGCGGCGGTGTTCCGCGGCCGGGAAACCTTCTACAACCTCTGATCGTGGTTTTTGGAAGCCCGGGCGCCCGAAAGGGCCCCGGGCTTCTTGTTTTTAAGGGGCCGGCTTGATACGTTGTGGGTTCCACGGCCGGACCAACTCAAGCGGGAAACCCTGATGCCCGAGCGGATCTACGATAACGTCACCCAGCTGATCGGACGGACCCCGCTGGTCCGCCTGAGGAGCCACGGCGTGCCCGGGGTCGAACTTTACGCCAAATTGGAATCCTTCAATCCCGGCGGGTCCGTGAAGGACCGGCCGGCCTTCCGGATGCTGTCCGAGGGGATCCGAAAGGGCGAGCTGACGGGGGACAAGGCCGTCCTGGACGCCACCAGCGGCAACACCGGCATCGCCTACGCCATGTTGGGGGCGGCCCTGGGCCGAAAGGTCGTCCTGGCCATCCCGGAGAATTGCAGCGAGGAACGAAAGCGAATCCTCCGCTCCTTCAACGCGGAGGTGCATTTCTCCAGTTCCATGGACGGTTCCGACGGCGCGATCCATTTGGCCCACAAGCTCAAGGCCGAGGATCCGGACCGGTACTACGTTCCCGACCAGTACAACAACCCCGAGAATCCCGAGGCCCATGCCCGAACCACCGCCGAGGAGATCTTCTCCCAGGTGGGGGACCGCCTCACCCATTTCGCCGCGGGCGTCGGCACCAGCGGCACCCTCATGGGGACCGGCCGCCGCCTGAAGATACTGGTCCCGGAGGTCCAGGTGGTCTGCTTCGAGCCCTCCGAGCCGTTCCACGGCCTGGAGGGTTTAAAGCACATGGCCTCCTCCATCCGTCCCGGGATCTACGACGAGAAGGCCTTTGACCGGAAAATCAGCGTGGACACCGACGCGGCCTACGATTGGGTGAAGCGCCTGGCCCGGGAGGAAGGCATCCTGGGGGGGTTGTCCTGCGGGGCCGCCATGGCGGGGGCTGTCCAACTAGCGAGGGAGATCAAGACCGGGTGCGTCGTAACGGTGTTCCCCGACTCGGGGGATAAATACCTCACCACTCGCGTTTGGGAATAACGTTATGCGGGACCTCCTCCAGTGACTCTCACAGGGCTTTCCCCCCTGTGTACCCCCCGCGAACGGCAGAGACTGGTTGAGCTGGACTGCTGTTAGCGCGAATTCACGGGTTGAAAGATAATTCGCCAAAGGAAATTGACATTGATCCGGTTCGAGAAGCAAGCCATGGGGAAGTTGGTCGAGATCGGGGAGAAGGGTTACCCCCACGAGGTCTGCGGTCTCATGTTCGGCAAGGACGGCTCGCCCCGGGTGGTCAGCGACGTCTACGAGTGCGGGAACCTCAATAAACTCAAGCCGGAAACACGCTACGACATGGACCCGAAGGACTACCTCAAGGGGGAAAAGGCGGCCCGGGACCGGGGCCTGGACGTGGTGGGGATCTTCCACACCCATCCCGACCACCCGGACCAGGCCTCCGAGACCGATCGGCAGGCCGCGTGGCCGGGTTTTTCCTATATCATCCTCTCCATCCAGAAGGGTAAGTTCGCCTCGATGAAATCCTGGGTTTTGAACGAAGGGACCTCTCAATTTGAAAACGAACCGGTTGCTTCCTAAACCCCTCGCGCTGATCCTGCTGGCGATCTGGCTCGGCTGGACGCCGGGGCAGGCTCCCGCTAAAAGCAGGATCCTGCCCCAGCCGACCACGGAACCCTTCATCACCCTGGTCCCGGGCAGTCCCCGGGTCTATGAGCAGGCCGCCTTTGTCGAGGAGGGGTATTGGCTGCGGGAAGAGTTGGACCCCGTCGGGCCCGAAAACCTGGGGAAAGGCGTCACCGCCATCCGGGTCAATGCCCCCCTCCGGAAGCTGTCCTATTGGATCCAGGAGAGCGTGGACGGGCTTTATATGTTCCGGACCCGTCGCCCCCTCTCCTTTTTGGGTCACATTACCGCCCATTTTGAACCTCCCCTGAAGGTCATCCAATTCCCCATGAAGGAAGGGGACACCTGGACCTATGACGGCAAGGCCGTCACCTGGATCAAGAACGCCAAGATCCATATCGATTTCGTGAACCGGGGCGTTAAGACCTACCGGGTGGGAAACCGGGTCATTCAGGCCTATCGCATCGACAGCAAGATCAAGTTCGGGAAGCTCCAGCCGTATTACCAAATCTCCTGGTATGGGAACAGCATTACCCCTCCATCCAAGTCCCTCAAGGTGAGTAAGAGGGTCCCCCTCGAACCCTTCGATATCACGACGATCCCCTCTCCCAGCGGATTCGTAGTGACCCCGTGACGTTGTGGATGTCCAGGTCCTTGGCTGCCGGTTTTTTCCAGGACCTACCGGATTGCCCTGGCCAATCCCGTTTTGGCGCTTTGGCCTTCCGGTCCCTGGTGGACACCGTCCTTCTCTACAACGCCCTCTCCCACGCTTCCACCTTGAAGTTGAACCCCTTGGTGCGGGCCGACCTCCTGTTTGGCTTCTTCTTCAGCTATGATCTCCTGCGCGAACGCGGGGATTGGCGCCCAAGGTCTTTGAAGGGCGCCTCATCCTGCCGGGATTGGGCGCTCGTGGTTGTCTCCTAAAATCTGCGTATGGCGGGTGGCCGATAGCGGATGGGACTGATTTGGTTTTAAGTTGTTCCTAACCGCCAACCGCTATCCGCAAACCGCGAATTCGGAGCTTGGCTTGAATTGGATCCTCCTTTCCCTTGGTTCCGGCGTCTTCAACGCCTTTTGGACCTCCGGCATCAAGAAAAAGGTCCAAGTGGAAGGCGCGGTGGTCTTCACCGCGAGCCTGCGTTGGGGAGTGGCCTTTCTCCTGGTCCCCTTCACTTGGTCCCAATGGCACGCCTTCTCCTGGAAATGGTGGGCCGCCGGGACCTTCAGCGGCATGCTGGAGAGCCTGAGCGTCTGGACACTGGCCCGGGGCGCCCGGCGGGACTATTACTCCACCTACGCGCTCTCCAACACCACGCCGTTCTTTACGGTCCTCGCGGCCGCCTGGCTCCTGGGTGAAACCTTGACGCTCCCGTTGGCCCTGGGGTCCTTGTTCGTGGTGGCGGGCGCGCTTTGGCTCTTTTGGCGCGGACATTGGTCCTGGTGGGGCTTCTGGACCGCGGTCATCGGCACGGGAAGCGGACTGGCCAGCAAGTGGGTGATCGCTGAAAGTGGTTGGGCGCCGCACGCCTGTTTCGCCTTTTTCGTGGGGGCCACCGCCTCGACGGTTTCCGGGTTTTGGACCGGGCAAATCCAGGCCTCCGGCCTCGCCCGCAACGTCCACCGAAACGCCCTTTTGATCCTTTTATCGGGGGTGGCCACCGTCTGTTATTACTCGGCCCTCAACCTGGCGCCTGTTGGCCGGGTGAGCGCCTTGGTGCGGATCAATATGGTTGTGGGCTTTTTATTGAGCATTTATCTCCTGGGCGAACGCGACCGGATCGCTTCCCGCGCCGTCGGGGCCCTGCTGATCCTGGCGGGACTGGTCCTGGTGGCAAGGATGTCTTGATATTCGTCCCGCTTGGCACCATGCTGTCCCCACCTGAAAACGGGGGTAAGGCATGAACAAGAAGATCGGCATATTGGGGACGGGCGACGTCGGGAAGGCGTTGGGAAACGCGTTCTTGAAGACCGGTCATAGCGTCCGCATGGGTTCCCGGTCGGCGACCAATGAGAAGGCGCTCGCCTGGGCTCATCAGGGCGGCCCGGAGGCCTCCGTGGGGACCTTCGCCGAGACCACCTTTTGGGCCGACGGCATTGTTCTGGCCACCTTGGGGATCGCCACCGAAGGCGTTCTCATGCAGGTCGGTTCGGTCGGTTTCGAGAATAAGGTGGTCCTGGACACGACGAACCCCCTCAAGTTCGATACGGGCAAACCGGAGCTGTACCTGGGCCACGATGATTCCCTCGGGGAGAGGGTCCAGGCCCTCCTTCCCAGGGCCCGGGTGGTGAAGGCGTTCAACACGGTGGGCAATGCCCACATGTACAAGCCGGATTTCCCGGGAGGTCCCCCCGACATGTTCATCGCGGGCAACGATGAGGAAGCCAAGAAGGAGACCGGGATCATGTTGAGGGAATTCGGTTGGGGCGTCGTGGACCTCGGGGGCATTGAGGCCAGCCGGTACCTGGAACCCATGTGCATGGCCTGGGTCCTGTACGGTACGAAAACCGGGGGTTGGAACCACGCCTTCAAGATGCTCCATAAGGACTAAAGCCCATGCAGGCCTCCCAGCCCGATTTCGAGAAGTACGTCTTCGTCTGCGTGAATGAGCGCCCGGCGGGGGAGCGGGTTTCCTGCGGGGGGACCCATTGCGGCAAGGAACTGGCCGAGAAGCTGAAGGAAGCCGTCAAGGCCGCCGGGGCCGCGGACCGGATCCGGGTCTCCAAGTCGAAGTGCC